>DATBIK010000018.1:0-32685 GCA_036556985.1 Candidatus Limnocylindria bacterium | reverse complement strand
GCGCCGTCGCTGATCATCTGGAGCACGGTGGCGGCGCCCGCCGGCTCCTCGAGGCCGTCGATGAGGTCCTCGCGCTTGATGCCCATGAGGTCCATGCTCATCTGGCAGGGGATGAGGCGGACGCCCAGGGCCTGGGCCATCTCCAGCAGCTCGCGCGGCTCGGCCACGCCGTACTGCTTGGCCAGCTTCTTCATCATCCAGGGCCCCATGCCGAGAAAGTTCAGCTTGCTCAGCTTGGCGTGGTCGATGCCCGGCCGGTTCATGACCGACAGCATCCGCTGCATCCAGTTCGTGCCGGTGATGCGGATGCCCGGCTTCACGAGCGGGAAGAAGCCCCAGAAGGTGAAGAAGATGCTCACCGGCTGACCGCTGGCGGCCGCCGACGAGGCGAGGATCGTGGTGGCCCAGGTCCGCTCCAGGTCGCCACTCTCGCAGATGATGAGCAGCTCGCCGGTCTTGCCCGCGGTCTCCTCGACCGGCGCCAGCTCCTCGCTCGGCACCGGGTCGTCCAGGCCGTCCATGAGCTCGGGCGGCAGGAACGTCTCGGGGCGGGTGATGGTGGTCGTCATGGCCGATGCCTCACTTTCGGCGCAGGACGAAGCGGAACACGCCGTCGCTGACCGATGACTCGACCAGCTCGTGGCCCGTGGTCTTCGCCCACGCGGTGAAATCCTTGGTGGAACCGGGGTCGGTGGCCAGCACCTCGATCAGGTCGCCCGAGGCCAACGCCTTGATGGCGATGGCGGTGCGAACGATGGGGAGCGGGCAGGACAGCCCACGCGCGTCGACGCGCTGGGCGATGGGGGTGTCGATGACGGTCATGGCGGTCACGTGCCTCCGTGCAAAACGCTCAGATGAAGACGACCTGTCCGTCGCCGGCGGCCATCCAGAAGGCGGCGACGCCCTCCACGCCGTCGACGAGCGGGTCGAGGTCGTCCTGGGTGATCTCGAACAGGTCCATGGACAGGGAGCAGGCCTGGATCTCGACCTCGCCGATGTCCTTCGCCTGCCGCAGGGTCTCGTGCCAGGGCTCCTGGCCGGCCGCTGCGAGCGCCTGGACGGCGGCGTGGCCGCCGGTGCCGGCCTCGGGCGCCAGCCCGTGGTCCTGGTCGATCCGATCGCGGCGGAAGGCGTCGAGCGCCCAGTACTGCAGGAAGATGTGCACCGGCTTGCCGACCGCGGCCGCACCGGCGGTCATCACCGCCGCGGAGTTGAGCTTGTCGTCCGTCCCCGAGAACAGGACGAGGGAGAGGGTCTGGTCCATCATCGGATCCCCTAGCTGTGGCCGCCGGCGGCGACCGGGATGGTGGCGCGGCCCTCGTCGCCGCTCGACCGCGACAGGTCGGCGAGGCGGGCGAGGCGCCGCTGGAGCGCGCCGCGCATGAGCCCGCAGGCGGTGATGATGTCCGGGTCGACGAGGCGGTAGCGCATCTCGCGCCCGTCCCGCTCGGCCTCGACCACGCCGCTCGCGCGCATGAGTGCGAGGTGCTGGGAGACGTTCGGCTGGGGCAGGCCGAGGACGTCGGCCAGGCGGCCGACCGTCCGCGGCCCGAACGCCAGCTCGTGGACGATCTCGAGACGCCGCGGATGGGCGAGCGTCTTGAGGACCTCCGCCTGGAGCTCGTAGATCGGTTCCATGGCGCGAGCATCGGTCACATGCGCATCTGCGCATCAGTGCCGTCGGTCGCTGTGCGGCAGGGCCGTTCGGCCGTCGGCCGGGGTGACATCCGGCCCCGGCCGCCGATGGCGCTCTGCGCCGACCGGGGGTGCGTCATACCGTTCTATCGGTACGTGTGGGGCCCGGCCGCAGGTTCCGGCGCGAAAACTACCGATCTATCGGTGGGTGGGGAGCGTGACGCGCGCCCGGGGGCGCCGCTCGTGCGCACGGTGTGCCGATAGATCGGTCAGATGACGCCCCAATCCGCTCTCCGGCGCGATCCGTGCCGATACATCGGCACTGGAGGACCGCTGAGGGCGGCGCCGATCAGGCGAGGAGGCGCTCCACCTCGCGGGCGATGACGAGGTCCTCGCGGGCCTCGACGCGCAGGACGGCCACCGGCGAGCCGGGCAGGCTCAGCACCTCGTCCGGCTCCTCCGACTGCGGGTTCAGGACGGCCGGCACGTCGAGCGTACGGAGGCGGGCGCAGATCGCCGAGCGCAGCGGCCCGGCGTGCTCGCCGACCCCGCCGGTGAAGACGAGCGCGTCCAACCGGGCGAGGGCGGTGGCAGCCGCCGCCACCCCGGCCGCCGCGCGCCGCACGAAGAGCTCGAGCGCGAGCTCGGCGCGCTCGTCGCCGCCGGCCGCCGCGGAGGCCAGGCGGCGCACGTCGGCGCTGACCCCCGAGACGCCGAGCAGGCCGGAGCGGGACTGGAGCGCATGCCGCAGCTCGTCGAGCGCCACGCGGCGGTCGTCGAGCAGCTCGAGCAGGAGGCCGGGGTCCACGGAACCGGAACGGGTCCCCATCATCAGTCCCTCGAGCGGCGTCATGCCCATCGAGGTGTCGACCGAGCGCCCACCCTGGACGGCCGTCACCGAGCATCCGCTGCCGAGGTGGGCGACCACCATCCCGAGCTCGGCCGGCGGCCGCTCGAGGAGGACCGCCGCACGCTCGGCGGCCCACGCCACCGACAGGCCGTGGAACCCGTAGCGCCGCAGCCCCCAGTCGCGAGTCCACTCCCAGGGGAGCGGGTACGTCCGCGCGGCACGGTCCAGCGTGGCGTGGAAAGAGGTGTCGAAGCAGGCGACCTGCGGCAGGTCGGGGAAGGCGTCGCGCGCCGACTCGATCACCTCCAGCGCCGGCCCGTTGTGGAGCGGGGCGAGGTCGCGCAGCTCGTCGAGGTCGGCCAGCACGCGCTCGGTGAGCAGCAGCGGCGTCACGTGGCGCTCACCGCCGTGGACGACGCGGTGCCCGATGGCGTCCACGCGACCGGCATCGGCCAACGCCGCGCGGAGCGCATCGGTCCATCCGGCGTGGGCGGGACGCTGCAGCTCGCTGCGCGAGACGGTCACGTCGCCGGGCTCGCCGACGAGGCTCGTCTTCAGCGAGCTGGAGCCGGCGTTGAGGACGAGGATCCGCATCGGCGCGGCCTAGCCCGGCCAGGTCCAGTCGCGGATCTCCGGGTCGTCCTCGCCATGGTCACGGGTGAAGGTGCGCGCCGCGATGCGCCGGTCGACCATCTCCTGGCGCAGGTGGGCGGCCCGCTCCCCGAGCCCCGGCACGCGGTCGATGACGTCGATGACGAGGTGGAATCGGTCCAGGTCGTTGAGCATGACCATGTCGAAGGGCGTGGTGGTGGTGCCCTCTTCCTTGTAGCCGCGCACGTGCAGGTTGGCGTGGCCGGTGCGCCGGTACATGAGCCGATGGATGAGCCACGGGTAGCCGTGGTAGGCGAAGATGATCGGCCGGTCGGTGGTGAAGAGCGCGTCGAACTCGCTGGCCGGCATGCCGTGGGGGTGCTGGCTCTCGTCCTGGAGGCGCATGAGGTCGACGACGTTGACGACCCGCACCCGCAGGTCGGGAAGGTGCCGGCGCAGGAGATCGGCGGCGGCGAGCGTCTCCAGGGTCGGGATGTCGCCCGCGCAGGCGAGGACCACGTCCGGCTCGCCACCGTCATCGGTGCCCGCCCAGTCCCAGATGCCGACGCCGCGGGTGCAGTGCAGCACCGCCTCGTCCATCGACAGGTAGTTGAGCGCCGGCTGCTTGCCGGCGACGATCACGTTCACGTAGTGCCGGCTGCGCAGGCAGTGGTCGGCCACGGACAGCAGGCAGTTCGCGTCCGGCGGCAGGTAGACGCGGATGATCTCCGCCTTCTTGTTCACGACGTGGTCGATGAAGCCGGGGTCCTGGTGGCTGAAGCCGTTGTGGTCCTGCCGCCAGACATGGCTCGACAGCAGGTAGTTGAGGCTGGCGATCGGCCGCCGCCAGGGGATGTCGCTGGTCGTCTTCAGCCACTTGGCGTGCTGGTTGAACATCGAGTCGACGAGGTGGATGAAGGCCTCGTAGCAGCTGAACAGGCCGTGCCGCCCGGTGAGCAGGTAGCCCTCCAGCCAGCCCTGGCACAGGTGCTCGGAGAGGACCTCCATGACCTGCCCCTCGCGAGCGAGGTGCTCGTCGACCGGGAGCGTCTCGGCGGCCCACTGCTTGTCGGTGGCCTCGTACACCGTCCCCAGCCGGTTCGACTCCGTCTCGTCCGGCCCCACGATCCGAAAGTTGTCCGGGTTGCGCCGCACCACGTCGCGGAGGAAGGTGCCGAGCACGCGGGTCGCCTCCGCGCTGCTCGTCGCCGGCGATGTGACATCGACCGCGTAGTTGCGGAAGTCCGGCAGCAGCAGGTCCTTGAGCAGCAGCCCGCCGTTGGCGTGCGGGTTCGCGCTCATGCGCCGCTCTCCCGTGGGCGCCAGCTCCGCGACCTCCGGGACGAGCCTGCCCTCGGCGTCGAAGAGCTCGTCGGGCCGATACGAGCGCATCCAGCGCTCGAGGAGCGCCAGGTGCTTCGGGTTGGTGCGCACGTCGGTCATCGGCACCTGGTGCGAGCGCCACGTGTCCTCGACCGGCTTGCCGTCAACGCTCTCCGGGCCAGTCCAGCCCTTCGGCGTGCGCAGGATGATCATCGGCCAGGCCGGTCGCTGGATGGGCGTGCGCGAGGTCCGCGCCCGCCGCTGGATGTCGGCGATGTCGTCCAGGGCGTCGTCCATGGCCGCGCCCAGGTCGCGGTGCACCCGCTCCGGGTCCTCTCCCGCCACCAGGATGGGCCGATGCCCGTGCCCGCGCATGAGGGCGAGGAGCTCGTCGGTCGGGATCCGGGCCAGGACGGTGGGGTTCGCGATCTTGTAGCCGTTCAGGTGCAGGATGGGCAGCACCGCGCCATCGGTCCGCGGGTCGACGAACTTGTTCGCCTGCCAGCTGCCGGCCAGCGGCCCGGTCTCGGCCTCGCCGTCGCCGATGACGCAGGCCACCACCAGGTCCGGGTTGTCGAAGGCCGCGCCGTAGGCGTGGGACAGCGCGTACCCCAGCTCGCCGCCCTCGTGGATCGAGCCCGGCGTCTCCGGGGCCACGTGCGACGGGATGCCGCCGGGGAAGCTGAACTGGCGGAAGAGGTTGCGCAGGCCCTCGGCGTCGCGGCTGATTGCCGGGTACACCTCGCTGTAGGTTCCCTCCAGGTAGGCCGCCGCCACCAGGCCGGGGCCGCCGTGCCCGGGGCCGGTGATGTAGATCGCGTTCAGGTCGCGCTCCCGGATGGCACGGTTGAGGTGCGCGTAGAGGAGCGTGAGACCGGGCACCGTCCCGAAGTGGCCGAGCAGGCGCGGCTTCACGTGCTCCGCCCGCAGCGGCTCGCGCAGGAGCGGGTTGTCCAGCAGGTAGATCTGCCCCACCGACAGGTAGTTCGCCGCACGCCACCAGGCGTCGATCCGTCGCAGGTCGTCCTTGCCAAGCCTCGTGGTTGCCATGCTGCCATTCTCCCATCAGTGCTGCGGCGTGACCTTCTGCTCTGCCGGGCGGTGGTGATGTTGTCGTTGACCAGCGGGTGGTGATATCGATCACGATGTCGGCCGCGGAGGCTCGATTTCGGCCGTTTCTACCCCAGAATTGACCACCGGCTGGTCAGATCGCGAGGATCCGGGCGTTTCTTGATCGATGTCACCACAGGGTGGTCAATTTGGCACGTCGCAGCGGGACCGCGGCACCGCCAATCGACCCCGCCAAGGGTCAGCGCAGGCCGGCGAGCTCCTGGAGCGTGCGCCAGTTCGCCAGCCGATCCGCCTGGGTGGCCTGGATCTCGGCGCTCGGCGAACCGTCGGCGGCGAAGTGGGGCGCGAAACGGCCCTCGGTGCGGGCGAAGGCCAGGAAGTCCTGGACCGAGCCGTCGGGGGCGGAGAACCAGTCCTCGCGCAGGGCCGGGTTGCCCTGCAGGCTGAGTCGCTCGGCGATCGTCTCGCCACGCCGCGGGTCGTAGGTGAACAGCGGGAAAGCGCGGTTCTGCACCGCCAGCTTCGCCTGCCGCGTCGACGCGTCGTCGGCGATGCCGTGCTCCGGCTGGCAGGGCGTGTAGACGATGATCACGGCGGGACCGGGGTACTCGTTGGCGTCCATCACCGCCCGGTAGAAGTGGTTGAGGTGCGCCGGCGTGGTCTGCGCGACGTAGACGTCGCCATGGCCGATGAGGATGCGCCCCAGCTCCTTGCGCCGCTCCGGCCGCCCGTGGAGGTCCTTGCCGTAGGCGGACAGCTTCGTGACCTGGCCGCCGAAGCTGGCGGTCGACGCCTGTCCGCCGGTGTTCGAGTACACCTGCGTGTCGAGCACCATCGCCTTCACATCGGTCCCTGAGGCGACCATGCGGGACAGGGCCTGGAAGCCGATGTCGTACATCGCGCCGTCGCCGCCGAGGACCCACAGCCGGCGATCGGGGTGGCCGGCCTGGTCCCAGCGCTGGCGGATGCCGAGCGCGTCGGCCGGGGCGTTCTCGAACAGCGAGTTCGTCCACGGCACCTGGAACGGGTTGAACGGGTAGGTGCTGCCGTAGACCGTGTTGCAGCCGGTGGCCGCCACGATGCCCATCGATTCCGGCCCGTGCACCTGGCGCGTGGCGGCGACGAGCATCCGCACCGCGGTCGCCTCGCCGCAGCCGGCGCAGGAGCCCGCGCCACCCACGTAGCCGAGGGCGTGCTCGCCGAGCATGAGGTCGGCGAGCGCCTTCTCGTTGCGGTACTCCGGCGGCGTCGGCGGCAGCGAGCGGAAGAAGCCGATGTCGCGGGCGTATCGGTCCAGGGTGGCCTCGCCGGAGGCCTCCTGCGCGACCTTGTCGATCATCCGCAGCGCATCGTGGCCGAGCGCGCTGCAGACCTCGACGCACTCCGCGCAGCCCTTGCAGTGGACCGGGTCCACGAAGATGCCGAACTGCGCCGGCTCCAGGCCGCGCTTGGCCGGAACGTCCGCGTACTTCGTCGTCCGCACGAAGTGCTCACCCGCCGTCCGCGTGGCGAGCTCCGGGTCGGGCTGTCCTTCGGCGAAGGCGCCGATGGCGCCCGCCAGCTGCGGCTCGGGAACGGCAACGCCCAGGATGGCGGTGTCGGGGCACGCGCTGACACAGGCCATGCAGCCGACGCACTTCGCCGCGTCGAGCTCGGGGATCTGGGGCGCGAGGTGGCTGAAGTCGCGGACCGCCGCGGTGCCCGGCGGGATGATGCTGCGCGCCACGCCGGCGTCGGCGGGAAGCCCCGCGTCGGCTGAGCCGCGCTGGTAGGCCGGCACGATGCCACGGTTGAAGTCGTCGACGTAGGCCTCCACGTCGAACAGCGGCAGGACGGCGGCCAGGCGGCTCTCGTGCGCCTCCTTCGGCTCGCCGGGCTCCTTGACGAGGTCAACGGCCATCGCGCAGCTCCCGTGCCTCGCGCGCCTCGAGGCAGTCGGCCAGGCTGCCGACGAGGTCGAGGGTCGAGACGACGCCGATCGGCGTGCGATCGTCGGAGGCCACCACGACGAGCCGATGGACGTGCCGGTCCTCCATGCGGCGCGCGGCGTCGACGAGCGACGCGTCGATGCGGATCGTGATCGCCGGCGCGGTCATGAGATGGCGGACCGCGAGGCCCGGCCAGGATTCGAGCGACTGGCCGGAGGCATGGGCCCGGACGATGTCGGTCTGGCTCACGACGCCCACCAGGTGGCCGTCGCGGTCGACCACCGGCAGACCGCTCACACGGCGCTCCGCCATGCGCTTCTCGGCGGCATGCGCCGGCTCGTCGGCGCCGATGGTGACGGGGTCGATGCTCATGAGCTCGGCCACGCTGGGGCTCGGAACGTCGATGGTCACCGGATCGCCTCCTCGAGAAGTGGCACCGGCTCCGCGCCCGCGAGCTGCGGCACCGGCTGGTCGGTGCGGCGCTCGAGCGCCGCGGTCACGTCGATGACGCCGTCGTACGCCGCGGCCACGACGGCCAGGTTCGCGTCGACGACGCGTGCGCCCCGCTTCCCGAAGAAGCGGCCGAGGCGCGCCCGGACCCCCTCCAGCAGCGCGGCGCGGTCGAGGCCGGCCTCATCGGCGAAGGGCGCCAGGCGCAGGAAGACCCCGACCAGCGCCACGCCCTGCATCCGCACCTCGAGGTCTGGCCGCGGGGCGTGGGCCCGGGCCAGGTCGGCGGTGTCGAGCGCGGCGACCCGGATCCGGCGCTCCACGATCTCGTTGCGGGCATCGGCCGGGATCGAGGTCCAGATCTCGTCGGGGTCGGTGAGCGGGGTCTGCATGAAGAGCGTGCCACCGTCCACCAGGCCGGACAGCGGTGCTCCGTGCCGGAACGCCGAAGCGGCGTGGATCGGCACGAACTCGACCTGCCGCAGCTCGGCGTGCTGGCGGATCGGCTCGCTCGCGATGGTGAGGTAGTACGTCGTCGGCAGTCCCTTCTTCTCCGAGCCGTAGCGCGGGTAGGCCTGCACGTGGCGGTCGAACAGATCGGCAACCACGGTCGCCACCAGGCGGTTGGTGGTCACCGAGCCAAAGCCGCCGATGGAGTGGCCGCGCAGCGAGTAGGCCCCCGCCGGCCGCAGCTCGAGCGGCTCGACCGGCAGGGCGTCGGGGTGCGCCACGCCGAGCACCGCGCGCGACCGCTCGCGGAGCGCGTCCGGATCGGCCAGCCAGTCGAAGACCGCCACGAGGTCGCCGGCGGACACGTCGCGCGACCCGAGGCCGGCGGACGCGCCAACCACGCGCGGGACGCGGGTGCCCTCGGCGGCGATGTCGGCCACCGCGGCCTTCAGCTCGCGGGCCAGCGGGTTGTCGCCGGCGAGCGGCTCGTCCGTGCGCTCCACCACGGCCACGGCGGTGGCGTTGCCGAGCGCGGCCGCCAGCGCGGCGGCCGGGAAGGGACGGAACACGGTCAGCGTCAGGCAGCCGACCCTGCGCCCCTGGCGACGGAGGTGGTCGACCACGGTGGTGGCGGTATCGGCGGTGGAGCCCATCGCCACGAGCACGAACTCGGCGTCCTCGGTGCGGTAGGGCTGGATCGGGCCGTAGGCGCGCCCGGTCTGGGCCGCCCATTCGGCGAAGGCGGAGTCGAAGGCCACCGCCAGGCGCCGCGCGAAGTCACGCTGCGCGACGCGTCCCTTCATGTAGCTGTCCTGGTTGGCGACGACGCCGGTCATCAGCGCCTCGGAGGGGTCGAACAGGTCGCGCAGGCGATCGCGCGGGTCGCCGACGAAGGCCCGCAGCAGCTCGTCCTCGGGCAGCCGCACGTTCTCCAGGGTATGCGTGGTCAGGAATCCGTCCTGGCACACGAGCACCGGCGTCTCCGCCTCCTCCGCCGCGCGTCGCGCGATGGCGGTGAGGTCCGCGGCCTCCTGGGCGTTGCGAGCGAAGACGATGCCCCAGCCCGCATCGGCGACGCCCATGACGTCGTCGTGGCCGGCGTGGATGTTCAGCGCCTGGCTGGTGAGCGCGCGCGCTCCGACGTGGAAGACGGCGGGCAGCCGCTTGCCGGCGATGACGTAGAGGACCTCCTTCATGAGGATCAGGCCCTGCCCGGCGGTGAAGTTCGTGACCCGGCCGCCGGCCAGCGCGAAACCCTCGGCGGCGGATGCCGACGAATGCTCCGACTCCGGCTCCAGGAAGCGCAGCGGCGTGCCCCACAGGTTCGTGCGCCCGTCGGCGACCGCCGCCTGGTAGAGGGCCGCCATCGTCGTCGAGGGGGTGATCGGGTAGGCACAGGCACCCTCGCTGATGCGCGTCTCGACGTGGGCGATCGCCTCCGAGCCGTCGACGATTGCGGGCGTGCCCGGGTGGCGTGGGGTCGTCATGGGTACAGCCTGCGCCCCCGCCGGCATCGCGACGGAGAGACGTTCGGACCCGCGAGGCGGGGCCGAACGTCACCTTCTGCTCGGGCGTGGGGCGACCGAGCGGGCCTGGCGGCGTACCGATCTCCCTGCTGTGGCTGTCGTCGCGCGCCGGCCCACTCGGTCGGACGACAGCATCGCCCGCGCTCAGCGGCAGCGCGAGGGCCGGCCGGACCGTTGACGCGGGACATCGGGCCTGTCGTCGTCGGCACGACGACGGGGGAGGTCGCCTACCGATCTATCGGACGGAATGCACCGGATGGCGGGTTTCGGCGTCGCCTGTCTCATCTATCGGTACAGGCTGAGCCAGGGGTGCACCCCGGGGCGCGGTCCGGGCGTGCGGTGTGCCGATAGATCGGCAGAAACGCGCCTCGAACGGCGCTCAGGCCGATTCCGTGCCGATAGATCGGGCGGGCGGCCCTTGAGGGCCGGTGTCAGGCCGCCGGTGGCTCTATCGGGAGCCGCACGGTGAAGGTCGAGCCGTCCCCGAGCCGGCTCTCGACAGTGATCGCGCCCCCCATGAGCTCCACCAGGCGCCGCGACCCGGCCAGCCCGAGGCCGGTGCCGGCCACGCCCCCCGCGTTGCGGCCCCGGTACATCGGGTTGAAGATGAGCTCGCGGTCACCCGGACCGATGCCGATGCCGTGGTCCGTCACCGCCACGTAAGCCATGTCGCCGTCACGTCCAACCCGGATCCGCACCTCGCCGCCGTCCGGGCTGAACTTCACCGCGTTGCCGACGATGTTGTCGAGGACCCGGCCGAGCCGTGGCGCGTCCCAGGTGCCTTGCGGCTCCGGATCCTCCACCTCGATGACGAACCGATGCCCCTCGGCGAGCGGCTCGTGCTGCGACACCACCTCGCGCACGACGTCACCGAGGTGCAGGTGCGTCAGCTGGAGCGGCACCGCTCCCTCGGCCCGCACCAGCGTGGCGTCGAGGAGCTCCGAGACGAGGTCCGTCAGCCGGTCCACCGATCCGTCGATGTCCCGCAGCCAGCGGGCGAGCGCCCCGGGGTCGGGAGTGTCGCCGCGGTCGAGGTGGCGCTGCGCGAGCTGCGCGTAGCCACGTACGGCCGCCAGCGGCGTGCGCATGTCGTGCGAGGCGACGGCGATGAACTCGTCGCGCAGGCGGGCGTTCTCCTGCGTCTCCCAGACCAGCCGCGCGACGTCGATCGCCGCACCGGCACGCCGCCCGAGCTCCGCCACGAGTTCGACGTCCGCCTCCTCGAAGCGGCGGCCGGACTCGGCCTGGACGAGGGTGAGCGCGCCGAGGACGTCGCCGCGCGCCTCCAGCGGCACGACGAGCACCGCCCCCATGCCGAGCCGTCGCAGGACGTCGAGATGCTCGTCGTCCTGTGCGGCGCTGCGCAGGATCTCCTCCGTCACCTCGGCCACGAGCATCGGGGCTTGCCGGGAGAGCATCTCGTGCACGGCCCCGGGCCGGGCGGCATCGGCCGGCCAGCGCACCCACGCCTCGCGGGCCAGCGTCACGCGTTCCGGGTCGGCATGGGCGATCGCAGCGCGGGTCACCCCGCGCGTCCACTCCAGGACGTCGACCACGCACCAGTCCGCAAGCCGCGGCACGACGAGGTCGGCCACGCGCTGCAGGGTCGCCTGGTAGTCGATCGACTCGCCGAGAATGGCGCTCGCCTCGGCGAGCACCCGCAGCCGCTCCTCGCTGCGCTTCAGCGAGGTGATGTCCTGGAAGGCGGTCACCACCAGGTCTTCCTCGGTTCGCCCCCCCGCCAGGAGGCGGGCGCGGATGAGCGACCAGCGGTCACCCCCGCCGTTGCGGCTGCGGAACCGCACGACCATCTCCGGCGCATCCTCCCCGGCGAAGGCGCGCCGCGTCGGCAGCAGGTTCATGTCCAGCGACCCGCCATCGCTCTCGAGCAGCTCGTACTCGGCGAAGAGGTCCGCGCCGCTCATGCCGACCACCTCGCTCCCGCGGCTGCGGCCAAGGAGCTGCGCGGCGGTGTCGTTCGCGAACTGGATGCGGCCGCTGCGGTCGAGCACGGTCACTCCGTCGGCCACGCTGTCGAAGACCGCCGCCAGCCGCCCGTCGAGCGGGTTCATATCCCGATCATCGGTCCGGCGAGGTCAGCAGTCGCACAGGGTGCGCGCATGCTGCTCGAGCCGGCCGAGGTCGAACGGCTTCTGCAACCAGGCCGATGCGCCGATCTCGGCCGCCTCGCGGTCGATCCGGAAGTGGGCGGCCACGACGACGATCCGCACGTGCTGCCAGCGCTCGTCCGCGCGGATGCGGCGCGCGAGCTCCCACCCGTCCATGCCCGGCATGCGGAGATCGAGGAAGGCGACACAGGGGATCCATCCGGTCTCGAAGAGCTCGAGGGCAGCCCTGCCGTCCTGCGCGCCGCGCACGTCGTAACCGCTCCCGCCGAGGGCATCGACATAGATCTCGCGCAAGGCGTCGTCATCGTCGACGACGAGGACGCGAGGGCGATGGTGCGATTCGGCGCTGGGGCTGTGGTTCTGGGCAGTCTGCATCGGTCCGCGGATACTCGATGCCGCCATCGTCACGCCGACAGCGGCCGTTTCGCGCGGAGGCCTGCATGAAGCGTGCCCGACCGGGGCGTTGGGCGTGCGGGTGGGCGTGAAATGGCTGGGGCGGAAGGATTCGAACCTTCGATCTCCTGATCCAGAGTCAGGCGCCTTACCGCTTGGCCACACCCCAGTGCGCCGACGATTGTAGCCGACGGCCGCCAGCCGCCCCACCGCTTGCGTCGGCGGGTACCGTTCCCTCCATGCATCCGACGGGCGGACGGCGCCACGCCGCGGTCGTCGTCACCGCTTTCGTCACGGCGGCGGTTGTCGTCAGCTGCGGCGCGCAGGTCGTGCCCAGCCCCTTGCCGTCAGGGGCGACGGGCAGTGACGAGCCGTCCATGCCCGCCAGCGCGGCGCCATCGGCCCCGCCCTCGGTGCAGCCCACGCCGAGCGAACCGGTGCCGGGAGGCTGGTCGTTCGTGCGCCGGGAGCGCTGCCCGGAGAGCCGGTTCCGCTGCGTGACGCTCAGCGTCCCGCGCGACCACTTCGTGGAGGGCGGCCCCACCTGGGAGATCACCTTCGCCATCCCGCGCGCGTCGGGCCGCAGGCTTGGCACGTTCGTGGTCATCACCGGCGGCCCGGGGACCTCCGGGATCTCGGTGGCTGACGGCTACACCGACGCCTACCCGCCGAGCATCGCGCGGCATCACGACATCGTCTACCTCGACCAGCGCGGCATCGGCCTGTCCCAGCCGTTCGAGTGCCCGGAGGCGGCCGTCGCCTACTACGCCGACGACGCCCGTCCCCAGGATCCCGCCCAGGCCGAGGCCGTGGGGGCCGCCGCGGCGACGTTCGTGGAGCGCTGCCTGGCCGAGGCCGGCGTGCCGGAGGCCGACCTGCCGCTGTACGCCACCCGCCAGGCGGTGGAGGACCTGGAGGCCATCCGGGACTACCTCGGCGCGGAGAAGCTCCACCTCTACGGCGAGAGCTACGGGACGCAGTACGTGCAGGCCTATGCCACCTCGCACCCGGACCGCATCGCGACCCTGTACCTGGACGGCCCGGTGGACCTCACCCTGGACGCGGCCTCGTACTACGCGGAGGCGGCTCGCGCGTTCGACGACACGCTGCTCACCCTGCTCACCGAATGCGCTGCCAGCAGGGCCTGCGCGGCCGACTTCGAGGGCCAGGACCCGGTGGACGCCTACGAGGCGCTGTACGAGCGACTCGAGCGCGCGGCGGTGGGGTTCGAGTTCGTGACCGCGGACGGGACCGCCGAGGCGCGGGAGCTCACCGTCGCGGACCTCGAGAACGCCACGGCGGGCTACCTCTACTCCCCCGGCGATCGCTTCCTCCTGCTGCGCGCCCTGGCCGCGGCGGCCGACGACAACCTCGCGCCGCTCGCGCGGCTCGCGTACTTCAGCATCGGCCTGGACCCGGACAGCCTCGAGGTCGACTACGACCCGGGCTACTCGGACGCGATGTACTACGCGGTCGAGTGCCAGGACTACGTCTACAACGCCGGGATCGCCGCTCCGGACGCCCGACGGGATGCGTTCCTGCAGACGGCCCGCACCCTCGGCGTCGACCGGCTGCGCCTCGGGACCGTGCTGTACAGCGACATGCCGTGCATCTACTGGCCGAACCAGCCGGCGGCCGATCCCCGCCCGCCGCCGATCGTGAACCCCCCGTACCCGACGATCATCCTCGTCGCCACCGCCGATCCGATCACGCCGGTCGCCAACGCGATCCGCCTCGCCAGCCGCCTCTCGGACGCGCACCTGTTCCTCACCGTCGGCGGCCCGCACGTGACCTTCGGCTGGGGAGAGCGATGCCCCGACCAGCCGATCGCCCGCTACCTCGTGGAGGGAACGCTGCCTGCGGGACGGGTCACGGTCTGCGAGAACGTCGTCTCGGATGAGTACGTCCCGATCGCCCCCGACAGCGCCGCCGACGTGACCGATGCGCGCTCGTTCCTCGTGGCGCTCGACGACCACATCCTGAACACGAACGACTACTGGTACCGCTACGACGCCGAGGAGGCG
Source organism: Candidatus Limnocylindria bacterium (assembly GCA_036556985.1). Classification (GTDB taxonomy): domain Bacteria; phylum Chloroflexota; class Limnocylindria; order QHBO01; family QHBO01; genus JAPSGM01. The sequence continues at coordinate 18,315 of DATBIK010000018.1, read as the reverse complement.
CTGGCCATCGGCTGCGACTTCGGCGGTACGCTCACCTACCGGCCGACCGATGCCGGGACCGTGCTCGACCTCGACGCCTGCGCCTTCACCGATGGCCTTGCGGTCACCGGCAGGGGGGTCGCGTACGACGCCACGGGTCGCGTCTCGCTGCGGGTGACCGTCGACGGCGACCGACTGCGCTACGTGCGCCGGGGCAACGGCAGCGTGCTGGTCCTCGCCGAGGAATACCTGGGGCTCGGCGTCGAGCAGCCGACCGGCGCGTCCACGCGCCACCATTCGTACGGATCCCCATAGGCCGGTCGGCCGATGGCCGGGCACGGCCGCCGCCGATACCGTGCGCTGCATGACGCACGTGCAGTCGCGCGAGTGGCGACGCTATGGCTTCGGCGGCCCGCCGGAGCCGTGGCCACACGATGCCCAGCGCGACCTGGACCGCCTGGCGACCTCGTACTACCTCGATGTGCTCGACCTCCACCGCCGTCTTGCCAGGGGCACCATCGATCCGGACCTCCGCCGCCGCGCCGAGGAGCTGCTCGGCACCGCCACGCGACACAAGCACGAGATCGACTTCACGCTGCGCCACTGGGCGACGCCCGTGGAGCGGGCGCGCGTCGAGGACCGCCTCGGCTCGCTCATGCGCATCAGCCGCCAGTTGCGCGCCGTCGTGGAGCCGGACGGCGACCAGCCGCGCCCACGCCGCCGGAACCGGCCGGCACCCGCCCCCGCGCCCGAGGCCGCCTGACGGCATCCCTTCGGCCCGCCGCTACACTCGGCACGTGGCCCGCTACCCGCTCCTCGCCGACGTCGTCGCAGCGCGTCATCGCCTGCGCGGGATCGCCCTGCACACCCCGCTCGAGGCATCGCCGCGGCTGACCGAAGAGAGCGGCGCGGCCGAGGTGCGGCTCAAGCTCGAGATGCTGCAGCCCACCGGCGCCTTCAAGACCCGCGGCGCGCACAACAAGGTGGCGCTCGTCGCCGCCGAGCAGCCCGACGCCGAGCTGGTGACGGCCTCGACCGGCAACCACGGCATCGCGGTGGCCACCGCCGCCGCCCGCCACGGGATGCGGCTCAGCGTGCTCGTGGGCGCCAGCATCACGCCCGCCAAGCTCGAGCGGCTGCGGGCCTACGAGTCGGACCGCTGCACGGTGGAGATCCACGGCCGGGGCTCGGACGAGGCGGAGGCCGAGGCGCGGCGGCGCCACGACGAAGGGCGCGCCGTCTACGTCTCCCCGTACAACGACCCTGACGTGATCGCCGGGCAGGGCACCGTCGCCGCCGAGATCCTCGACGACTGGCCGGAGTGCGACGCGCTGGTCGTGCCGGTGGGCGGTGGCGGGCTCATCTCCGGCATCGGGCTGTGGGCAAAGGCGGTGCGCCCCGCCCTGCGCCTGGTCGGGGTGCAGCCGGCGGCGTCGCCGACGGTCTACGCCTACCTCGCCTCGGGCTCCACCAAGCCCATGCCCATCGGTCCCACCCTGGCCGATGCGGTGGCCGGCAACAACGAGCGCGACAGCATCACCTGGCGCATGTGCCGGCAGCTCGTCGACGAGGTCGTGGTGGTGGACGAGGACCAGATCGCCGATGCCATGGCCTGGCTGGTCGACGTCCATCGACTCGTGGCCGAGGGCAGCGGCGTCCTGCCGGTGGCGGCGCTGCGGGCCGGGCTCGGCGCCCTCGCCGGCCGGCGCGTCGGAGCGATCATCAGCGGACGCAACGTGGATGTCGGCACGCTGCGCGAGGTGCTCGAACGTCGCGCCTGAGCCGGGTGGCCGGCATCTTGCACGCCCTGGGACGGGTACGAGCAACCCATCGAGGAGACACATCTTCCATGCTGCAGATGACCGACCGCGCCGCCGACCTGCTCCGCAACCTGCGCAGCGATGCGCAGCTGCCCGAGAGCGCCGGCGTGCGCGTGTACAGCGAGACCGCATCCAGCGGCGAGCCGACCCTGTCGATCGGCTTCACGCCTGAGCCGATGCCGAGCGACCAGGTGAGCGACCACTCCGGCCTGCGGCTCTTCGTCGCGCCGGAGATCGCCGAGCCCCTGTCGGGCGCGGTGATGGACGTCATCGCCGAGAACGGCGAGTCCCAGCTCATCTTCCGTCCGGCAGATGGAAACGGGACCGATGGCACTGGGGAGGCTTCCACCCCGCAGTAGCATCGGTGCATGACCGAGCCACAGCCCGCCCCCGCTTCGCAACCAACCGGCGAGCGACGGGGCGGGTCCGGCACCGCGGTGCTGGGCGCCATCCTGATCGCGGTTGGGATCCTCTTCTTCATCGGCCAGCAGGTCGACCTCGACTGGGGTGGCGAGCTCTGGCCCTTCTACATCGTCGGCGCGGGCGCGGTGCTCGCCGCGTTCGGCCTTGCCCAGCGCGGCGGGAGCGGGCTGACCGTCGCCGGCAGCATCGTGGCGGTCGTCGGCCTCATCCTCTTCTACCAGGAGTGGGCCGACCACTACGAGAGCTGGGCCTACGCCTGGCCGCTCGTCGCCCCCGGCGGCAGCGGCCTCGGCATGCTGCTCCACGGCACCCGGTTCGCCGACGGCAAGATGGTCCGCGACGGGATGTGGCAGATCGTCGTCGCGCTGGGCATCCTGGCCGTCGGGTTCGTCTTCTTCGAGGGCGTCATCGGCCTCAGCGGAGACCGCTGGAACCTGCCGACCTGGGTCGGGCCGGCGCTGCTCATCGGCTTCGGCGTGCTCGTCCTGCTGCGGGCGGTCACCCCCGGACGCCGAACCGAGCCAGGGTCCGACGCAGGGCCGCCAGCCGCCTGACGCGGACCTCCCCGCCGGGGCGCGGTGGCCGAAAGAGCGCGACGAGCTCATACTGCACGCTGCCCTCGTCCTCGTGCCGGAGGACGAGGGTTTTCTCATGCCCCACCGTCCCGCCGTAACGGGTGCGCCTCACCGGCGCGCGGCCGTGCGCCCGCGAAGCAGCTTCTTCCGCCGATGCGGGCGCATCGGCTGACTGCCCCGTCCGTGGGCCATGACGTCCCGCACCCGGTCCTCGGTCGCCATGAGCGCGTAGTGAAGGTGGTAATCCAGCATCTCGACCATGTCCTGCGTACCCCTGTGCCTGTGCGCATCACCACTCATTGGCTGTTTGGTGGTGATGTGGCCAGTCTAGGCCGAGGCGCGTCACCTGTCAATTGCCATTGACTGGTGATGATATGCTGCGGACGAGATGACGAGCGAGGAACGGATCGAGCTCATCGGTGAGTTCGTGAACACGTATGACGTCGAGCACGGCGGTGACGAGGTCGGCACGCCCGAGGCGCTGCGCGATTGGCTGGTGCAGCGCGACCTTGTCGACGCCGCGACGGCGCCGGACGCCGCGGCCCACGCCCGCGCCCTGGCCGTGCGGGAGGGCATCCGCGCGCTCGGCCGCGCGAACAACGACGAGCCGCTCGACGCCACGGCGGTCGCGGCCATGAACCGTGCGGCACGGGCCACGCCCCTGGTCGTGGCGGTCGGCGCGGCCGATGGGGGTGCCGGCTGGCAGCTGTCCCCCGGCGCCGGTGGCGTCGACGGGTTCGTGGGCCGGTTGCTGGCCGCGGTGACGGCGACCATGGCCGATGGCTCCTTCTCGCGCCTCAAGGCCTGCCGCAACGACACCTGCCGCTGGCTCTTCCACGATCACTCCCGCAACCGTTCCGGCACGTGGTGCTCGATGGCGGGCTGCGGCAGCCGCATGAAGGCGCGCGCCTATCGCGCGCGGCAGCGGAGCGCGGCCGGCGCGTGACCCGCGCCACGGACCTCGAGGCGGAGCCGCTGACCCCGGACCGCTGGCCGGACCTCGCGCGCCTGTTCGGGCCGAACGGGGCGTACTCGAACTGCTGGTGCGCCTTCCAGCGCGTGTCGGGCCGCGAGTTCAGCGCGGGCTGCGCGAACCGGGGCGCGGGCAACCGTGCGCTGCTGCGGCGCCTCACCGAGGAGGGCGGCCGCCCCGGGCTCATCGGCTACCGCGACGGCAAAGCGGTGGGCTGGGTGAGCGTCGGCCCGCGTCCCGAGTTCGGGCGCATCGTCCGCTCGCCGATCCTGCGGCTCTCCCCCGACGAGGCGGCGGACGGGTCAGTGTGGTCGGTCGCCTGCTTCTTCATCCCACGCGCTCACCGCGGGAGCGGTGTGGGAAGGGCGCTGCTCGATCACGCGGTGGGCCACGCGCGGGACGCCGGAGCATCGGTCCTGGAGGGGTACCCGGTCGACACGGCAGGGACCCGCGTGCCGGCCAGCAGCGTGTTCACCGGCACCCTCGACCTGTTCCGGGGCGCCGGATTCGGGGTCGTCGCGCGGCATCTGGAGCGCCGCCCGGTCGTCCGGCTCTCCCTCGCCTGACGGAACCCGGGAGCCGCGACTCGCCGCGGCTGCCACGCGCCCGTATCCTTACCGGGATGCCACCCGACGAGAACGAGCCCATCGAGCGCGCCCTGGACAGCGTGAACGCCGGCTACATCGCCGAGCTGTACGAGCAGTACCGCCGCGATCCCGCCTCCGTCGACCGCGAGTGGCGGGTCCTGTTCGAGAGCGGGCGTGCCGGATTCGCGCCGGCGCCGCCGGACAGTTCCGGCGAGGGGAACGGCTCGGGGGCCGCCGCACCGGCGACCCAGGCCGAAGCCGCGAAGCCGGCGGCCGAGCCGGCGCCCGCGTCACCGGCACCGGCGTCACCCGCAGTGGCGCTGCCGTCGGGCGCGACGCCGATCAAAGGCCCTGCCGCGCGCCTGGCGCAGAACATGACCGCCTCGCTGGCGGTGCCGACCGCCACGAGCTTCCGCGACGTGGAGGTGGCGACGCTCGAGGCACGCAGGCGCGCGCTGAACGGGAAGGTGGCGCCGCGCAAGATCAGCTTCACCCACCTCATCGGCTGGGCCATCGTGCAGGCCGCCAGCGACCAGCCGAGCATGACCCACTACTTCCTGGAGGCCGATGGCGCCGCCCACCGCGTCGACCCCGGCGGCGTGAACCTGGGGCTCGCCGTCGACGTCGAGCGCGCGGACGGCAGCCGCTTCCTCGTGGTGCCGGTCATCAAGGGCGCCGACGGGCTCGACTTCGCCGAGTACCACGCCCGCTACGAGGACCTCGTCGAGCGGGCGCGCGGCAACAAGCTGTCACCGGACGACTTCGTGGGCGCCACGATCACGCTCACCAACCCCGGCACGCTGGGCACGACGGCATCGGTCCCGCGCCTGATGCCCGGCCAGGGGACGATCGTGGCCACCGGCGCCATCCGCGACGCCGGCGCGCGGCGGGTGATGACGATCAGCTCGACCTACGACCACCGCGTCATCCAGGGTGCCGAGTCGGGCAGCTTCCTGCGCCGCATCGACGCCCTGCTGGCCGGGGAGAACGGCTTCTACGAGGACGTGTTCGGGGCGCTCGGCGTCGAGGCCGGCCCGCTGGCCGCGCCAACCGAGGCAGAGCCCGTACCGGCTGCGGCACCGGCGCGAGCCGAGGGCGCGGAGCGCTCGGACCTCGTCGCGCTGGCCGCCGCGGTGGCGCTGGTGCGGGCGTATCGGTCCTTCGGTCATCTCGCGGCCCGGCTCGACCCGCTCGGCTCTGAGCCGCCCGGCGACCCGGCGCTGGATCCGGAGTCGCTGGGGCTGACCCCCGACGTCATGGCCGCCATCCCGGCCGATCTGCTGCGGATCGACTGCCCGGGCGAGACGCTGGCCGAGGCGCTCCCGAACCTGGTCGCCACCTACTGCGGCTCGATCGCCTACGAGGTGGAGCACATCGCCTCCCACGAGGAACGCGTCTGGCTGCGCCAGGTCATCGAGTCCGGCGCTCACCGCCGGCCGCTGGCCGCGGCCGAGCAGCGCGCGCTGCTCGAGCGGCTCACCGCGGTCGACGGGCTCGAGCGATTCCTGCATCGGGCCTACCTGGGCCAGAAGCGCTTCAGCATCGAGGGGCTGGACGCCATGGTGCCGATGCTGGACCGCATCCTGGCCGATGCCGGCGAGGCCGGCACCCGCGACGTCGTCATCGGCATGGCGCACCGCGGACGGCTGAACGTGCTCGCGCACATCGTGGGGGTGAGCTACGAGGCAATCCTGGCCGAGTTCGAGGCTGGTCGAGGCGAGACCGGCACGACGGTGCCGAAGGGCGGCCTCGACGACGTGAAGTACCACCTCGGCGCCGACGGCGACTACGCGACCCCCTCCGGTGACGCGCTGCACGTCACCGTCTCGCCGAACCCGAGCCACCTGGAGGCGGTCAACCCGGTGGTCGAGGGCCGTGCTCGGGCGCAGCAGACGGATCGGTCCACCCCTGCGGTGCGCGTCGACGCCGACCGCACGCTGCCGGTCCTCATCCACGGCGACGCCGGCTTCGCCGCCCAGGGCGTGGTGGCCGAGACCTTCAACCTGGCGCGGCTGGCGGGCTACACGACGGGTGGGACCGTGCATCTCATCGCGAACAACCAGGTTGGGTTCACGACGAGCCCGCGCGAGGCGCGCTCGACCACCTACTCGTCGGACCTGGCCAAGGGCTTCGACGTGCCGATCATCCACGTCAACGCCGACGACCCGGAGGCCTGCCTGGCCGCCGCCCGGCTGGCGATGATGTACCGCCAGAAGTTCCACGGCGACGTCGTCATCGACCTGGTCGGCTACCGCCGCTACGGGCACAACGAGGGCGACGAACCGGCCTACACCCAGCCGGTGATGGCGGCTCAGATCGCCGAGCACTCCAGCGTGCGCGAGGTCTACGCCGCCCGCCTGGCCGAGGCCGGCGTGCTGAGTGTCGAGGACGCCGAGTCCGCCGCTCGCGAGGTGGCGAAGGATCTCGCCCGCCGGCAGGCCGCCGTTCGCAAGCGCCACTCCGAGCCGGAGCTGGACCGCGGCGAGGAGGCGATCGCAGCCGAGGCGGCGCCCGAGCCGGAGACGGCGGTGGCGCTCGACGAGCTGCGGGCGACGAACGTCGGCCTCTACCGCTGGCCGGACGGCTTCCACGTCCATCCCAAGCTCGGCAAGCAGCTCGAGAAGCGGCGCGTCCTGCTCGACGCCGATCCGGCGAGCACCGAGCTCGACTGGGCGCAGGCCGAGGCGCTCGCCTTCGGCACCCTGCTGCGCCAGGGCGTGCCGATCCGGCTCACCGGCCAGGACACCGTGCGCGGCACGTTCAGCCAGCGCCACCAGACGCTCGTCGACGCGAAGTCCGGCGCGAATCACACGCCGATCCACCACCTCGACGGCGCGCGGGCCGGCTTCGAGCTCCACAACAGCCCGCTCTCCGAGTACGCGGCCATGGGCTTCGAGTACGGCTACGCGGTAACCGCCCCGGAGGCGCTCGTGCTGTGGGAGGCGCAGTACGGCGACTTCGTGAACGGGGCGGAGATCATCATCGACCAGTTCCTCATCGCCGGGCTGGCGAAGTGGCGCCAGACCTCGCGGCTGACCCTGCTGCTGCCGCACGGCTACGAGGGCTCCGGGCCGGAGCACTCCTCGGCGCGGCTGGAGCGCTTCCTGGCCCTCGGCGCGGAGGGGAACATCCGGGTCGTCTATCCCACGACCCCCGCGCAGTACTTCCACCTTCTGCGGCGGCAGGCGCTGCACGCCGACCTGCGCCCGCTGGTGGTCATGACCCCGAAGTCGCTCCTGCGCCTGCCCGCCGCCGCCTCGCCGGTCGCGGCCCTGGCCGAGGGGTCGTTCCGCCCGGCGCTCGACGACCCGGCATTCACCGACGACGAGCGGGCCGCCGCGGTTCGCCACGTGATCCTGTGCAGCGGCAAGGTGTACTACGACCTGCTCGCCTCCGAGGAGCGCGCGGCACGCGACGACGTGGCCATCGTGCGCGTGGAGCGCCTCTACCCCTTCCCGACCGATGAGCTGGGCGCGGTGCTGGCGCGCTACGCATCGGTCCAGCGCGTGTCGTGGGTGCAGGAGGAGCCGCGCAACATGGGCGCGCGCAAGTTCGTGCTGCCCAAGATCCGGCACCTCGTCCCCTTCCGCATCCCGCTCGGCGACATCAGCCGTCCGGAGCGCTCGCGACCGGCCGAGGGCTACCCGTCGGCGCACGCCGCCGAGCAGGCCCGCATCGTCCACGAAGCCCTGACCAGCTGAGGGGCCGATGCCGACCCCCCCGCCGCTGCTCGAGCGGTACCGCGACCTCCTGGCCGAGCCTGACGAGCGCTTCGACGTCACCCTGGGCGAGGGCGGCACGCCCCTGGTCCACGCCCGGCGCCTGGGCGAGGAGATGGGACTGGACCGGCTCTTCCTGAAGTTCGAGGGCACGAACCCGACCGGCAGCTTCAAGGACCGTGGCATGGTCCTGGCCGTCAACCGGGCCGTGGCGCGCGGGGCGCGGGCGGTGGTGTGCGCCTCGACCGGCAACACGAGCGCGTCGGCGGCCGCGTACGCCGCGGCCGCCGGGCTGCCCTGCCACGTCGTGCTGCCGGTGGGCAAGGTCGCGCGCGGCAAGCTGGCCCAGGCGGTGGCCGCCGGCGCGACGCTCGTCACCGTGGACGGCAGCTTCGACGATGCCCTGGCCGCCGTCCGCCAGCTCGGCGAGGAGGGCGTTGCGGCGGTCGTGAACTCGATCAACCCGGACCGCCTGGCCGGGCAGGAGACCGCCGCCTACGAGATCGTCGACGCCCTCGGCGAGTCGCCCGAGGCGGTGGCGCTGCCGGTCGGCAACGCCGGCAACATCACCGCCATCTGGGCCGGCTTCGTGCGCTACGCGGAGGCCGGCATCACCCCCGGCGGACGCCGGCCGCGGATGCACGGCTTCCAGGCCGCCGGCGCGGCGCCGATCGTGAACGGCGCGCCGGTCGAGCGGCCGGAGACGGCGGCCACCGCCATCCGCATCGGCAACCCGGCCTCGTGGCAGGGCGCCGAGGCGGCGCGCGACGAGTCCGGCGGCACGATCGAGGCGCTCAGCGACGCGGAGATCCTGGCCATGCAGCTGCGCATCCTGCGCACGGAGGGCATCTTTTGCGAGCCGGCCTCGGCCGCCGGCGTGGCCGGGGTGGAGCGGCTGGCCCGCGAGGAGCGGCTGCATCGGTCCGAGGGGGTGGTCTGCATCCTCACCGGGCATGGGCTGAAGGACCCGGACATCGTGGCGGGCGAGGAGGGGTCGCTGACCCCGGTCGACCCCGAGATCGGCGCGATCCGGAGGGCGATGGGCCTCTAGCCGCCCTCCTCGACCGCTGGCGTCTGAGCCCGTGAGTCCATGGACCACCGAACCGATGCGCCTGACCCCGTTCGGGTGTCCGCCTGGCGATTTCGGACCGAGGGCTGAGGCAAAGGACCATCGAATGCCCGGTTGCGGCCGCCGGCGACGATCCCGATGGTCGGTAGGCTCACCGGCTGAGACTGCGGCGACCGTCAGGGGCCGTCAGGGCAGCCGCCCGTGGCGATCCATCACTTCGACAAGCCGGTCATGGGGCAGCGCCTGGAAGGTGATGCCGTCGCGCCCGGTCATGGTGCTGGCCGCCACCAGCGAGTTGACGATCGCCTCTTCGGTGGCCTCGATGGCGGCCCAGAACAGGTCGTCGACGTGGTGGTCGTTGAGCATTCGCACCTCCGCGGTGACGGGCACGCCATCGGCCTCCTCCGGTCGCAGGCCGCGGTTGCCGGTGGCGAAGGCCACCACGATGTCGCCGCTGCTGTTCTCGCCTCCGCCCCCCGAGCGGGCGATGCCGAGCGAGGCGCGCTGGGCGAGGCGCCGGCAGGCGTGCGGCAGGAGCGGGGCATCGGTCGCGACCACCACGATGATCGAGCCGCCCTCCGCGGGCGGGGGCTGCGGGAGGACCGGGCGTGCCTCGTCCCGGAGCACCTCGCCCACCGGCACGCCGTCGACGAGCAGCCGGCGCCGTGCCCCGTGGTTGGCCTGCACCAGCGCGCCCACCGTGAAGCCGCCGTGGTCCGCGTCCACGACCCGCGAGGCGGTGCCGATGCCGGCCTTGAAGCCGAACGCCTTCGTGCCGGTGCCGGCGCCCACGCAGCCCTCGGGGACCGGTCCGCCGGAGGCCGCGCTCAGCGCGGCGAAGACGTGATCGGCCGTGACGTGCTGGCCGTCGATGTCGTTCAGGTAGCCGTCCCACGTCTCGCCGACCACCGGCAGCGACCAGCGCGGCCGGTCGGCGGGGGCGTTCCGGGCGCTGGCCGCCACCAGCGCGTCGCGCACCACGCCCACCGAGTGCGTGTTCGTGAGGCCGATGGGCGTGGTCAGCATCCCCGCCTCGCGGATCCACTCCAGACCGGTCAGCTCACCGTTGCCGTTGAGCGTGTGCGTGCCGGCGAAGACCGGCTCGGAGCCGACGTCGCCGCCGTGGGGCAGGACGACGGTGACGCCCGTCCGCACCGGGCCCCGGCCGACCACCAGTGGCCCCTCGCCGTCGTTGAGCGTGACGTGGCCGACGGCGACACCCGCCACGTCGGTGATCGCGTTCAGCGGCCCGGTCGGCAGGAGGCCGATCCGGATGCCGAGGTCACGGGAGCGCATCTGCCTCCTCCGGAGTGGGCCTGTCGACGACCGGCGCCGCTGGTCCCTCGAGGTGTTGGCGGACGATCTCCTCCGCCGCGCCCAGGCTCGCCGGCTGGCCGGTGACCGCCTCGAGGAAGGCGCGCCTGCCCAGGGCCACGAGCTCGGTGTCCTCGAGCGCTCGGACCGTGGCGGTGCGGGGCACGTTGCGCAGGAGCGCGATCTCGCCGAACGAGGCTCCCGGGCCGAGCTCGCGGGCAGTGGTTCCGTCGACGTCCACCGCCAGGCGCCCCGCGACGACGAGGTAGAAGTGATCCCCGGGCTCGCCCTGGCGGACGACCACGCTGCCGGCGTGGGCGTGGGCCGGCACGAGGTTCGCGGCAAGCTGCTCGAGCGCCGCAGGCCCGAGCGGGGCAAAGATCGGCTGCCCGCGCAGGAGGGCGAGCTCGCGCGGCCGCGCGATCCCCACCGCGTCGTTCGCGCGCAGCTGGCGGAAGAGGAGGGCCACCGCACCGATGAGCGCAGCGCCGCCGACGACGAACGCCCCCCGCTCCCCGGCGAGGAGGATGAGGGCAGGCGCGACGATGGATCCGAGCGCCAGCGAGGCGGTCTGCAGGCCTTCCAGCACCCCGAAGACACGCGTCAGCATCCGCTCCGGCGCCACGCGCTGCAGGAGGGTCCGCCCGGCGACGTCCATCAGGATTCGGCCCGTCCCGGCCGCGGCGAGGAGCAGCAGGGCGGCCGCCACCCCCGGCAGCAGGCCAATGAGCAGGAGCGGCAGCGCCCACAGCACGATGCCCGCCGCGAACGGCGCCGCCAGGCGCGCCCGCCCGATGAGCACCACGCTCAGCGCCGAGCCCACCAGCCCGCCCGCCCCGATGGCGGCGTTCAGGTAGCCCACGCCGGCCTCGCCGATGTCGAGGAGGTCGAAGGCGAGCACGACGAGGAGCACGTCCAGGGCGCCCCACAGGACCGCGGCCGCGCCGAGCAGGATGAGCGGCGTTCGCGGCCCACGCTCGCGCAGGAGGAGGCCGAAGCCTCCGAACGCCTCGGACCCGAGCCGGCGCGCATCGGCTCCCCCTGGCTCGGCCACGGGTGTCGCCGACTCCACGGGCCGCACGCCGAGCACGAGCAGCCCACCGGCCAGGGTGACGGCCGCGGCGCCGACCAGGACGATGCCGGGGCCGCTCGCGGCCAATGCGAGGCCCGCGAGGATCGGGCCGACCAGGATGGAGGCGGTCTCCACCGTCCCGGACGCCACGTTGGCGGCGGTCAGCTCGGCCGGAGCGCGGGACAGCGACGGGAGGATGGCCCCCTGCACCGGACGGGTGAGCGTGATCGCCATCGTCGCGGTGGCGGCGGCGGCGTAGACCACCGGCGCCGGCGCCTCGACGATGAGGGCCGCCGCGGTGAGCGCCATGGTCGCGAACTGCGCGAGATAGGCGACGAGGAGCGCGCGCTCACGGCGGACGTGGTCGCCGAACGAGGCGGCCAGCGGCGCAACGACGGCGGCCGGCGCGAGCTGTACGAGCGCGGCGACGCCGGCCTCGGTGGCGCCGCCGCGGCCGAAGGCGTAGACGAGGATGGCGATCCAGGCCGCCCATTCGGCCAGGTTGAAGCCGACGAAGGCGAGGAGCACGCGCCGCAGCGACCGGTTGTGGGCGACGCCGACGATCGCGGCGAGCGACGCGGGGAGGCGGGCCGGCGGCATGCCGCCGATCATCGCACGCGGGGTGAAGCCCGGATCAGCAGTCGCAGGCGGCGAGGGCGGCGCCGACGAACTCCTCGGACGGTGCGGACTTCGAGATGAAGGAGATTCCCTCCGGCAACCGGCTCTCGCCGGTGTCGCTCCAGCCCATCACCACGATGCGGGTGCCGGGCCAGCCGAGCGATACGCTGGAAAGGAGGGCGAGCCCGGCGTCGAGGTCGGGCAGGCGCGGGTCGACGAGCACCACGCTGGGCGCGCTGGTGCTCACCAGCTCGAGGGCGGACCGGACGTCGCCGGCCGTTCCGACGACGTCGACACCGGCCACCCGAAGCACTTCGGCGAGCGACTGCTGAACGCGACGATCGGCATCGACGACGACGACGCGCGGGGTGCGGGCATCCAGGGCCCCCGGATGGCTGGTGGTCATTGGAACCGATCGTACGGCCGCTACGACTTCGCGGTCGTCGGCGGATTCGCCCGATCGGGCCTACGTCATTCAGCCGATGCCGCGACGGCGCCGGTCGCCACCGGACGCGCGATCGGCACGCTGACGCGCACCTTCGAGCCGCCGCCGGGGCGCCGCGCGATGTCGAGCTCGCCGCCCATCCGCTCCGCCCGCTGGCGCATGCCGACCAGGCCCAGGTGACCGCGCGGCGCAAGGCCGGGGTCGAAGCCGATGCCGTCGTCCTCCACCACGAGCCGCAGCTCGCGACCCGTCCGCTTCACCGCGATGCGGGCGTGCTGCGCGTTGGCGTGCTTCACGACGTTGTGGAGCGCCTCCTGCGCGATGCGGTACAGCGACTCCTCCATGTCGAGCGGCAGCCGCTCGTCGTGCTCGATCTCGACGCTCACCGACAGGCCGGTCCGGCCCTGGACCGCCGCGGCGTGGTTGCGGAGCGCCTGCGCCAGCCCATCCGTCTCGAGGCCCTGCGGACGGAGCTCGAAGATGAGCGTGCGCATCTCGGCCAGCGCGTCCTTCTGCAGCTCTCGCAGCTCGGTGAGCTTCTGGCGTGCCGCAACCGGGTCGCGGTCGAGGAGAAGCTCCAGGGCCCGCGCGGTGAGCCCCATGCTGAACAGCGCCTGGGTCACCGAGTCGTGGAGCTCACGAGCCAGGTTGGCGCGCTCCTCGTTGGCCGCGATGGCGGCCGCCTGCCGGCGGAGGTCGTCGTCGATCCGCTCCCGCTCGCGGATGTCGCGGATCGAGCCCTGTGCCCCGGCGAAGTGTCCGTCGACCATGGTCGCAACCAGGTTCACCTCGGCGGCCATGGCGCCGCCACCGGCGAGGGGGAGCTCCACGCGCAGCTGCAGCTCCTCGTCGGGGCGCTCCTGGATCGCCTGCCAGGCCGCCTGCCCGGCCGGCATCGACTCCGGGGTGATGAGGTGGCGCCAGTGCTTCCCCACGAGCTCGGTGGGCTGCCGGCCGGTCATCCGTTCGAGCGCATCACCGAGGTAGGTGAAGGTCCCTTCCGCGTCGACCGCCCAGACGAGGTCCGGCGAGTGGTCGACGAGGTGCCGGTAGCGGCGCTCCGATTCCTCGCGCTGCTCGAGGAGGCGCGCGTTCGTGATCGCCACTGCCGCCTGCGCGGCGAGCGCGCCGAGCAGCTCGGCATCCTCCGACCCGAACGCGTCCGGGCGGGTGGCATGCACCGTCAGCGTGCCCATCGGCTCGTCCTCGGTGATGAGCGGCGCCGACATCTGCGACCGGTACCCGTGCTCCCGGATCCAGGCGTCCGCCTCCGGGGCGTGGATGAAGGACTGGTCCGAGAGGTAGTCGCCGGTCCAGCGCACCCGGACCTCGGCGATCGCCGACCCGGCGACGCCCACCCCCTTCGACAGCCGCGAGCCGGGCACCAGCGAGAGGTCCTCCGGCGAGAGGTCGTAGAGCTGGTCGCTCCCCGGCTGCAGCTGGTTGATGACCGCGTGGTCGGCGGCCAGCAGGCGCCGCGCGGCATCGACGGTGCGGCGCAGGACGGTGCCCGGGTCGCGGATGGTGCTGATCTCCGCGGCCAGCGTGGCGAGCGTGCGCTGGGCTTCGACCGAGTGGGCCAGGACGTCGGCCTGCTTGCGCAGGTTGGCCCACAGGTCGGCGTTACGCGCCGCGATGGCACCCTGTCCGGCGAGCTCCTCGAGGAGCGCGACGTCGCGCGGGTCGACCGCGCGGGGCTCGCGGTACGTGATCGCCAGCGTCCCGATCACCTCGCCGCGGGCGCCGCGCAATGGCGCGACCGCCACCGCCCCGAGCTCGAGGCGCGTCGGCGAGTCGTCCGAAGGATCGTGCGGGATGCGCGGATCGGCCGCGTAGTCATCGGTCCAGATCGGCTCACCGGTCTGGGCCGCGAGCCCGTTGATGCCGCCGCCAACGGGGAAGCGCTGAGCGTGGAGCCAGGCCCGGGTGTCGGGGTCGGTGTCGCCGGCGAGCACCATAGGCACCAGATTCATGCCATCGTCGTCCATGAGGGTCAGGTGGGCGCCGTCGGATTCGAGCAGGCGCTTCGAGGCGTCCACCACCTGCTGGAGGGTCTGGGCCGGGTCGTCCACCTCGGCGATGCGCCGCGCGATCTCGCCGAGCGTGCGCTGGACGTCGACGAGCCGCTCGAGCTCGTCCGCCTGGTGGCGGAGGTCGGCTTCGAGCGCCACCCGCTCGCGGATGTCGCGTACCGAGCCGTGGGCGCCGGCGAACTCGCCGTCCACGACGGTACCGATGGCGTTGATCTCCATCGGAAGGTGGGTGCCGTCGCGGTGCAGGATGGTGAGGCGGTACTGCTGTCGCCGGCTCGGCTCCTCCTGGACGCGCTGCCAGTGCTCCATGACCACCGCCATCGCCTCCGGCGCGATGATCTCGCTGAAGTGGCGGCCCTCCACCTCCTCCGGACGCCAGCCGATGAGCTGCTCGCACGTCTCCGACAGGTAGGTGAGGTAGCCGTCGGCGTCCGAGGTGAAGACGAGGTCGGGCGAGTTGTCGACGAGGAAACGGTAGCGGCGGCCGGACTCGGCCACCTGCTCGTAGAGGCGGGCATTGGCGATGGCGATGGCGCCGATGTCGGCCAGCCCCTGGAGCAGCTCGATCTCCTCGCCGGCGATGTCGCGCGGCTCGTCGTAGGAGATGGCGAGCGTGCCGAACACCTCGCCGCCCGGCGCGCGGAGCGGCGCGACGGCCATGGCCCGCAGGCCCATCCGCTGGGCGACGCGGAGGTCGTTCTCCGAGTGCGGCAGGATGCGGGGCTCGACCAGGTAGTCGCGGGTCCAGACCGGCACGCCCTCGCCCGCCGCCAGGCCGTTCATGCCGCCACCGATCGGGAACTCCAGCCCGCTCATCCAGGCCCGCGTCTCGTCGTCCATGCCGCCGGCCATGACGTGCGGCCGCAGCACCGGCTCGCCGGGGTCGCGCAGGGTGAGGTGCGCGTTGTCCGAGTCGAGCAGGCGCTGCGCGGCGTCGACGACGTGCTGGAGCACCTCGTCCGGGTCGCGGATGGCGGTGACCCGCGCCGCGATCGCCTGGAGCGTCTTCTGGGTTTCGACCCGCAGGGCAAGCTCCTCCGCCTGGGCGCGGAGGTGCTGCTCCAGGCGGGCGAGGTCGGTGATGTCGCGCATCGAGCCGAGCGCGCCCGCGCTGCGGCCGTCCACCAGCCGCTCCCGTCCACGGAGCTCGACCGTCACCGCCGGCCCACTGCCGCGCTCGACGCGGAAGCGCGCCCGCCGCTCGTCCTCGCCGTCGCGCTGCGCCTCGCGCCAGCGCGCCTCGAAGCCGTCGCGGTCCTCGGGTGCGACGATGACCGACCAGTGCTGCCCCAGCAGCTCGTCGGCCCGCCGGCCGGTGAGCTGCTCGACCGTCTCGGACAGGAAGGTGAAGCGCCCCGCCGCGTCGGTGGCCCAGACGACGTCCGGCGAGCCCTCCACCAGGTTGCGGTAGCGCTGCTCCGAGGCGGCGAGCTGGGCGACCAGCCGCTGGTTCGTGATGGCCGCCGCGGCGTGGTCGGCGAGCGCCCGCAGCAGGGCGATCTGCGCCTCGGAGAACGCGGCCGGGCGCGAGGCGTAGGCGCCCATGGCGCCGATCGCCCGATCGCCGCTCACCAGCGGCGCGACCGCCATCGAGCGCATGCCGGCGGCCTCCACGATCCGGTCGGCAACCGGCGAGTGGACGAAGCGGCGGTCGGCCGGGTAGTCGTCGGTCACGGTGAGGCGCCCGCTGGCCACGGCCGTCCCGAACAGGCCGGTCCCCACCGGCAGGGTGAGGTCGCGGATGAGCCGCTGCGCCTCGGGGTTCGTGATCCCGGCGTCGTGCGCGAAGTGCAGCTCGCCGCTCGCCTCGTCGACGAGGTAGATCATCGCGCCGTCCGCGTCGAGCAGGCGGGCGACCTCGGTGACGGCGGCCTGGAGGAGCTCGGAATCGGCCGACATGGGCTGAGGATACGGGATCGGCGCGACGCCTCCCGCGCGCGGGTCAGGCGGGGTCGACGAGGTGATGCTCCACCGCCCACAGGGCGGCCTGCGTCCGGCTGGCGAGGCCGAGCTTGCCGAGGATGTTGCTCACGTGGGTGCGGGCCGTCCGCTCGGTGATCGACAGCTCGTAGGCGATCTCCTTGTTCGACGCGCCCTTGCCGAGCTGGGCGAGGACCTCCTTCTCGCGCGGGGTGAGCGGCTCCACCGGCTCCGTCTCGCGCCGCGTCCGCATGCGCTGGGCGAGCAGGCGTGCCACGGCTGCGTCCAGGTGCACCTCGCCGGCGTGCGCGGCGCGGATCGCGGCGGCCACCTCCTCGGCATCGGCGTCCTTGAGCAGGTAGCCGGAGGCACCCGCCTCGAGCGCGGTCGTCACCTTCTCCTCCTCGATGAAGCTGGTGACGGCGATGATCTCGATGCCCGGGTCGTCCTGCTTGATGCGGCCGATGGCGGTCAGGCCGTCCATGTTCGGCATGAGCAGGTCCATGAGCACGACGTCCGGCGACAGCTCTCCGGCGAGCCGCACCCCCTCGAGGCCGTCGCCGGCCTCGCCCACGACCTCGATGTCCGGCTGGAGCTCGAGGAAACCGCGCAGCCCGCGTCGCACGACCTGGTGGTCGTCGACCAGCATGACCCGGATTCGATCCGGCTCGTCGTTCACGGGCTGAGCATACCCGCTACCGCTTCAGCTCCGGGCCGAATGACGTAGGCGCGGCTGCGTCGAAGATCGTCCCGCGAACGGGATCGAACGCCGGTGATCCCCAGCTGCCGCGACAGCAGACTGACCTCCATCGGCTGCCGACGCCAACCAGCCTCGGCCCGATGGAAAGGAGGATCACCGAATGTTCGCAACGCACTTCATCACCGACGCAGCGGTCACCCAGCCCTTGCCGCCCCGCGGCGGACTCGGCCTCCCGCCGAGCGACGACAAGCCCGCCGAGGGTCGCCGGGCGGGCCTGATCGCCAGCCTGCGCGGCTTCCTCGCCGCGCATACGCCGGCCTTCACCCGCTGAGTCACCCGTGAGCAACCGAGGGGAGGTGGAGCGATCCACCTCCCTTTCGCGTGCCCGGCTAGTCTTCGACCATGGACCGCTGCGAGTGGGCCGGCAGCGACCCGCTGTACGTCGCCTATCACGACACCGAGTGGGGCGTCCCGCTTCGTGACGAGCGCGCGCTGTTCGAGCTGCTCATCCTCGAGGGCGCGCAGGCCGGGCTGGCCTGGATCACGATCCTGCGCAAGCGCGACGGCTACCGCCGCGCCTTCGAGGGCTTCGACCCGGCCCGGGTCGCGGCGTTCGACGAGGACGACGAGGCGCGCCTGCTCGCCGACGCGGGCATCGTGCGCAACCGGGCCAAGGTGGCCGCCGCCATCGGCAACGCGCGGGCCTGGCTGCGCCTGGCCGAGGAGCGCTCCCCCGCCGAGCACCTGTGGTCCTTCGTCGACGGAGCGCCCGTCGTGAACCGATGGACCAGCCTGTCCGACATCCCCGCCGAGACCGATGCCTCCCGCGCCCTGTCCCGCGACCTCCGCGCGCGGGGCTTCCGCTTCGTCGGGCCGACCATCGTCTACGCCTTCATGCAGTCGGCCGGCCTCGTCAACGACCACGTCGTCGGCTGCTTCCGTCACGCCGAGCTGGCGGCCGGCTGAGCCGGCGGCTTCCTATACTCGGTCGGCCATGCCCCCCATCGCGTCGGTCGACGTGCCCGCCAGCAGCGCGAACCTCGGCTCCGGCTTCGACGCCTTCGCCGT
>DATBIK010000017.1:0-2509 GCA_036556985.1 Candidatus Limnocylindria bacterium | reverse complement strand
GCCGGGCGCTTCGTGTCCCGCCACGCGGGCCTGCTGCGGCGCTTCCTGCGCCCGCGCGGCTACGAGCCGAGCGCGTTGCTCGAGGCGCTGGCCCCCACCATCGCCGATGCCGATGCCGGCGTGGGGGGACTACACATCTACACCTTCAACCAGCTGGCGCGCACGGAACGCTGGAGAGACGCCTACCTCGTCCGCCTACGGCGCGAGGGCGTGGATTCGAATCAACGCTGATGGACCGCATCGCCTAGGCTGCGCGTGATGGTGATCGTGACGGCGATCCTGCGATCGGAGGCCGTGGCAGCCTTCCTGGCGGGCCTGGGACTGTGGCTGGCGAACGATGGATCGCTGCTCTGGCTGCTGCCGGCGCTGCTCCTGCCGGACGGCTCGGCCGTCGGCTACCTGGTGAACCCCCGCGTCGGCGCGTTGACATACAACGCCGTGCACAACTGGACGCTGGCGCTGGCCGTGCTGGGCATCGGTTGGTGGCTGTCGAGCACGCCAGCGCTGCTCGTCGGCGCCGTGCTGCTCGCGCACGTCGGCATGGACCGAGCCCTCGGCTACGGCCTGAAGCTGCCGACGAGCTTCCAGGACACGCACCTCGGGAGGATTGGCCGGGGTCGCCGCGCCGAGGGGGTCTGATGCCGGCGAGCCCCGGGCTCTCGGCCGACGAACGTCGGCGCCGCCTCGCCGCACGGCATCGCTTGGCGGCGTCTCGTCGCGCGACGACCGTCGAGGACGCGGTGCGCGCGGTCGCGTTCCTGCACGCGACGGACTCGTCGAGCGTGTACCTGGCGGCATGGGCGCGCATGCGAACGCCGTCGCTCGAAGCCGTCGACGAGGCCCTCTACCTGAGGCGCTCGTTGCTGCGCATGCTCGCCATGCGCCGCACGGTCTTCGTCGTGCCGGTCGAGGACGCGCCGATCGTCCAGGCCGCGGCATCCACTCCGGTCGCGCGGGTGGAGCGACGGCACACCCAGGCGCTCGTGGCGCAGCTGGGGGTCGGTGACGCCGATGCCTGGCTGCGTCATGCCGAGGAGGCGGCCCTGGCCGAGCTCGAGCGCAGCGGGGAGGCAACTGCCCAGGAACTGGCGCGCGAGGTCCCGATGCTGGCGCAGCGCGCACGTCTGTTCCCTGGTCGGCGCGTGGAGGGGGATGTCAGCATGGCAAGCCGGGTGCTCCTGACGCTGGGTGTCGAGGGACGGGTGGTCCGCGGCAGACCCCGCGGTTCGTGGCTGAGCAGCCAGTACCGGTGGACGACGACCGTCCGGTGGCTCGGGCACGCGCTGGACGCGATCCCGGTGCCGGTGGCTCGGCGTGAGCTCGTGTGCCGCTACCTCGCGCGCTTCGGGCCGGCCACGGAGGCAGACATCCGATGGTGGACCGGCTGGCCGGCCCGCGACGCTCGCGCCGCCCTGGCGGCGGCAGGAGCGCTCCGCGTGAGCGTGGCGGACGCGGGCGAGGCGTACGTCCTTTCCGACGACCTCGACGCGACGCCCGAGCCCGACCCGTGGGTGGCCCTGCTGCCGGCGCTGGACCCGACCACCATGGGCTGGAAGGGCCGGGACTGGTATCTCGGTCAGCATAACGCTGCGCTTTTCGACACGGCGGGCAACGCAGGCCCGACGGTGTGGCTGAACGGCCGCATCGTGGGCGGTTGGGCCGTGCTGCCATCCGGCGAGGTCGTCACGCGCCTGCTCGATGACATCGGGCGCGAGGCTGCCGCCGCGGTGTCCGCGGAGGCTTCTCGCTTGACCGCTTTGCTGAAATCGACCGGGTCCGTCCCGCGCTTCACCACGCCGCTGGCCCGCGAGCTGGTTTCGGGCGCGCCGGATCGTGCTTAAGGTCACATAACGTACATTTGGGGAAGTGGAACTGGCATTTTGACGGGGCCGATCCCGGGGTGAAGGATGGTCGACATGTTCGGATGGCTGCGTGGGCGGACGTTGCGTCGCGGAGACGCGGTGCGCGTGATGGGTGGGCCGTATGCGGGACGTGACGGCGTGGTTGCCGACGTCGGCACCGATGTCCTCATCGGGGTGTACATCGACGAATGCTGCCAGCCGCGCCTCCCGGCATCGGCGCTGCGGCGGTCGCGCAGCCGCCGGAACATCGGGCGCGCCGTGCGCTCGGCCAAGGAGTCCGACGCCGAGGGCGAGCTGGCCCGATCGATGATGGACGGTCGCGACCTCGGCGACGGCTTCTGAGACCGCGACAGGACCATCGGAGCCCCCGCCCCGGACCCTTGGGCGGTCGCCTTCGGGTACGAACGGGCCTAGCCTCGGGCGCATGAAGCGCACGCATCCCGCACTCTGGGGCTTCGGCTGGGCCGGGCTGTTCGTCGGATCGCTGTTGGCCGTCTTCGGACTCCTCGACGGCGGCGAGACGGCGCAGATGGCCATCGGCTACGGCCTGCTCATGTCGGGCGCGGCGGTGTACCTGCTCGGCGGGCTCGGGGTGCGACGCGCCCTTGCACGCCGCGCGATGCTTGCCCGGGCCGTGGCTCCGCCGC
>DATBIK010000016.1:0-32235 GCA_036556985.1 Candidatus Limnocylindria bacterium | reverse complement strand
GAGCCCGGTGGGGTCGGGACTCGGCGTGCTCCACTGCGAGGTGCGGATGACGTTCCGCACGCGCGTGCTCGCCGCCTCCGCGGGCGGGGCGCTGCTGAGCACGAGGAGCA
Source organism: Candidatus Limnocylindria bacterium (assembly GCA_036556985.1). Classification (GTDB taxonomy): domain Bacteria; phylum Chloroflexota; class Limnocylindria; order QHBO01; family QHBO01; genus JAPSGM01. The sequence continues at coordinate 32,125 of DATBIK010000016.1, read as the reverse complement.
GTCCGAGGGCGATGGGCAGGACGCGGCGCATGGGATGGGACCCCCTGTGGGCACGGATTAGGGCAGATGCGGCGCCATGATGACCGCAAGGTACTGATGTGTCCACCCCCCGGTGCGCGGGCGCACCTGCGGTACCATGACCCGTCGGCGGGGCGTAGATCAGCCTGGGAGATCGCCTGCTTTGGGAGCAGGAGGCCGCCGGTTCGAATCCGGCCGCCCCGACCATGCAATCCACAGCGCCACGCGAGGAGTCCCGATGACGTTCGACCTGGCCGAGGCGCGCGCCGCGCTGGAGCGGGGCCCGGCGGTCCTGCGCGACCTGGTCTCCGGCGTTCCGCTGGAATGGCTCGCGGCCCGGCCGACGCCGGAGGACTGGGACGCCCGCGCCGTCGTCTGCCATCTCGTCTACGTCGAGGAGTCGGACTGGCTCGTCCGGACCAGGATGATCGTCGAGGTCGGCCCCGGCACCCCCTTCCCGCCAGTCGAGCACGGCGACCAGACGGCCCGGTATCCGGGCGTTTCCGCCGCGGAGCTGGTCGACCGATTCGCCGACCTGCGCGCGGCGAACCTGGGCGGACTGGACACCCTCGACGTCGGCCCCGACGACCTCGATCGGACCGGCACGCACCCGACCCTCGGGGAGGTCACGCTGCGTCAGCTGCTTGCGACCTGGGTCGTGCACGACCACAACCACCTCCGCCAGCTGCAGGAGGCGCTCGCCGCGCACTACGTGGACGAGGTCGGCCCGTGGCGCGCCCACCTCGGCGTGCTGGACCGGGTCACCCACTAACGCGCCGATGCTGATCCCGGCCGCTGCCTTCGGGCTGGCGCTCCTCGGTGCGTGGCTGATCACGCCGGTCATCCGCGACGCGGCGCACGGGGCCGGCCTGCTCGACGAGCCGGCGGAGCGGAAGGTCCACGCCAAGCCGATCCCGCGCCTCGGCGGCGTGGCCATCGGCGCAGCCTTCTACATGGGGATCGCCGCCGGGCTGGTCGCCGCGCGGGCCACCGGCACGCGGGCGGACGTCGTCGACGAGCACCTCACTGGCATCCTCGTCGGCATGGCGCTCATCGCCGGGATCGGCCTGCTCGACGACCTGCAGGGGATGCGGGCGCGCGTGAAGCTCGGCGCCCAGGTGGTGGCCGCACTGGTGGCCTACGGGCTCGGCCTGTCGATCGACGCGCTCCACGGCCCGTGGGGCACCGTCGACGTAGGTGCCTGGTCGCTCGTCCTGACCGTGCTCTGGATCGTGGCCCTCGTGAACGCGGTCAACCTGATCGACGGCCTCGACGGCCTGGCCTCGGGCATCTCGCTGATCGCCATGCTCGCCTTCGGCATCATGGCAGTCGGCATGCCGGGTCCGGGCGCCATCCTGCTGGTCCTCGCCGCGGGCGCTGGCGGCGTGCTCGGCTTCCTGCGGCACAACCTCCACCCGGCCTCGATCATCATGGGTGACGCCGGCTCGATGCAGCTCGGCTTCCTGCTCGCCGCGCTCGGCATCGGCCTGACCCAGGCGCCCGACCAACCGGTCGCGGCCTGGGCGCCGGTCATCGTCGCCGCGGTCCCCCTGGCCGACATGTCGTGGGCCGTGCTGCGGCGGGTCGCCAGCGGGGCGCCGGTGCTGGCGCCGGACAAGGGCCACATCCACCACCAGCTCATGGCGGCGGGGCTGTCGATGCGGGGCGCCGTGTTCGTGCTGTGGGCGGTGGCGGCGGCCCTCGCTGCGCTGGCCGTGTTGGTCGCCTAGCATTCGCACAGCGCGGGGGGAAGAAGTGGTGACCACGCGCATCGGCGCTGGGCGGTGCTGTTCGGTTAGGTGGACAGGTACCTTTGCGCCACCCCGGACCGGGACCATAGACTACCTCCGGGTCCTGCCCGGACGCCGCCTGACGGCCGGACGAGCCCGTCGACCGATACGCGAGACCGCGCCTTGACGACAGACCAGATCTTCATCCTCGTCACCGGGATCGCTGCCGCGCTGCTCGGGGCGGGGGCGCTCCTGGCGGCTGCCCGCCGACGCCGCGAGGGTGCCGAGGCGGGCGGCGCGGTCGCCGCGCGGTTGGAGCCGGCACCCGACAAGTACGAGCTGGCCCCGGCCGATGTCGACGCCCTGGGCGGGACACCGTACGGCACCGCGGTGCGAGTGCTGTGGTGGGTCTCGATCGCGCTCATCCTGATCGGCATCGGCATCTCGGACGCGTACGCCGAGACGCGGCCGGCGATCTACGCGCTCGGGGCCGCCGCGGTCGGTGTCGTCATCCTCGTCCACGACCTCCTCCCGGCGCGCCTGCGCAGCCGAAGGGTGTCGGCCGCCGAGGTGCTCGCCGCCCTGGCGATCATCACCGCGCTGCTCCTGCTGACCGATCACGGCGCCTCGCCGTTCGCCTACGCGTACGCGCTCGTGGCGGTCGCGGTGGCGCTCGCCAGCGGCCGCGCCGCAGCCCTTGCCGTGGCGGCCGGCGCGACGCTCGCGTTCGTGGGCGTGCTGTGGGTCGACCCTGCCCGCGACGCGTACGCCAGCGACGACCTGCTTTCGTTCGGCCTGACCATCGGGTCGATCTGGCTGCTCGCCTATCTCGCCAGCGTGTTCGCCTCGGCGGAGCGGGCCATGCGCCGCGCGGTCGAGAAGATGTCGCGCATCGACCCGCTGACCGGCCTCTTCAACAGCTCGCAGCTGTACCCGATGCTGGACCAGGAAGTCCAGCGCACCCGGCGATCAGAGCGCGGCTTCTGCCTGCTCATGATCGACCTCGACGGCCTGAAGGCGGTGAACGACACGTACGGCCATCACCGTGGCGACGAGGTGCTGCGTGCGCTGGGGGCCGTGATCCGCAGCTCGATCCGGAACCTGGATACCGCCTACCGACTGCACGGCGATGAGTTCATGGTGCTCCTGCCGGAGACCGATTTCGTGGGCGCCTTCGTCGTCGCCGAGAAGATCCGCATCGGCGCCGAGGAGGTGGGCCTGGCGGCCGCCACGATCGAGATGCTCACCAGCGTGAGCATCGGCCTCGTCTCCTGCCCCGAGGACGGCACGAGCGCGGACGAGCTGATGATCGCTGCCGATCGGGCGATGTACCAGGCCAAATCGCTCGGCAAGAACCAGGTCTCCGGCAACCCGCGGCCGCGGCGGCTGCTGTACCGCGCCCCGGACGAGCCGGCCGCCGTCCCAACGGCAATGTCGGCCATCCCGGTCATGCCGGCGCAGGACGGCGCTCCCGAGTCCGCGGCGACCGGCGCAGCCGAGGCGACACCGCCACCGCCAACACCCGAGCCCGCCCCGATCGGTCCTCCCCCGGCGGAGCCGGAGCCGGAGGCAGCCGCCCACGCCCAGCCGCCCCTCGCGGCGGTACCGGCCGCGCTCCACCCCGACGCGACTGAGGAGGACGAGCCGGACCCGAGCGAGGTCCGGCGCCACATCGCGTCGGCCAGCCGCAACCTCGATCCGGACTACCAGATTCGGCGCGCGATGGACGCATTCCTCTCGCCGACCCGCCCGAACGGCGATCGCGGCTGACCCTGCGGCGACGGAACCGGGCGGCCGATGTCGCCGTCCGGCGCCGTATGGCACCATTGCTCGGATGGTGAGGAAGCCATGACCGCCGTCACGGGTCCCACCCGGCGGCGGCTCGATCCGCGTTCCTCGCTGGCAGCGTTCCTCTCGTTCCTGTTCCCGGGTCTCGGGCAGGCTTACAACGGGCAGCGTCGGCTGGCGTGGCTGCTTGCCGCGCCCGCCGTGCTGATCGTCGCCACCGCCGTGCTCGCCTTCGCTGCGGCCCGCACCGGTCTGCTGGCCGAGTTGCTCGACTCGGGCTTCCTCGCGGGGCTCATCGTCCTCGACCTGGCGCTGCTCGGCTGGCGCCTGGTGGCGATCGCCCAGGCGCACGGCTGGCGCGGCCCGCTGTCGCCGCGGCACTGGACGGGCTGGGTCACCGGGCTTCTCCTGGCCGCGACGCTGGGCATGCACCTGCTTCCCGCGTACTGGGCGGTGAAGGCGATCGACACCATCGCGGCGGTCTCGCGCGAGGGATCCGGGGTCACGCGCGGGGGCATCGGCCATGTCCCCGGCACGACGCCCCTGCCCGAGCCCTCGTTCCAGCCCGACGTGCTCGGGGGCGAGCGCGTGAACATCCTCCTCGTGGGGATCGACAACGCGCCGTACCGCGAGCAGTCGCTGACCGACACGATGCTCGTCTTCAGCCTCGACCCGGACAGCGGCCGCTCGGCGATGATCTCGGTCCCGCGCGACACGTACGGCACGCCGCTGCCCGACGGCCGGGTCTACAACGCCAAGCTGAACTCGCTGATGACGTACGCCGCCGAACGACCGGAGGAGTTCCCGAACGGCGCGGTCGCCACCCTGAAGGCAACGATCGGCGAGCTGCTCGGCATCCGGATCCACTATTTCGCGGCGATCAACCTCATCGGCTTCAAGCAGGCGGTTGATGCGATCGGCGGCGTGGACGTCCTCGTGGAACGCGAGATCATCGACCGCAACTACTTCAACGAACAGGGCGAGCGCGTCGGCTTCAGGATCCAGCCCGGCTGGCACCACCTCGACGGCAGCCTGGCACTGGCGTACGCGCGCTCGCGGAAGAGCGAGGGGGAAAATGACTTCACGCGCGCCGCCCGCCAGCAGCAGATCCTCACCGCGGTCCGCGAGAAGCTCACCGCCGGCAACCTCGTGCTCGCCCTGCCCGCCCTCCTCGACGCGGTGAAGAACACGATCTCGACCGATGTTCCCGAGTCGAAGTTCTCCGCACTGGCGGCCGCCATCCAGCAGGCCGACCTGGACAAGCTCGAGCGTGTCGTCCTCCAGCCTCCGGACCACATGACCGCCGACCCGCTCTCGGCGGCGGGCTATATCCTCATCCCGGACATCGAGGCCATCCGCGAGACGGTCGATGCGCTCATGGACGATCGCTCGCCGGAACCCAGCCCGGTCGCGTCGGCCGGCCCCTGATCGGCCGCTGCTAGACTCCGGCGACCATGCCCGGCTTCTCGACTCGAGCCATCAAGGCCGCCGGCCGCGTCCCCGACGCCCCGCAGAGGCCGGTCACCGTCCCGATCTACCAGACCTCCACCTTCGAGGTCGCCGATGCCCTCGAGCTCGCCGAGCTGCTCGAGTTCGCTCGCCCCGGGCACTCGTACACGCGCTACTCGAACCCGACCCACGCGGTCCTCGAGGAGGCCCTGGCCGAGCTGGAGGGCGCCGAGGCCGGCCTGCTCGCCGGATCCGGGATGGCCGCCATCCACGCGGCGGTGCTGTCCACGGTCCGCAGCGGCGAGTCGCTCGTCATCCCGCGCGCGGTGTACGGCGGCGTGGTAGGCCTGGCGCGCGCAGTGCTGGATCGGTCCGGGATCACGGCTCGCTCGGTGGACACGACCGACCCGCAGGCCGTGGCGGCGGCGCTCGACGACACCACCCGCCTGGTGTGGCTGGAGACGATCAGCAACCCGACCACCGCGATGGCGGACGTGGCCGTCATCGCCGAGCTCGCCCACGCGCGGGGCGTGACGGTCGCGGTCGACAACACCTTCGCCTCGCCGTACCTGGCGACCCCGCTCGCGCACGGCGCCGACCTCGTCGTGCACTCCACCACGAAGTACATCGGCGGACATTCCGACCTCACCGGTGGCGTGCTGCTGGGTGACGCCCGACGCGTGGCGGCCGCGCGCGAGATCCTCATCAACGCCGGCGGCAACGCCGCACCGCTCGAGGCCTTCCTGGCGCTCCGCGGGCTGAAGACCCTGGCGCTGCGCATGGAGCGGCACTCGGCGAACGCGCTGGCCGTGGCGCATGCCCTCGATGGCGCCGCCGGCGTGGCCGGTGTTCGGTACCCGGGCCTCATGTCGCACCCCCAGCACGCGCTCGCGCAGCGGACGCTCCGCGACGGGATGGCAGGCGGGATGCTCATGGTCGACCTGGCCGGCGGGCGCGCGGCGGGGGAGGCGTTCCTCGACCGGCTGCGCGTGGCCGTCCATGCCACGAGTTTGGGCAGCGTCGAGACGCTGTGCAGCCATCCCGCCTCGTCCTCGCACCGGCAGCTCGACGACGACGGCCTCGCCGCGGCCGGGATGACGCCGGGGACGGTCCGCATCTCCATCGGCCTGGAGGACGCCGAGGACCTCGTCGACGACCTCACCGCCGCCCTGGCGGGCTGAGCTCCTGTCGGCGCGCAGACCGATGGCGAGCGTCGTCGACGTCTGGCGAGCGATCGATCCCGAGGCCTCGCTCGTCTCCGGCGCGGCCGCCGGCCTCGGCCGCCCGGTGCGCGGCGTCATGCGCACCCGTGTCGCGCCGCCCCATCTGCCCCCGCCGCTGGACAACGGCCTGCTGATCGCCGACGCCGATCTGCTGCGCCCGCTCGACGAGCTCCTCGCCGCGCTGCGCCAGGCGGAGCTGCGGCCGGTCGCCGTGCTCCTCGGCGGAGCGCGCCCGTCGTCCGTGGACGGCGTCGACGACCCGCTGCCGATCCTCGCCAGCGCCCAGTCCGTCGGCCGCCTGGCGGATGGCGCAGCGGCCTACCTGGCGGGCGAGGCGGAGTGGCTCGCGCGGCTGGCGCACGACCTGCGCCTGGCGTGCGCCGAGGCGACCCTGGCCGAGCCAGAGGTGGCGACGCCGGCCGGATTGGTGGCGAGCCGGCAGCGCCGTGGGGTCGCCGTCTCGGTCGGCGGCGAGCTGCTGGCGCTCCATGCGCGACCGTCGGGCCGCGCCCTGGCGGCGCGCTTCGCGGCGGTCCATGCGCGACTCCTGGCTGGGGGACAGCGCCACGCCGGCGGGCGGTCGAGCCGCGACGGGCTGTGGCTGCTCGAGCGCGGCATCCGGCCCGGCGCCTCGGCGTGGCTCTTCGACGACGCCCCGCTGGCGGCCGTCGACGAGGTGGCCGCCGACGCGCTGGCCGTCACGCTGCGCGCCCTGCTCCGGCGCCCGGCAGGCCCCGCGACGGCCCGGGCGGAGGGCCCGGCGACAGCGCGACCGGACCCGCCACCGGCGCACGACGAACTGCCGTTCTCGGAGACGTTGCTGGCGGTGGCGCGCCACAACGGCCGGGTCGCGCCGGCGGCGCGGGACCTCGGCGTGCATCGCAACACCGTCCTCTACCGGCTGCGGCGGGCCGCGGCCGAGTCGGGGCTGGATCCGCGCCGCCCGGACGACGCCCTCGCGATCCTGTCCCGCACCCGCGGCTGAGCCGGTGGTTGTGCACCATGCACAACAGTTCGGCTCGGCGGCAGCGTCGCTCCGCTTCCCCGCCGGTCGCAGCTCGGCCTACCCTCGGTGACGTCCACCCACCCCGCACCCGAGGAGTTGATCGTCCGATGCCGTCCAAGGAGCTCACCGCCGCCCTGAAGCTGGCCGAGGAGCGAAACCTGCGCTTCGTCAGCCTGCAGTTCACCGACATCGTGGGCCAGGTGAAATCGGTCCAGGTGCCGATGCACCAGCTCGAGGAGGCGGTCGAGCACGGCAAGTGGTTCGACGGCAGCAGCATCGAGGGCTTCGCCCGAATCGCCGAGTCGGACATGTTCCTCGTGCCCGACCTGTCGACCTTCTCGCCGATCCCCTGGGAGCCCGGCCACGAGCCGGACGGGACGGAGCGGACCACCGGCTCGGCGCGCGTCATCTGCGACGTCTTCACCCCGCACGGCGAGCCGTTCCCCGGCGACCCGCGCTGGGTGCTGCGCCGGCAGCTGGATCGGGCCAAGAAGCTGGGCTACGTCCTGAACACCGGGCCGGAGCTCGAGTTCTTCCTGCTCCGTCGCTCGGGTGACGGGGTCGAGACGCTGCCGCACGACGCGGCCGGCTACTTCGACCTCTCCGAGGACCTCGGCACCGAGGTCCGCAAGGAGATGATGAACGACCTGGAGGCCTTCGGCATCAAGGTCGAGACCGCGCATCACGAGGTCGCCACCGGCCAGCACGAGATCGACTTCGAGTACGCCGATGCGCTGCGCACTGCCGACAACGCGGTCACCTTCAAGACCACGCTGAAGGCGGTCGCCGCGCGGCAGGGGCTGTACGCCACCTTCATGCCGAAGCCGTTCTTCGGGATGAACGGCAACGGGATGCACACCCACCAGAGCCTGTGGGACACGAAGAAGGGCCACAACGCGTTCGCCGACGAGAAGGACAGCTACGGCCTGTCGCCGACGGCGCGGTCCTACATCGCCGGCATCCTCGAGCACGCCCGCGGCATGATCGCGGTGCTGGCGCCGCTCGTGAACAGCTACAAGCGGCTGGTGCCCGGCTACGAGGCGCCGGTCTACATCGGCTGGGCCCGGATCAACCGATCGGCGCTCGTGCGCATCCCGCAGATCAGTCGCGGGCAGCTGAACTCGACCCGCATCGAGCTGCGCTGCCCGGACCCGTCGTCGAACCCGTACCTCGCCTTCGCCTGCATGCTCGCCGCCGGCCTGGACGGCATCGAGCGCAAGCTCACGCCGCCCGATCCGGTGGAGGAGAACCTCTACCACCTCGACGCCGCGAAGCTCGCCAGCCGCAAGATCCGGCAGCTGCCCGGGACGCTGCGCGAGGCGCTCGACGAGCTGTCCGCCGACGCGGTCATCGCCGAGGCGCTCGGCGAGCACGTCTTCGAGCGCTTCGTGGAGGCAAAATCCGAGGAGTGGGACGAGTACCGCATGCAGGTCACGGCCTGGGAGGTCGACCGCTACCTCGAGGCGTTCTGAGGAGGGGTCGGCGCCGCGCGCCGGCGCGGCGGTGAGCCGGAGCGACGGGCCACTTCGCCTCGCGTTCCTGGGCGACGTCGGCAGCCCGCACCTCCACCGCTGGCTGAACGCGTTCGTCGCCCGCGGCCACGCGGTCTGCCTGCTCGTCCCGACCGATGCGGAGGCACCGGCCGACGCCCTGCCGGGGGTCGAGCTGCTCCCCTTCCGGTCGCTGAAGGCGAGCCCGTCGCCGCGCGGTGCCTGGGCCGTCCGTCGTGCCCTGCGCCGGCTGCTGGCCGACTGGCGGCCGGACGTGCTGCATGCGCATTACGCCCGCAGCCCGGCGTGGCATGCGTGGCTGTCCGGTCGTCGGCCCTACGCGGTCACCGTGTGGGGCTCCGACGTCCTGCTGGCCGGTGGCGCCGGGCGCATCGGCCGATTCGCGACGCGGCTGGCGCTGCATGATGCGACGCTCGTCACCGCCGGCACGCGGCGGCTCGCCGCCGCCGCCCTCGCCTTGGGAGCGCGGCCCGACCGGCTGCGGGAGGCGCAGTTCGGCATCGACACCGATCGGTTCCGGCCCGGGCCGTCGCGGGTTGGTCTGCGCGAGGAGGTTGGGCTGGGGTCGGGCCGCGTCATCGTGTCGTCGCGCATCCTGGCGCCGCTCTACCGCCACGAGGTCGTCATCGGGGCGCTCGCCGAGCTGCCCACGGACGTCACCGTCGTCTCCACCGGGATGCGCGCTGATGCGGCCGAGCGGACACGTCTCGAGTTGCTCGCCGCGGAACGTGGCGTCGCCGCGCGATGGCGCATCCTTCCGGCCATGGACGCCCACGGGATGGCAGACCTCTACCGCCTGGCCGACGCAGTCGTCTCGGTGCCGGAGAGCGACGCCATGCCGCAGAGCGTGATGGAGGCCATGGCGACCGGCACGCCGGCCGTGGTCAGCGACCTGCCGGACGTGCGCGACTGGCTCGACGACCTGACCCCGGAGCTCATCGTGCCGGTGGGAGACGCCACGGCCACGGCCGCCGCGTTACGCCTGGCTCTGGCCCTTGCCCCCGACGAGCGTCGCGCGCTCGGCGAGCGCCTGCGGCAGCGAATCGTGGAGCGGGCGGACGCGCGGCGCAGCATGGACCGCGTCGAGGGCTGGTACCGCGACCTCGCCGCCGGCCGCCGACCGTGACGCGCGCGGAGACGTTCTCCGCGCAGGTGGCGCGCGTGTACGCCACCCGGCTCGTCCAGTTCGGCTGCACGGTGGCCGTGGCCTTCCTGCTGGCGCGCCTGCTCGGGCCGGAGGGCCGCGGGGTCTACGCCCTGCTCCTGCTGCTGCCGACGACGCTGTTCGCGCTCGGCCAGCTCGGCCTTCCCTCGGCCATCACCTACTTCGCCGGCGGGGGTCGATCGCTCGGCTCGCTCGCCGCCGCCGCGGCCGGCCTGGGCGCCGTCCTTGCCGGGGGGCTCCTGCTGCTGAGCCTCGTGGCCCTGCCTTCCCTGCGGCCCGTCCTATTCGCGGGCGCGCCGCTCGACCTCCTGCGCGTGGCGGTGCTCGCGCTCCCCGTCCAGATGACGGCGACCTTCTTCGGCTCGATGCTCTGGGGCCGGCAGCTCGTGCGCCCCTACAGCCGGGTGCTGGCCGTCCAGTCGGTGGCCTGGCTCCTCGCCGTGATCGGGGTGGTCGGCATCGCCGACCTCGGCGTGGCAGGGGCGCTTGCCAGCTACCTCGTGGTCACCGCCGGCGGTGCGGCGACGGTCGTCGCGCTCGTCCTGCGGCAGCGTGCCGTGGAGGGCGAGGGCCGCAGGACGGTGCGCATCGGCGACCTGCTCGGCTACGGGCTGCGGCTGTACCCGGCCGGCATCGCGACCTTCCTGAGCTACCGCGCCGACCTCTTCCTGCTGAGCGCGCTGACCGGGGATGCGGGCGCCATCGGCCTGTACGCCATGGCGGTCAGCCTGGCCGAGATCACCTTCCAGGTGCCCGATTCGGTGGCGACCCTGTTCTACCCGCGCGTCGCCGGATCGGCCCGGGCCGACGCCGATCGCATGGCGCCGGGCATGGCCCGCATTTCGCTGCTCGTCACGATCGTCGCCGCGCTCGCCCTGCTGCCGGTGGCCTGGCTCGCCGTTCACGTCCTGCTGCCGGCCTTCGATGGCAGCCTGCTGCCGTTCGTCATCCTCCTGCCTGGGACGGTGGCCCTGGGACTGTCAAAGGTCCTCTCCGGCTACATCTCCGGGCTCGGCATGCCCGGCCCGGTGAGCGCGATCGCCGCCGTCGCCCTCGGCGTGAACCTGGTGGCCAACCTCGTTCTCATCCCGCCGCTCGGCATCGTCGGGGCGGCCCTCAGCTCGGTCCTGTCCTATGGCACGCATGCCGCGCTCACGATCCGCCTCGCCAGCCGGCTCTCGGGCGCGCCGTTCGGCGGCTTCCTGCGCCCCGGGCGGGCGGAGCTGCGGGGCCTCCGCGATCGGCTCGCCGGCCTGCGGCGGGGCCGGTCAACCCCCGGCTGACCGCCGGTCACGCGGTTCGCGCCAGGCGGTCGCGGCACTCCACGCCAGGCCCGCCAGCAGGGCCGCCGTGACGACGTCGGTGTTCATGGTGCGATAGGCCCGGTACAGGTCGACCCCGAACAGGCTGGCCATCGCCAGGAAGCCGATGAGCGCGACGCCGATGACCGTGGCGACCACCCGGGCATCGCCCGTCAGCCGACGCGCGACGGAGAGGCATGACCCGATGACGACGACGAGGCCGATGCCGACGAGGAGCGCGAAGGGCAGGCCGTACTCGGCGGCGAGGTTGGGGAGCATGTTGTGCGCCGACTGCAGGCCGGGGACGTTCGACGCGGGCCGGATGCGCGCGAACTCGCGCGCGAACTCTCCGGGTCCCACGCCGAGCAGCGGCGACGATGTGGTCATCTCGGCCGCCGCGCCGATGGCCTCCACCCGAATCCCGATGGACCCCGAGCCCTCGTACGTGTCGGGATCCCACGACTCCAGTCGGCCGCTGCCCTGGAGCGAGCCGAGGAACGACTCGTACGCGGCCGCCGCGTCCGGCAGGGCGGCGCGCAGCACGGCGAGGGGGTAGGGGACGCCCACCGCCAGCACGACGGCGACCGCCAGGAGGAGGCCCGTCCGCGCGCGCCAGGTGCGCACGAGGAGGAGGATGAGCAGCGCGCAGACGAGCGCGGCGGAGAGCCAGGCGCTCTTCGTGTAGGTGAGGAAGAGCGCCACTACGAAGAGGCCGATCGTCAGCCAGGCCACCGCTCGCCCCGGGCCCCCCCAGCGACGACGGCGCTCCACGAGGAGCACGGTGGCCGCGGCGGGAATGGCCACCACGAGCATCGACGCGTAGATCCCGACGTTGAAGTAGGTGAGCCGTGCGAGCTGCATGCGCTGCTCGTAGAGGTCGGTGGGCGCCACGACCAGGAGCAGCCAGGCGAGGTTGATCGCGGTCGCCATGGCCACACCGGCGGCGAGCGCGAGGAGCGCGTGGAGCGCCTGGTGCGCGCCGGGGCGGAGGGCGACGACCACGGCGAAGGCCGCCATCGGCTCCACGACCCCGTGGAGGGTGATGTTCGCCGCTGCAATCGGCGTGTGGGCGGCCAGGGATGACGCGACCGCCAGCGCGCCCCCAAGGGCCAATGCTCCCCACGTGGCCAACGTGGCCCACGTGGCGCGCGCGGGCTGCCCCGCGGCGCCCGTCGCGGACGGGTGGCGGCGGAGCAGGATGCCCACGCCGAGCGCGGCGAGGAGGAAGGTGGCGGGGATGAGCTGGATGCCCGCGACCCACAGCTGCGCGCGCGCGACGTTGATGATCGGCGCGGCGGCGATGAAGCACAGCAGCCCCCACCAGGGCCGGATGACGGCCACGCTCGCGACGATACCGGCCAGCAGGGCGGCCAGCGTGGAGGCGACCAAGGTGACCGCCGGGCCCTGCTCTTCCGGACGGTAGGTTCCGAGCACGACGAGCGCGACGCTGCACGCGACGAGCAGCCCGCCGGCGACCGGCCGTGCCAGGCGCATCACGCCTCCCGCCGGCGGCCGGCCGTCAGGCGCTCCACGACGAGCGCGGCGCGGTCGTCCCAGGTGCTGCCCGGCGCGACGGCCAGGGCGCGCGCGGCGCGCGCCAGCCGATCCGCCAGGTCGCGGTCCCGCAGGACCGCCGCGAGCCCCTCGGCAATCGCCGCCGGATCGTCGTCGACCAGCAGGGCCGCATCCGCCGGCCGCAGGCAGGAGACGGTCTCCGCGGCGGCGGTGGCCACGATCGGCTTGCCGAGCGACAGGTAGTCGGCGAGCTTGATCGGGCGGGCCAGGTCGGTGTAGCGGTTGATCGGTCGGGGGATGACGCAGGCGCGGACATCGGCCAGGAGGCGCGGCAGGTCGTCGCGCGTGCCGGGCAGGACCTCGACCCAATCGGGGAGCGCCTCGCGCCAGCTCCCGCCTCCCACCACCCGGAGCGAGGCGTCCGGCACCTCGTCCCGCACCGCGCTCATCGCCACCAGCAGCCGGTCGAACCCGTCCGGCACGGTCGTGGCGCCCACGTAGCCGATGACCGGCCGGTCACCGGCCCCGAGGTCGGGGGCGGCGGGATCGGTACCCGGCGGCAGGATGACCGCGTCACGCAGCCCGAGCGCCTCACCGAGGCCGGCGGAGGGGACGAAGCGGACGGACGCCACCCGCCGCAGGCCGACGATGCCGAGGCGCCAGGCGACGTCGGCGAGCCGCTGGCGCAGGGTGGCGGCGGGATAGAGGTCGCGGAACAGCTGGTAGGCGTCGCGGAAGTAGACGCCCACCGGACGGCCCGTGGCACGCGCCGCGGCCAGCGCGACGAGGTCCCAGGGCATGGTGGCGCCGGTTGGTGACTCGACGTAGACCGCGTCCACCCCCCGCAGGCGCCACACCGTCCGCGGCATCTCGAGCAGGCGACGCCAACGGCCGTGGTCGGCGCGGACGAGCCTGGCCCGCCGGGCGAGCGCCGCGGCCAGCAGACCGATCCGCACCCGCGGCCCGCTGCCGGGCACGGCCGCGTCGTACATCGCGTACAGGAGCAGGCGCGGGGAATCCGCGGAGCGCCGGACGTCGGCCATCCGTCCCGGGTTCAGCGCCAGGTGCCGGGCTCGGGCTCGACGCGGTCGTCCCGGTGGAGTGCCATGGCGGCGTCGATGATCCGCCACGCATCGTCGACGCCGAGCCAGCCGGAGACATCGGTCTCCCGTCCCTCGAGGGCCTTGTAGGTCTCGAAGAAGTTCTCGATCTCGCGCAGCCGATGGGGGCTGATGTCCTCGAGGGCGGCCACCCGCTCCCAGCGCGGGTCGTCGTGGGCCACCGCCAGGATCTTGTAGTCGTGGCCCTTGTCGTCCTTCATGTCGAGCACGCCGATGGGCCGGGCACGCACGACGCAGCCGGGAAAGGTGGGCTCGGCGATGACGATGAGGACGTCGAGCGGGTCGCCGTCATCGGCCAGGCTGCCCTCGATGAAGCCGTAGTCGCACGGGTAGTGGACGCTCGAGTACAGGACGCGATCGAGGACATAGCGCCCTCGGGCATGGTCGTACTCGTACTTGTTGCGGCTGCCGGTCGGGATCTCGACGGTGACCTCGATCGGGTCACGGGCTCCGCCTGCCATGGGCGAAGTATGCGGTATCGGCTATCGGTCAGCGACCGAGGGCGGCTGCCACCGCGGCCTGGATGGCGGCGACGTTCGGGACCTGGATCCAGCCCCGCTCACCGGAGATGCCCACGAAGGTCGTGTAGCCGGGGGGAGCCAGGACGATCCGGGTCACCTTCGCCCGCAGCGTTCGATCGAGGAGGTCGGCATAGGCACCGAGGTCGGAGAGCGGCACGTCGGTCCGCAGCGATCCGAGGCCGCGAAGCAGGTCACGAATCGGGATGTCACCGCGAGCGAACCGGTCGCGCAGGGCGAGGAGCAGCTGCTGGTGGCGACCCGCACGCGCCCAGTCGCTGTCGCTGTAGCGGTGTCGCGCGTAGCACAGGGCCCGCTTCGAGTTCAGCTCGCGCGGGCCGGGCAGGAACGTGCATCGGCTGTCGTGCAGCGTGTACGGCACCCGCACCCGGACGCCGCCCGCGGCGCGCACGATGGCCTGGAAGTCCGTCATATCGACCTGGACGTAGTGGTCGATCGGGATGCCGAGCAGGAGCTCCATCGCGCCGCGCATGGTCTCCGGCCCCCGATAGAAGGAGATGGTGTTCACCTTGCCGCCCCACACGCTGCCGTCGGGCAGGCGCAGGTCGACCGTGTCCCGTGGCAGCGAGAAGAGGGCCATGCGGCGGCCGTTCTCGGTCACGCTCATGACGGTGATCGCGTCGGTCAGGTACTCGCCGGTGGGCCGGCGGTTGCGTCGGCCGGCGCTGTCGTCGCTGCCGAGGAAGAGGACGGTGAGCCGGCCGTCCGCCAGGCCGGCGGGCTGCGGCGTGGGAGTCGGCGTGGGCGTCGGGGTCGGAGTCGGGCTGGGGGTCGGCGGTGCCGGGGTGGGCGTCGGTTCGGGCGTCGGCGTCGGCGAGGCCTGCGCGATCGGCGTCGGCGTGGGGTCGGCCGCGAACGGCTGCGCCACCACCACCCAGCCCACGAGCGCTGCGGCGAGCAGGCCGACGGCGCCGAGCGCCGCGAGCAGCGCCCGGCTGCCTCGCATGCGCGCGCCCGGGCCGGTCATGCCCCGATGCTACCCGGGCTCCGCGTGCCGGCGCGACGCTCCACCGCAGCCTCGTAGGCGGCGCGCAGCTGCTCGGCCGAGTGGCTCCACGACAGCGGGCCCGCGAGGCGCTCGCGGCCGATGCGCCCCATCTCCGCCCGACGATCGGGGTCGTCGAGCAGCCCGATGATGAGCGCAGCCAGCTCGCCCGGATCGTTCGGCGTGGCGTAGGCGCCCGCCTCCGCCGCCGACACCCGCGTCTCGACGAGGTCGAAGGCGGCCACCGGGACGCCACTGGCCATGTACTCGAGCGTCTTGTTCATGGTGCAGTGCTCGTTGAAGTCGTTCGCCGGGTCCGGACTGACGGCCACGTCGGCGGTCGACAGGACGCGGCGCACCTCCTCGTCGGGGATGCGGCCGGTGAACTGCAGGTCCTCGTCGTCGAGGCCGGCCTCGCGAGCCATGGATCGCAGCGCGTCGAGCTGGTTGCCGCCACCCATCGCCACGAAGCGCACATCTCCCGGGCGGCGGTCGAGCACCGCGCGCGCGGCGCGCACGAAGAGGTCCACCCCATCCTGCGGCCCCATCGTGCCGAGGTAGGCGACGAGGTAGGGCCGCCCGCCCTTGAGCTCCGGGTGCGGGTCGACCGGGAAGATGCGGTTCGGGTCCGGCGATGAGCGGACGACGAAGATGCGCTCGTCCGCGACCCCGCCCCGCTCGCGCGCGAAGCGCCGGTACGTGTCGTTGGTGGCGATGACGATATCGGCGAGGCGGTAGGTCGTGCGCTCGCACCACAACAGGAAGCGGTGCAGGCCGCCGCTGCGCCGGCCGCCCTGGGCCACGTACACCTCGGGCGCCAGGTCGTGCTGGTCGAAGATGAACGCGGACCCCAGCCGGCGGAACAGCCAGCCGATGGGGAACAGGAAGTCGGGCGGGTTGCAGGCGTGGACCACGTCGAAGCGCCGGCCCCGCGAGGCGAGGAGCGCCAGGATGAGCGTGGCCGGGATGGCGACCGCGTACTCCATGACGTGGTTCACGAGGCCGGCGGCGGTCGTCGGCAGCGGGTAGCGGAAGACCTCGATCCCCTCCAGGCGCTCGTGCCAGCGCCGGGCGCCCTCGCCCCGGGGGCAGACGACCGTCACCTGCCAGCCGGCGTCGCGCAGGGTGCGGGCCTCCGACCAGACGCGGCGGTCGAAGGGGACCGGCAGATCCTCGACGAGGATGAGCGTGCGCCTACCAGCCGATGCCCGCATACCGCTCCGGGCCGAGTGTCTCAGCAGCCTCGAGGCCGACGAGGTCGACCAGCGACTGTCCGTCGCGGAGCTGCTCCACCAGCGTCTCGAGGCCGGGCCAGCGCTTCGTCACCACCACCGTCTCGGCCCGCGCCAGCGCGTCGGCCAGATTCGCGCACAGCAGCTCGACGAGATGCGGCAGGTGCTTCTCGATGAAGGCGCGATTCGCTCCGCGCAGGAGCTCGGGGTGGACGTCGGGGTCGAAGATCGCGAGCCGATAGCCCTTGCCGATGAGCCGCTCGGCGAGGGCCACGGCAGGAGATTCGCGGAGATCGTCGGTCGAGGACTTGAAGGAGAGACCGAGCAGCGCGACGTTCCTGCCGCCGGCGGCCTCCACGAGGCGCACGCCACGCTCGAAGTGGGCGGCGTTGCTGGCCAGCGTGGCGTTGAGCAGCGGCAGGTCGACATCGGTCTTGCGGGCGCGATCGGTGATCGCGCGCAGGTCCTTCGGCAGGCAGGAGCCGCCGAACGAGAAGCCGGGTCGCAGGTACGCGGTCGAGATGTTCAGCCGATCGTCGGACATCATCAGCCGCATCGCCTCGCGGCCGTCCACGCCGTGCGTCCGTGCGAAGGCGGCGATCTCGTTGGCGAAGGCGATCTTCGTGGCGTGGAATGCGTTGTCGGTGTACTTCACCATCTCCGCCGTCCGGATCGGGACAACCTCGAACGGCGAGTCCAGGCCCGCGTAGGCCGCGCGCACCTGGTCCGCCGAGCGCTCGTCATCGGCGCCGATGATCGTCCGCGCCGCCTCGTAGAAGTCGCGGATGCTGGATCCCTCGCGCAGGAACTCGGGGTTCATGGCCAGCCCGAAGTCCTCGCCGGCCCGCATCCCCGACGACGCCTCGATGGCCGGCCGCACCAGCTCGTCGGTGGTGCCGGGCAGGACGGTGCTCCGCACCACGATCGTGCGGAACCGGCCGTCCCGCGGCAGCGACGAGCCGATCTCCTCGGCCACACGCAGCACCGCGGTGAGGTCAAGGGCTCCCGACGGAGCCGAGGGGGTCCCCACCGCGATCATGATCACGTCGGAGGTCGCCACCGCCTCCTGGATGGGCGCCACGCGCACCCGCCCCGCGGCGACGCCCGCGGCGAGCAGCTCGTCGAGGCCCGGCTCGGCGATGGGGGATCGTGCCGCGGCGATGGCCTCGGCCTTGACCGCGTCCTGGTCGACCCCGACGACGTCGCGGCCGAGCTCGGCGAGGCAGGCAGCGGTGACCGCGCCGACGTAGCCGAGACCGATGATCGAGACCTGCAAGTGGGTTGCGCCTCCGTGCGAACGCCCATTCTGCCCGCCCGCGCGTCATCGCGCGCGAGAGCCGGGCGAGCGGCCCAACTACACTCGGCACCCCATGAGCGACCTTTCCGACGAGTTCGGCCCGCGATCGCCCGCGAACGGCAGCCCTGGCCGTGGCCTCGAGGATCGCGTCGCTCGCGGGCTGACGTGGACCCTCGTGGACACGTGGGGCCGCCAGGCGCTGAACCTGGCCGTCTTTCTCGTCCTCGCCCGCCTGCTCGAGCCGGCGGACTTCGGCCTGGTGACGCTGGCCGCCGTCTTCGTGCAGTTCGCGCAGCTCGTGGTCGACCAGGGCCTGGGCGACGCCCTCATCCAGCGGCGTGACCTGCGCCCGAGCCACATCGACACCGCCTTCTGGGTCGCGGTGGCCACGGGGCTGCTGCTCACCGTGGCGCTCCTGCTTCTCGCGGGCCCGATCGCCGCCGCGCTGAACGAGCCCGGTCTCGCGCCGATCCTGCAGGTGCTCTCGCTCACGTTCGTGCTGTCCGCGTTCACGAGCATCCAGGTGGCGATCCTGCGGCGCCAGCTCGCCTTCCGCAGCCTCGCGGCACGCGCGCTGGCGGCATCGCTGGGCGGGGGCGTCGTGGGGATCGCCATGGCGCTGCTCGGCTTCGGCGCGTGGGCGTTGGTGGGCCAGCTCGTGGCCTCCGCCATCCTCTCGGTGCTCGCCCTGTGGTGGGTCACGCCCTGGCGCCCGAGCCGGCATTGGTCGCGCGCGGAGTTCCGCGAGCTGTTCGGGTTCGGCGCCCACGTCATGGCCGGGGACATCCTCACCTTCCTGACCCGCAACATGGACAACCTGCTCATCGGCGCCTTCCACGACGCCACGCAGCTCGGGTACTACGGCGTCGGCTACCGGATCCTGTCGGTCAGCCAGACGGTGCTGGTCCAGGTGACGCGCAAGGTCTCATTCCCGGCCTTCTCGCTCATCCAGGACGACCGCGAGCGAATGCGGCGTGCCTACTTCCGCGTCACGCGGGCGGCCGCCGTGGTGATCCTGCCCGGGTACATCGGCCTGTCGCTGGTGGCGACCGAGCTTACCGTGGTCTTCTTCGGCGCTCGCTGGGAGCCGAGCGGCCAGGTGGCGACGATCCTCTTCCTCATCGGCCCGGTCCTGAGCGTACAGGCCTTCAGCAACGCGCTGCTGAACGCCGCCGGGCATCCGGACGTCGCCTTCCGGTTTCGCCTGGTGACGACGGTGGTCACCGTGGCCGGCTTCGCCATCGCGGTGCCGTTCGGCATCATCGCCGTTGCGGCCGCGTTCGTGGCGCGTGGCTACCTCCTGCTGCCGCTGAACCTGCGCTGGATGGAGCGCTACGCCGGCATCCCGACGCGGGAGTACCTCGTCCAGCTTCGCGGCGTGGCGCTGGCCACGGCGCTCATGGCCGCCGCGGTCCTCCTGACCAAGCTGCTGCTGGGGCAGGTCCTCGGCACCGCGGGGCTGCTGGGCGTGGAGGCCCTCGTGGCGATCGCGACGTTCCCCACCGCCCTGTGGCTGCTCGACGCGGAGACGCTGCGCGATGTCTCGCGGGTCGTCGGCATGGCCCTGCCGCTCCGGCGTCGTCGCCGCTCGTCCGGCCCCGGCGCCGAGGACAGGGATACCGGCGACGGAGGGGCCGGCGCGGGGCCGGTATGATGCGGGGGTGGACCCCCAGCCGGCGGGCGCCCATCCGCCACGTCCCGACTTCTTCATCGTGGGCTCCTTCAAGGCGGGCACAAGCTCGCTGTACGAGTACCTGCGGGCGCATCCGCAGGTGTTCATGCCCTTCCACAAGGAGCCCCTCTTCTTCGGCGACGACCTGACCCGCCGCTACGGGCGCATGACCGAGGACGCGTACCTCGCCCTGTTCCGCGAGGCTCGGCCCGGACAGCGCATCGGCGAGGCGTCGGCCTGGTACCTGTACTCGTCGTGCGCGGCGCGGGAGATCAAGGCGTTCGCGCCGGAGGCGCAGATCATCGTGATGCTGCGCAACCCGGTGGACGTGATGTACGCCCAGCACAGCCAGCTGCTCTTCAACGCCGGGGAGGACATCGCCGATTTCGGGGAGGCCCTTGCCGCGGAGCCGGCGCGCAAGCGCGGCGAGCGCCTGCCGCCCGGGCCGGTCCGCGTCGAGAACCTGCTCTACCGCGAGAGCGTGCGGTTCGCCGGCCAGCTGGAGCGCTACCTCGACACGTTCGGGCGCGACCGCGTGCACGTCATCATGTACGACGACTTCAGCGCGGACACCGCGGCCGCCTACGCCGACGTCCTGGAGTTCCTCGGCGTTGACGCCTCGTTCCGGCCCGACTTCGCGGTGGCGAACGCGAACAAGCGGCCCCGGTTCGAGCTGCTCCAGCGCGCGATCTACCGGCCCCCGCCCGCGCTGCTCGGTGCGGTGCGGTGGCTCCGCAGGTTTCCCGTCGTCCACGCGGCGCGCGCGGCCGTCCTGCGCCTGAACTCGCGGACCGGGCGCCGCCCGCCGATGGACGCCGCCCTCCGCGCCCGGCTGACCCGCGAGTTCGAGCCGGAGGTGCGTCGGCTCGAGCAGCTGACCGGGCGTGACCTCGCCGCCTGGACCGCGGCAGGCCCCTCCTGATCGCGCTCGCGGCCGCATCGCGCGCGTCGCGGCGCGCTGGTACCCTGCGCTGCAATGATCATCAGCCATACGCACCGGTACGTATTCGTGGAGGTGCCGCGGACCGGTTCGTCGGCGATCGCCCGTGAGCTCAAGGAGCTCTACGACGGCGAGGCCATCCTGCGCAAGCACGCCACCTACCGCGACTTCCTGCGCGTTGCGACCGCGGACGAGAAGCGCTATTTCGCGTTCTCCGGCGTGCGCAACCCGCTCGACGTGGCGGTGACGCGCTACGCCCATCTTCGCGAGGACACGCGCGGCCACTTCAGCGACCCGCATCACGTGGGCCTGCGCAACTCGCTGGCCGGCCGCCTCGAGCGGCGGATCTTCGCCTGGATGCAGCGCACCAACGCGGACTTCACGTCATTCCTGCGGCGCTGGTACGTCCTGCCGTACGACACCTGGACGACGCTGGACCACCGCGACCTGGACTACGTCTACCGCTTCGAGTTGCTGGAGGACGGGTTCGAGGAAGCGCTGCGTCGAATCGGCATCGAGCCGGTCCGCAGGCTGCCGCTCGCGAACGCGACACCGGGCCGCGAGCGCGAGTTCGAAAGCTACTACACGCCACGGGCCATCGCGCGAGCCAGGTGGGTCTTCGGGCCGTACATGGACGAATGGGATTACGCCTTCCCCGAGGCATGGGGGCCCGTCCACGTCCCGTGGTGGAGCAGGCTGCTGTACCGGCTTGCCCGCATTCCGCGCTGGATCTACTGGACCTGGTTCCGCTTCGGCGACTACGTGAAGAAGGGGCGCGGAGCCGGGCTCGCCCGCAGCAGGGTCTGATCGGGGTGGACCGGCGGCGTACGGCCGACCTGCCGGAGACCGATTCGCCGTCGCCGGACGGCGCACCGCCGATGCGGGGGCCGGTCACCCGCCTCGCGGCGCCCACCGATGGCGCCTTCGCCGCGCGGGTGGCGATCATCCTGGGCCTCGTCCTGCTCTCGGCAGCCATCCTCACCATCCCGCCCTGGTCCGGCCCGAGCCGGTACGTCATCCCGGGCGCGGCGGCGCTCATCCTGGTGGCGGCGTATTGGCGCTGGGCCATGGAGGCCCTCGTCTCGCTGGCCCTGATCGTGGCGTTCTACGACACCGTGGCGCTCTACGTCGGGGGCGTGTTCAAGCAGCTCGACGAGCTGACGGTGGCGGCGTTGGTGGTGATCTGCCTGTTCCGAGTCCGGAACCACTGGTCGGCGTGGTGGTCGTGGCCCCGGGAGATCGCCGTCGCGCTCATCCCCCTGATGGGCGTGCTCTCGAGCGTGGTCGCGGGGGTGCCTGTCCAGGTGTGGCTGCCGGCCATGGCGCTGATCGGCAAGCCGCTGGCGTTCTTCTACGTCGTGCTCTGGAGCCGGGTCGAGGTCTGGCAGATCCGCGCCGCGATGAAGGTCGTGCTCGCGGTGGCGATCCCGGTCGTCGTGCTCGGCTTCATCGAGGGGATGAATCCGGCGCTCTTCCAGTCGGTGCTCGGCCTGAACGAGTACATCCGGGCCCGCGGCGAGAGCGTCGTGGTGAAGTCCATCTTCACGCATCCGGCGCTGTTCGGCTACTTCACCTCGCTGGTGGCCGTGTTCCTGTTCGCCCAGTACGCGACCACCCGCCGCTGGATCTGGCTCGTGCTGGGACTGTTCATGACGCTGGGGCCGTTCCTGTCGGCGCGGCGGCGGGCCATCGTGGCGCTTCTGGCCGGGATCACAGCCGGGGCGGTCGAGTTCGGGATCAGGGCCCGATCGCTCCGCGAGGCGGTGCGCTCCTGGTTGCCGGCCGCTGCCGGCGTCGTCGTCATCGCCATCGTCTTCCTGCCGATGCTGACCGGGCTGTACCAGCTCACGGTCGACCGCTATATCCCCGGCATCCCGATCCCGTCCGAGTCTCCGGGTGAGGGCTCCATCGGCGGGGAGAACAACCCGCAGGCGCGCATCGCCCTGTACCGGGGGTCGGTGGAGATCGGGGTGGATTACTTCCCGCTCGGCGCTGGCATGGGCCGCTACGGCAGCTGGGTCAGCCGCGACCCGTACAGCCCGCTGTACTACGAGTACGGCCTCTCCGACGTTCGCGGCCTGCGCCCGACGAACCCCAACGCTGCGACCGACACCTTCTGGCCGTCGATCCTGGGCGAGATCGGGGCGATCGGCCTGGCAGCGTACGTCGCGTTTCTCGTCACCATCGCCTGGATGCTGTGGAAGGAGGCCGGGCGCGCCGACGGGGTGACGCTCCGCGTGCTCCGGCTGGGCGCCGGGATGGCGTTCGCCCAGGCGATCATGGAATCCGTCGCGTCGTCGATGTTCCACTCGCCGCCGCGCGCCTACCTCTTCTTCCTCGTCGTCGGGTTGGTCGCGTCGCTCGCCTGGCGCCGCCGGCTCGGGGAGCGCGAGGGGGCACCCTCCTGACCGATTCGGCTCGGCCCGGGCGCGTGCCGGTCCAGCTCGTGCTCCCGGCCGATCCGGAGCGGATGCGCATCGGCGGCATCGCCTCCTTCGTGCGCGGCTTCGCGAAGTTCGCGCCGGACGACCTCGACCTGTCGATGATCGGCATCAGCGCGACGCGCACCGCCTGGCGCTGGCACGACGTCGAGCTCGAGGGGCGTCCGCTGCGCCTCCTGCCGGTGGTGGCCGACGACGGCACCCGGCGCAGCCGGGTCCCGATCGCGGCCCGCTTCGTCGCCGCGATCGCCAGGCGACGGCGCGAGGCGGCCGCCGGCAGGTGGGTTCGCTCCTTCCACCGACCGGCGACCGACCTGCCGTTCGATACCGACGCAGGACCGATGTGGCGGGTGGTGCACCTCTCCGTGAGCGACCTGACCACCGCCGGCAGCGAGAGCCGATGGCGGCCGCTGGCCGGACTGCTGCGGGCATCCGAGCGCCGCTCGTTTCGGCGCATGCGACGGATCTTCGTCGTCAACCGTGCCGCGGCGGACCGCTATCGTGCCGAGTTTCCGGAGGCCGCCGACCGCATCGGGTTCGTCCCGAACTGGTTCGACCCCACCATCTTCCGGCCTGCCGCGGCGGACGATCGACAGCGTCAGCGCGCCTTGCTCGCGGGCCGGTTCGACCTGCTCGGTGACGGACCCCTGCTGCTGTACGCGGGCCGCCTGGAGGGCCAGAAGGATCCGGTCCTGCTGGCCCGCGCCTTCGCGGTGCTGCACCGGGCGGATCCCGCGGCCCGCCTGCTCGTCGCCGGCGAGGGCGGCCAGCTGCCGGCGATGCGCGATGAGCTGCGCCGCCTCGGCGTGGCCGACGCCGCCAGGTTCGCCGGCACCGTGCCGCGCGAGGAGCTGGCCGGCCTCATGCACGCCGCGGACGCCCTCGTGATCTCGTCCGCCTTCGAGACGGGCCCCACCATCGGGCTGGAGGCGCTCGCGTGCGGGCTGCCGGTCGTGACGACGGACGTGGGCGAGGTGGCGGGCGTGGTGGCGCGCTCGGGAGCCGGGGCCGTGGCCGGCGCGCGGACGCCCGAGGCGCTGGGCGAGGTGCTGCGCCGGGTGACGGCCGAGGCCGAATCGCTCCGGGAACGCGCCGCCGCCGCCGCGGCCCCGTTCGCCGCCGACCGCGTCCTCGGCGAGCTGTACGAGGAGAATCGGCGGCTGGCCGCGCTGCTGCCTGTCGGCGCCTCCTGACCGCCCTGCAGCGGGCCGGCCGCCGGTCGGTCCACTACACTCGGACGCCTGTGAGCCAGACCCGCACGCCGCGGCCGGACTTCTTCATCGTGGGCGCCCCGAAGGCGGGGACGACGTCCCTCCACGACTACCTGCGGCAGCACCCACAGATCTACATGCCGGCCGTGAAGGAGCTGAACTACTTCGGTTCCGATCGCGCGCTGCGCAACACGCCGCGCCTGACGGAGGCCGAGTACCTGCGCATGTTCGCGAAGGCGCCCGACGGGGTGCGCATCGGCGAGGCATCGGTGAGCTACCTGCGCTCCGAACTTGCCGCGCGGGAGATCGCTGCCTTCGCTCCGGGGGCGCAGGCCATCGTGATGCTGCGCAACCCGGTCGAGATGATGCACGCCATGCACTCCGAGCTCGTGTTTCTCGGCGCCGAGGACCTGCCCGACTTCTCCGAGGCCGTCGCGGCCGAGGCCGACCGACGCCAGGGGCGTCGCATCCCCGCGGCCGTCAACAACCCGCGGGCGGTGCTGTACCGCGACGCGGCCACCTTCAGCGGCCAGCTCGAGCGCTATTTCGACGCGCTCGGCCGGGACCACGTGCACGTCATCGTCTTCGACGACTTTCAGGCCGACACCGCTGCACAGGTACGCGACACGTTCCGCTTCCTCGCCGTGGACGCGTCCTTCATGCCGCGCATGGAGATCATCAACGCGGCCAAGGTGCCGCGGCTGCGCGTCGTGCAGCGGCTTCTGCAATCGCCGCCCGGCTGGCTGCGCGGCGCCGCGCGGCGCGTGCTCCCGCGCACGAGCCGCAAGCGCATCTATCGCGGCGCGCAGCGCCTGAACGCGCGTCGCCGGGAGCGCGCGGCGATGGCCCCCGAGCTCCGGGCGCGGCTCGTCGCCGAGTTCGTTCCCGAGGTGGAGCGGCTGGAACGGCTGCTCGGCCGCGACCTGTCGGCCTGGAAGGCGACGTGACCGAGCCGCGCTGGCCGGAGTTCTACATCGTCGGAGCGCCCAAGGCCGGCACGACCTCGCTCTACGAGTACCTGGCCGGGCATCCCGGCATCTACGTGCCGGATCGCAAGGAGCTGCGCTACTTCGGCGCCGACCTCGAGGTCCGCCGCCGGCGAACGTTCACGGCCGCCGAGTTCCTGGCCCATTACGCGGACGCCCCGGCCGACCGGACCTGGGGGAACGCCTACGTCTGGTACCTCTTCTCGCAGACCGCGGCGCGCGAGATCGCCGAGGTCCGACCCGATGCCCGCATCGTCGTCATGCTGCGCGACCCCGTCGCCGCGCTGGAGGCTTTGCACAGCGAGTTCGTCTTCGACGGGAACGAGGACATCGACGACTTCGCGGCGGCGCTCGCCGCCGAGCCGGACCGATGCGCCGGCACCCGCATCCCCGACGAGGCGCACTTTCCGGCGGGCCTCTGCTACCGGCGCACGGTGCGCTACGCCGAACAGCTGGCGCGCTACTTCGATGCGTTCGGGCGCGACCAGGTACACGTTGCCCTGCTCGACGACTTCGTCGCCGATGCCGAGGCCGCCGCCCATCGCGTGCTGGCCTTCCTCGGGCTGCGGCCGGTCGATGGCCACCGCTTCCCACATCGCAACCCGAACAAACGCAGCCGATCCGCCCTCCTCCGCCGCGTGCTCGCGTCCCCGCCCCCAGCGCTCCGTGCGGCGGTGCGCGCGGTGGTGCCGGCCGGCGCGCGGCGCGCGGCCTATCGGCGTGTGACGGGGATGAACGTCCGGACCACCGAGCGTCCGCGCGTCTCAGCCGAACTGCGTTCCGCGCTGCGCGACGAGCTGCGCGGGGAGGTGTCGGCCCTGGAGGAGCTGCTCGGCCGTTCCCTGGCGGACTGGCGCGAGGCGGACGCAGCGCCATGAGCGCCCCCACCGACACGCCCGGCCGTCCCCTCCGGGTGCTCTTCCTGCTTCCCTCGATCCGGGGTGGGGGGATGGAGCGCCTGGCCAGCATCCTCGCCCGGGGGCTCGATCCCGATCGCTTCGCCGTGGAGGTGGTCGTCCTTCATCGGCGCGACGAGAACGCGGAAGTGCGCGCGTCGCTGCCGGACCGTATCCCGCTGATCTCGCTCGAGAAGCAGAGCCGCCTCGACGCCGTCCGCCTCGTCCCGCGACTGGCGGCGCTCGTGCGACGTCGGCGGCCCGACGTGGCCGTGGGCTTCATGACCTACCCGAACCTTCTGCTCCTCGCGGCGAGCGTGCTACTGCGCGGAGCGGCACCCCCGGTGGTCGCCACCGAGCACGTGACGCCGGACGCGCTGCGGGCGACCCGCGGAAAGCGGGCGCAGCTGGCCCTCGCGCGGCGCCTGTACCCGCATGCGGCATCGGTCGTGGCCGTATCCGAGGGACTGCGCGGCGCCCTGCTCGATGACGTGGGGCTCCACCCCGGGCTCGTCACGACCATCTACAACCCGTTCGATCCGGAGCTGGATGCCATGGCCGCGGCCGACGAACGACCGCACCCGTGGCTGCGCTCCGCCGACCCGACGCTGGTGGCGGTCGGACGCCTGGCGGCGCAGAAGGCGTATCCGAACCTGCTGCGCGCCCTCGCCATCGTGCGCCGGGGCCGGCCGGCCCGGCTGCTCGTCCTCGGCGAGGGTGACGAGCGGCCGGCGCTCGAACGGCTGCGCGACGAGCTCGGCCTGCGCGATGCCGTCGAGTTCCTCGGCTACGTCCCCAACCCGTTCCCGTACATGCGCGACGCCGCCGCGTTCGTCCTCGCGTCGGACTGGGAGACGCTGGGCTTCGTCCTCGTCGAGGCCTCCCGCGTCGGCGCGGCCATCGTGGCCACCGATTGCGAGTTCGGGCCGAACGAGATCGTGGTGGACGGCGAGACCGGCCTGCTCGTGCCGCCCCGCGACGCGGAGGCGCTGGCGGCCGCCATCGGTCGGGTCCTCGACGATCCGGGCCTCGCCGCCACCCTCCGCGCCGGCGCCGCGGCGCGCTCGGAGCGCTTCGCGCCGGACGAGGCCCTGCGCCGGTATGCGGCGCTGCTCGCCGAGGTCGCGCGCCGATGAAGCCGGACTTCCTCGTCATCGGCGCGGCGAAGTCGGGCACGACCGCGCTCTGGTCGTTCCTGCGCCAGCACCCGCAGGTCTTCATGCCGGCGGTCAAGGAACCGCAGTACTTCGCGTTCGAGGAGGGTGCCGTCCCGCGGTTCGCCGGCCCGGGGGCGACCATCGGCCGCGCGATCACCACCTGGGATGCCTACGAAGCGCTCTTCGCGGCGGCGGGGCCTGATGCGCGCGCCGTGGGCGAGGCATCGAACCTGTACCTGTACGTGCCCGAGGCCTCGGAGCGCATCCGGGCTCGGCTGCCGGAGGCGCGCCTCGTGGCGGTCCTGCGGCACCCGGCCGATCGCGCGTTCTCGAGCTACCTCCACCTGAAGCGGCAGGGTCGGGAGCCCGCGCCGGACTTCGGTACGGCGCTCGACCTCGAGGCGGCGCGCATCGCGGACGGGTGGGGATTCCTGTGGCGGTACCGGGAGATGGGCTTCTACGGGGTGCAGCTGCAGCGCTACGTCGACCGTTTCCCGCGCGGCCAGCTGCTCGTGCACCTCTACGACGAGCTCGTGGCAGACCCGCTGGCGGTCCTGGGCCGCACGTACGGGTTCCTCGGCGTCGACACCATGTTCGCGCCCGACCTGTCCGCCCGTCCGAACCGTGGCGGCGTCCCGCGCCGTGGCTGGCGGGGCGCCCTCCTCAGCCGGAGCAGCCCGCTGCGTCGCCTGGTGGCCGCCGCGACACCGCGGAGCCTGCGCGAGCGGGCACGCGAGGCGGCGGACCGCCGCGTCCTCGTGCGCGAACGGCTCGACCCGGCCGTGCGACGACGGCTCACCGAGGAGTTCAGCTCGGACATCGAGCAGCTGGCCCGGATCCTCGACCGCGACCTCTCCGCCTGGCTGGCCTGAGGACGAGTCGATGAGCCGGGGCGGACCGATGTGGGCGCGAACCGGCGTGATCGCGCAGCTGGCCGGCGTCATCGTCCTCGCGTCGGTGGCATACCTGCAGACCACCACGGGCGACGGCGGGGACCTCGTTGGCTTTCATCGGGCGTGGCATGGCGGCCTGTACGAGATCCCGTGGCACCAGTCGGGCGCCTTCGTGTACTCACCGGCCGCGGGCGCGCTGCTGTGGCCGTTCGGCCACATCCCGTTCCAGCTCTTCGCGGTCCTGTGGGTCTCCGCCCAGCTGGCAGCGCTGGCGTGGCTGGTCGGCGTCCCGATGGCGGCGGTGCTGGCGGTCTTCCTCGTGCCGGTCGTCCGCGATCTCGAGAGCGGCAACATCCATCTCTTCCTGGCGGTGGCAGTGGCGATGGGCGTGCGCCATCCCGCCGCCTGGTCCGCGGTGCTCCTCACCAAGGTGACGCCCGGCGTGGCGATCGGATACCACCTCGGCGCTCGGCAGTGGCGGGCACTGGCGGTCGCCGTAGGCGTCACGGCGGGCATCGTCGGCATCGGCGTGCTCATCGCGCCGGGACTCTGGCTCGACTGGCTCGAGCTGCTGCGCTCGGCCGCCGGCCAGCCGCCGCATCAGAACGACCAGCTGCCCGTCCCGCTCGTGATCCGGCTCCCGGTGGCCCTCGGGGTGGCAGTGGTCGCCGGTTGGCGTGGCTGGGCCTGGGCCGTTCCCATCGCTGCCGTGCTCGGCATGCCGTCGGTGTGGCTCTCGAGCTTCTGCATCCTGCTCGCCAGCTGGCGGCTGCTCGATCCGGGCGGCGTCGCCGCCCTCCTCGGCCCGGCAGGACGCGACCGGGGTCAGCCGGCGGCCGACTCCACGCTTGCCGTCCGCGCCCCGACGTTCGACGGCGAGGCAGCCTCGGTGGGGGCAGCGAGGAGCGCGGGGATCACCTCGGACCAGGAGTGACCGGGGACCTGCAGCCGGATCCGCCGCGCCCCGACGATCGCGCTGCGCAGCAGCTCCCGCTCACGCGCCCGCAGGGCGGCCAGGTCCATGCCGTTGAAGCGCAGGTACGGGGAGAACGCGCCGAAGGGCGGGAAGGTGTACGCGTCCTCCGTGTTGGCGAGCAGCGTGTCGAGCGCCGGGTCGACCTCGACCTCCTCGCGAAAGGGCTCCCCGCGTGACATGAGGATGGCGGCGTGGAGCGGCGCCTCGTCGGCCATCTCGCACTCCACCAGGGAGGAGACGTGGTACTTCGGCGGCGGCACGAGCAGCTGGACCACGGCGTTGATGCTCACGATCGGGACCGGCAACCTCCCGAGCGCGTGGCCGATCGATCGGCCCTGCTTGGAGTGCACCCGGCTCCGGATGCCGAGCATGAAGCGGTCGGCGAACGGGAGGGCCGCGTCGCTGACCGCGCTCATCGTGTGCGACGACAGCGTCATCGGCTTCGGGAAGGAGAGGACGCGGCCGTCGGGCCGCACGATCGCCATGTCGTCGCCGATGAAGCCCCACGGATGTCGCATGAGCAGGCGCAGGAGCGTGCTCGTCTTGCCGGTGTCGGTCTGGGCCGACATGAGCACGGCTCCGCGCTCGGTGGCGACGGACGCGGCATGCAGGAGGACGCTGTCGCGGCTCACCAGCAGGAAGCGGAGGATCGGCTCGACGAGGTTCGTGTACAGGACGTGGTGCGACCAGGCCAGCAGCCAGTTGGCGTGGATGACGACCTGTGGCTCGAGCGCCACGTCGAAGGCGACGCCCAGCGCGCCGAGCTGCTCGCGATAGCGGATGACGTTCCCGTCCGACCCGGTGTCGATGCGCAGGCGCGGCCAGCCGCCGAGGCCGAAGCGCCGGTGGATGACGATGTCGGCGCGGACCGGCTCGGCGACGTTGAACGCGGCCAGCTCGGGGAGCGCGAAGCGCGAGCGGATGCGCACCAGGCCGTGGACGTCGTAGTGGAACCAGTGGCGCACCGCAGTCTGGTCGCGGTCGTCCCGCCCGGCCCAGATCCAGTTGTCGGCGATGAAGTAGCGCACGCCGAAGGTGAGGCCGATGGCGGCGAGGTTGGACAGCAGGTAGTGCACCCCGGCCATCTCGGTGAGGCCGATGATCACCGGGACGCGGATCACGAGCGTCGCCATGTTCAGCGCGTTGAAGGCCAGGTAGCGGATCAACAGGTGGCGGCGCGCCGTGCGGCTCCGGAACACCCACAGCTCGGTGAGAACGAAATTGTTGAGCGTCGAGACCTGGGAGGCTAGGACCGCGGACACCGCGTAGTGGATGCCGAGCCACTCGGTGAAGACGACGAGCGCTGCGGCGTTCACCGCGATGCCGATCACGCCCACGACGGCGAAGCGCGACGGCCGGAGCAGGGAGCGCAGCAGTGCGCGGGCGGCGGGCTCGCGGCGTTGCTGGGGCGCGCGCGGCCCCGGGGTATCGGCGGTCATCGGCCCTCCTGGCCGTGGCTGGGACCGGCGGATGGTAGCAAGGATGCGGTGCCGGCGGCTGCGGCGGTCCCGGACAGCGGCTCGAGCAGGAACAGCTCGGCGCGCGGACCGTAGCGGCGAGCCTCCGCGACCCGGTAGCTGCCGAGGAACTGCTCGAGCTCGTCGCCTGCCTCCCGCGGGCTCACGCCCATGAGCGCGAGCCAGATCCGCGCGTCGGGGTCCGCGGCCGGCACCTCACGTTCCAGGAGGCGGGTGGGGATGGCGGGCGGGTCGAAGCGCAGGAAGTAGTACTCGAGCGGGGAGTCCTTCCAGGAGACCATGATGACGTGGTCGCCGGGCTGCACCTCCTCGGCCATCCAGCGACCGGCGGCGCGCCAGTTGATGTTCGTGGTGCTGAAGTACGCCGACGGCAGGCCGACGAGCAGGATGCCGATCACGACGATCGCGACCGCGGAGCGGATGAGGATCGGCCGGATCGCGACGATCGCGAGCCCGGCGGCCACGGCCAGGGCGGGAAGGACCATGATGAGGTAGCGCGGGATGAACATCGGCTTCACGACCGAGATCGCCATGGCCCCCACGAGGGGGATCAGCAGCGAGGCGACGATCAGCCAGAAGCGGCGGTCGCGGCGCCAGGCGTAGGCGCCGATGGCCAGCAGGGCCGTCATGGCCAGGATCACCGCGCCGCCGCCGATCAGCTTCTCGAGTCCGACGTAGGCCCGCGCGATGGTCAGCTCCGGGATCCACCCGTGCTCGCTGCCGAACTCGGCGATGACGAACGGGATGGGCGCGGCGGCCAGGGCCAGGGGAATCACCGCGGCGGCGGCGCTGCGCAGGGGCGGGATCTGCCGCGTCGCCAGCGCCCACAGCCCGTGTGCGGCGACGACGAGCGCCATGAAGAAGTGGACGTACAGCCCCAGCGCGCCGATCACGCCGTAGGCGAGCCACGGCCACACCCGCTCGCGCCGGTCGAGGCCGATGAGCAGCAGCCAGGTCATGCCGCCCGCCATGAGCATCGCGAGCGAATAGCCGCGCGCCTCCTGGCTGTAGTGAATGACGTAGGGGATCAGCACGAAGATCGACGCCGCCAGCACACCCGCCACCCAGCCTCCCAGGCGTCGGGCGACGAAGTAGACGGGCACCACGCTGAGGACGCCGAAGATGACCGAAAGGAACCGGATGCGTGCCTCCGTCTCGCCCACGATGAGCCAGAAGTGGAGGATGAGGTAGTACGTCGCCATGTTCACCAGCCCCACCTCGGCGCGGTCGCGACCGATGATCGTGAGCAGGTCGCCGAGCGAGCCCTTGGCGAAGATCACGCTCGACACCTCGTCGCGCCACAGGCTCGGTGCGCCGAGGTCCCGGAGCGCCAGGATCGCGAGCCCGAGCATCGGCAGCAGCACGCCGGCCCACTCGATGCGCGTGAGAGCCGGCACGGCCAGCGCCGGCAGGCGCCAACCGCGCCGGTCCGCGGCGGGATGCCGCGCCGGGGCGGTTGCTTCGGTTTCGGGAACGGCTGTCGTCTCGGTCGACATCGATTCCACCCCTGTGGTTCGGCCTCAGCCGGCCGACGGTCGCGTCATGAGCAGTATGGTCAATCGTGCGCCGAATGGACGGCGCTCGACAACCGTGAA
>DATBIK010000015.1:0-9648 GCA_036556985.1 Candidatus Limnocylindria bacterium | reverse complement strand
GGCCAGGCGGCGCTCGACGGCCGCGTGCCCGTGTACGACACCGTCGTCGAGGCGGTGCGCGAGACCGGCGCCAACGCGTCGTGCATCTTCGTCCCGGCCGCCGCTGCGCCGGACGCAATGCTCGAGGCCGCTGCCGCCGGCCTCTCGCTCGTCATCTGCATCACCGAGGGCATCCCCGCCCTCGACATGCTGCGCGTCTACCACGTGCTCAAGGCGGAGGGCGTGCGGCTCATCGGGCCGAACTGCCCCGGCCTGACGAGCGTCGGCGAGGCGAAGGTGGGCATCATCCCCGGCAACATCCATCGGCCCGGACCGGTGGGCCTCGTCTCGCGCTCCGGTACGCTCACCTACGAGGTGGTGCAGGCCATGACCGATGCCGGGCTTGGCCAGACGACCTGCGTCGGCATCGGCGGCGACCCGATCGTGGGGACCAGCTTCACCGACGCCCTCGACCTGCTGAATCGCGATCCCGCCACCGAGGCGATCGTGATGATCGGCGAGATCGGCGGCGAGGAGGAGGAGCGCGCCGCCGAGTTCTGCGCCCGCGAGGTGCGCAAGCCGATGGCGGCCTTCATCGCCGGCCGCACCGCGCCGCCCGGGCGGCGGATGGGGCACGCCGGCGCGATCATCTCCGGCGGCGCCGGGACGGCGGAGTCCAAGCGCGCCGCGCTGGAGGATGCCGACATCCGGGTCGCCGACTCCCCGTCGCAGATCCCGCAGCTGCTCCGCGACGCCGGGGTGCGCTGACAGGCGCCGCTTCGATGACCGACCCCCCGGACACGATGCGCGCCTACTTCGACGCCTGGCTGCGCAACGACTGGGACGCTGCCATGGCGTTCTGGGCCGACGAAGTCGTCCATCACGTCGCCGGTCATGGCCCGCTCTCCGGCGACTTCCACGGGAAGCAGGCGTTCCTCGACGCCTACGGCGCAGTCTTCGAACGCCAGGGAGGGACGATCGAGGTCGTGGGGCTCCACGACTTCGTGGCCGGCCCGGACCACGCGGTGGCCCTGGTGACCGAGCGGGCCATCCGGGGCGACCGATCGCTCGACTTCAATCGCGTGGTCGTCTACCACGTCCGAGACGGCAGGATCGTCGAGACGTGGTCGTACGACTGGGACCCGGCAGCCCTCGACGAGTTCTGGTCCTGAGACCCACCGGCTCGCCGTAACCCGTCGCGTACTGGGGGGCGACCCGAATCCGCACCAGGGGGCCTCCCCATGGCACACGCGTCCGCGTCCATTCGGCGCCCGTCCCGGCTCGCGATCGCCGGCACCGGCCTCTCCGTCATGCTCCTCCTCGCCGCCTGCACCGATGCGGGCACGAGCGTCGCGCCGAGCGAGTCGACCGCCGCCTCCGCGGCCGAGTCGATGGCCGAGTCGATGGCGCCATCGGCAGAGGAGTCCGCGGCCGAGTCGATGGCCGCTGACGCTTCCGTGCTGGTCGCGAGCTCAGACCTCGGCGAGATCCTCACCGACGCCGAGGGCAACACGATCTACTACTTCGCGAACGACAGCGAGGACACGAGCACCTGCGCCGGCGACTGCCTCGCGAACTGGCCGCCGGTCCCGGCCGAGGGTTCGCCGACGGCTGGCGACGGCGTCGACGCCACGCTCGGCACGGCCGAGGCCACGGACGGCACGACCATGCTGACCGTGAACGGCTTCCCGGCGTACTACTTCAGCGGCGACGGCGCCGCGGGTGACACGAACGGCCAGGGCGTCGGCGGCGTGTGGTTCGTCTTCGGCGCCGACGGCGAGCCGATCGAGGAGTAACCCGGTGGGGCGGCGTGCCCCGGCCCTAGGGGTTCGCCGCCTCCCACTCCTCGCGAAGGATCGACATCAGCAGGGCGTCGTGCAGGCCCACTGCGCCGCGGTAGGCGCTGCGCATCCGGCCTTCGACCTGGAAGCCGACCTTCTCATACGAGCGGATCGCCCGCGCATTGTCCTCGGCGCTGGTGGTGAGGTAGACGCGTGCGAGGCCCACGGTCCGGAAGGCGAACGCGAGCAGGACTCGCTGGGCCTCGCTCCCCCATCCGGCGCCGATGTGATCGCGGTCCATGCAGATCGCCAGCTCGGCGTTCCCATGCATGAGGTTCAGCTCCTTCAACCAGGTGGTGCCGACGAACCGGTCATCGCCGAGCTCGCAGACGGCAAAGAAGAAGCCGTCCCGGCCCCAGCCCTCCATGACCCGGGTGAGCCAGGCGGTGGCCTGCCCGACGCTCTGCGGCCACCCGTATCCGGCGATGCCGCCGACCTCGGTGTCGTTGATGGCCGCCACGTAGGCAGGCATGTCGCGCTCCTCGAGGGGGCGCAGCCAGACGCGATCGCCGCTGAGCAGGGGCCGTTCAGGGACGGGCGGGCGCGACTCGGTCATCGGTCCTCCTCGGCGTGGAGCAGCTCCCAGAGGACGCCGTTCAGCGTCCGGGGATGGACGAACGCGACCTCGCCATGCGCGCCCGGCCGCGGCTCGCGATCGATGAGCTCGGCTTCCGCCGCCGCCAGGGCGGAGAGGTCGGCGGGCAGGTCGTCGCTCAGCAGGCAGACGTGGTGAACGCCCTCGCCCCGCGCGGCAAGGAAGCGGGCCACCCCGCTTTCCTCGTCGGTCGGTTCCACGAGCTCGATGCGCGCCGCCGGCTCGGGGCCGGTGCGCAGGAAGCAGAGCCGGACGCGCTGGCTGCCGAACTCGAACGGCGCTGCCTCTGGCCGCCAGCCAAAGAGGGTCTCGTAACGCGGCAGGGCGGCCTCGATCGAGCGCACCACGACGGCCACGTGATGGATGGCGCCGATGGTCACGGCCGGTGCTCCCCCCACGCGGCGCGGAGCGCGTCGCTGATCTCGCCCAGCGTGATGCCGGCCTCGACCGCGGTGCGGATGCGGGGCAGCAGGTTCTCGGTGCCCCGCGCCGCCTCGCCCAGGCGCTCCAGGGCCGATGCCGCGGCGGCCGCGTCGCGGCCGGCGCGCACCGCGCGGGTGCGCTCCACCTGGCGCCGCTCCTCCTCCGGGTCGATGACCTGCGGCTCGGGCCGCTGCTCGTCGCCCCCCTCGGCGAAGGCGTTCAGGCCCACCACGATCCGCTCCCCTGCCTCCACCTCGCGCTGGAACGCGTAGGCCGCGTCCCCGATCTCCCCCTGCTGGTAGCCTTCGGCCAGCGCGGCGAGCGTGCCGCCGCGCGCGTCGATCGCCGCCAGCCCGGCCCAGATGCGCTCCTCCAGCTCGTTCGTGAGGCTCTCGAGGTAGTACGCGCCGGCGAGCGGGTCGACCGTCGCGGCCACGCCGGACTCGTGAGCCAACACTTGTTGCGTTCGAAGCGCCACCCGGGCGGAGGCTGGCGTCGGCAGGCCGAGCGCCTCGTCGAGGGCGTTCGTGTGGAGCGACTGCGCCCCGCCCAGTACGGCGGCAAGGGCCTGGACGGTGGTGCGCACGACGTTGTTCTCCGGCTGCTGGGCGGTGAGCGTCGAGCCGCCGGTCTGGACGTGGAAGCGCATCGCCGTCGATCGGTCGTCACGGGCGCCGAAGCGCTCACGGGCCACCCGCGCCCACACGCGGCGCGCGACCCGGAACTTGGCGACCTCCTCGAGCAGGTCATTGTGCGCGGCGAAGAAGAAGGAGAGGCGCGGGGCGAACGCGTCGAAGTCAAGGCCGGCGGCGAGGGCGGCATCGGCGTAGGCGATCGCGTTGGCGATCGTGAAGGCCACCTCCTGGACCGCCGTCGCCCCCGCCTCACGCATGTGGTAGCCGCTGATGCTGATCGTGTTCCAGGCCGGCAGCTCGATGCGGCAGTACGCGAAGGTGTCGGTCACGAGCCGCATCGACGGCTCGGGCGGAAAGATATACGTGCCGCGGGCGATGTACTCCTTGAGGATGTCGTTCTGGATCGTCCCCCGCAGGCGCGCCGGCTCCACGCCCTGCCGGCGGGCGACCGCCTCGTAGAGCGTCAGCAGGATGGCGGCGGTGGCGTTGATGGTCATGCTCGTGCTCACCGCTCCCAGGTCGATGCCCTCGAGCAGGGCGGCCATGTCCTCGATCGTGTCGATCGGCACCCCCACCCGGCCGACCTCGCCCACCGCCTGCGGCGCGTCGGAGTCGTAGCCCATCTGGGTCGGCAGGTCGAAGGCGACCGACAGGCCCGTCTGCCCCCGCTCGAGGAGGTAGTGGAAGCGGCGGTTCGTCTCGGCGGCCGACCCGAACCCGGCGTACTGGCGCATCGTCCACAGCCGTCCGCGGTAGCCGTCGGGCCGCACGCCGCGGGTGTACGGGTAGCTGCCAGGCTCGCCGAGCCGATCGGCCGGCTCGAAGCCGGCCAGGTCATCAGGCCCGTAGACGGCCCTGACCTCGAATCCCGAGCTGGACCGATGGCGTGGCCGCGCGGTGCGCTCGGGGTCGCTCATCGCCCGCGATTGTACCGGGGGCCTACTCCAGCCTGAGGAGCAGGGCGCCGGTCGCCACCGTCTGGCCGGCCGCCACCGCGACGTGCGCCACGCGGCCGGCGTGCGGGGCGCGGACCTCGTTCTGCATCTTCATGGCCTCGATGGTGACCAGAGGCTGTCCCTCCTCCACCTCCTCGCCCTCGGCCGCGCCGAGGGCCACGACCAGGCCCGGCAGGCTGGCCCGCACGTCGATGGGGCCGCCGTGCTGGCGCGCCGCCACCTCGGCCTCGGCGAGGAGCTGCTCCCGGTGGGTACGTACGCTGACCGGGATGCGACGGCCGCCGATGGTCACGTGCCAGTCCGTCCCGGACCCGTCGACCACGACGACGTGAGCCTCGTCGCTCCGGGCCAGGCGGGCGATGCCCGCCTCCCGGTCGAGCCAGGTCAGCTCCCAGCCGGCGGGGAGGGCCACCTCTCGCTCGCCGACCGCGACACGGTAGGCGGTCATCGCCGGAGGGCCTCGCTGCGGGCGGTTACCGCCCATGCGGAGGCGCCGGCCGCGGCCGGCGCGGTGGGTCGTGGCGCTGGTGCCGCGGCCCTGGCCTCGGCGGCAGCGGTGGCGGCGGCGGCGGCCAGGTCCTCGGAGAGCGGCGGCCCGTCCCCCCAGGCAACGGCGACGAGCCCGGTGTCGTACGCGCCGCTCACGAAGGACGGCTGCTCGGCCAGCCAGCGGTGGAAGCCCAGGTCGGTCTGGACGCCGCCGATCTGCGTCTCGTCCAGGGCGCGACGCAGGCGGGCCACCATCGCCGGCCGGTCGGCGGCGTGGACCATGAGCTTGGCGAGGAGCGGGTCGTAGTCCGGGACCAGCTCCATCCCGGGCCGCACCGCGGCGTCGATCCGGACGCCGGGCCCGGCCGGCGCGCGCCAGGCCGTGACCCGGCCCGCCTGGGGACGGAAGCCGTCCCAGGGGTCCTCGGCGTAGAGCCGCACCTCGACCGCGTTGCCGCGCAGCGCCGGCTCGAGGACCTCGGCCGGCAGCCGCTCGCCCTGCGCGATGCGGATCTGCCAGGCGACGAGGTCCAGGCCGGTGACCAGCTCGGTGACGCCGTGCTCGACCTGCAGGCGGGTGTTCATCTCCAGGAAGTAGTGGTTGCCCTCCGCGTCCAGGAGGAACTCGGCCGTGGCCGCGTTGTGGAAGTCCACGGTGCCGGCCACGCGGCGGGCCGAGTCGTACAGCGCCTCGCGGATGGCGGGGGTCACCGCGGGCGACGGCGACTCCTCGACGAGCTTCTGGTGCCGCCGCTGGACGCTGCAGTCCCGCTCGCCGAGAATCGCGAGGTTGCCGTGCCGGTCGCCGAGGAGCTGGACCTCGACGTGGCGGGCCGGGCTGACCAGCCGTTCGACATAGACGGTCCCGTCGGCGAAGGCCGACAGCGCCTCGCGGCGGGCGGCAGCCAGGGCCGCAGGCAGCTCCTCGGCGGCGTCGATGCGGCGCATCCCCCGTCCGCCGCCGCCGGCCGCGGCTTTCAGCATCGCCGGCAGCCCGATATGCGACAGGTCCGGCGCGTCCCCATCCTGCAGCGGGACCATCAGGCCGGGAACCACCGGCACGCCGGCCTCGACGACCGCGCGCCGCGCGGCGAGCTTGTTGCCCAGCGCGCGCTGGGTGGCCGGCGGCGGGCCGATCCAGGTCAGCCCCGCCGCCTCCACCGCCTCGGCGAAGCCGGCGTTCTCGGAGAGGAACCCGTACCCGGGGTGGACCGCATCGGCCCCCGAGGCGCGGGCCGCCTCGAGCAGGTTGGGGATGCTCAGGTACGACTCGGTCGCCGAACGGGGACCGATGTGCTGCGCCTCGTCCGCGGACTCGACGTGGGGCGCATCGGCATCGGCCTCCGAGTAGACCGCAACGCTCCGGATGCCCAGCTCGCGGCAGGCGCGCATGACGCGGATGGCGATCTCGCCGCGGTTCGCGACGAGGACCTTGCGGATGTCTTTGCGCACGGACACCGGCGGCTACAGCGGGATGTTGCCGTGCTTCTTCGGCGGCAGCGACTGCCGCTTGCCCTCGAGCAGCGCGAGCCCGCTCGCCAGTCGCGCGCGTGTCTCGGACGGCAGGATCACCGCGTCGACATAGCCGCGCGCGGCGGCGACGTACGGGTTCGCGAAGCGTTCCTCGTACTCGGCCACCAGGCGCGTGCGCTCCGCCTCCGGGTCGTCGGCCGCCTGGATGCGGTCGCGGAAGATGATGTTCACCGCCCCCTCGACGCCCATCACCGCGATCTCGGCGGTGGGCCATGCGAAGTTCAGGTCGCCGCGCACGTGCTTGCTGCTCATGACGTCGTATGCGCCGCCGTACGCCTTTCGGGTGATCACCGTCAGCTTCGGGACGGTCGCCTCGCTGTACGCGTACAGCAGCTTCGCGCCGTGGCGGATGATGCCGCGGTGCTCCTGGTCGACCCCGGGCAGGAAGCCCGGCACATCCACCAGCGTCACGAGCGGGATGTTGAAGCAGTCGCAGAACCGGACGAAGCGCGCAGCCTTGTCCGACGAGTCGATGTCCAGCACCCCGGCCAGCACCTCCGGCTGCTGGGCCACGATTCCGACCGGCCGCCCCTCGATGCGCGCGAAGCCGCAGATGATGTTCCGCGCGAAGTGAGCGCTCACCTCGGTGAACGAGCCGCCGTCGATGATCCCGCCGATGACGCGGTGCATGTCGTACGACCGCTGCGGCGAATCCGGCACGACCTCGTCGAGCTCCTCGCCGGAGACCTCCGGGTCGGACCACTCCCCCATCCGCGGGGCCGCGTCGACGTTGTTGCCGGGCCAGTAGCCGAGCAGCCGCCGAGCCAGGTCGAGCGCCTGTGGCTCGCCATCGGCCAGGAACTGTGCGACCCCGCTCGTCTCGTTATGGACCCGCGCGCCGCCGAGGCCCTCGAAGTCGATCTCCTCGTGGGTCACGGCCTTCACCACGTTCGGCCCGGTGACGAACATGTAGCTCGTCCCGTCGACCATGATCGTGAAGTCGGTGATGGCCGGCGAGTACACCGCGCCGCCGGCACACGGCCCCATGACCAGCGACAGCTGCGGCACGACACCCGATGCCAAGGTGTTGCGCAGGAAGATGTCGGCATAGCCGCCCAGCGACACGACACCCTCCTGGATGCGCGCACCACCGGAGTCCGACAGGCCGATGATCGGCGCGCCGTTCTCGACCGCGAGGTCCATGACCTTGACGATCTTCTCGGCGTGCGCCTCGGAAAGAGAGCCACCGAAGACGGTGAAGTCCTGCGCGTAGACGAACACCTTCCGCCCGTCGACCGACCCGTAGCCGGTGACGACGCCGTCGCCGAGGTAGCGCTCCTGGTCGAGACCGAAGTCGCTGGCCCGATGCGTCACGAATTCGTCGAGCTCGACGAAGCTGTCGTCGTCGAGCAGCAGCTCCAGGCGCTCGCGCGCCGTCAGCTTGCCGCGCTCGTGCTGCTGGGCGACGCGCCGCTCGCCGCCGCCGGTGAGGGCCTGCGCCCGCATCTCCGCCAGACGCGCCAGCTTGTCCGAGGTCGACAACGGGCAGGTCCTCAGCATGTGGTGGGCCCAGCAGGGATCGAACCTGCGACCAGCCGGTTATGAGCCGGATGCTCTAACCACTGAGCTATGGGCCCGAGGGGTGGTGGACAACTTCGAGTATATCGGCTCGTCTTTGCACAAAGACGTCGACATCACGGCACGTTGTGGATAACTCGGATGACCCCGTCAGTGGTGCGCCGGTATCATCGCCGCGCCGCCGACTGCCGGCGACGACCCTCCTCCCCGAGCCGCACAACAGGTGACCTGCGTTGACGAAAGTGATCTCGATCGCAAACCAGAAGGGCGGCGTCGGGAAGACGACGACCTCCATCAACCTGGGTGGCGCGCTCGCCGAGCTGGGCTACCGCGTGCTCTGCATCGACATGGACCCGCAGGCCAACCTGACGGTCGGACTCGGCATCTCCCTGTCCGACGTGCACCAGTCAATGGCCGATGTGCTGGCCGAGAACCGTGTGCCGCTCGACGAGGTCGTGCGCCAGACCGAGATGCCCGGGCTGTCGGTGGCGCCCGC
This sequence comes from Candidatus Limnocylindria bacterium, assembly GCA_036556985.1. Classification (GTDB taxonomy): domain Bacteria; phylum Chloroflexota; class Limnocylindria; order QHBO01; family QHBO01; genus JAPSGM01. Next base: position 1,183 of record DATBIK010000015.1, on the reverse strand, counting down.
GACGCTGGAGCTCGCCTCGACCGAGGTCGAGCTCTTCACCGCGATCGGCCGGGAGATGGTCCTGCGCGACGCGCTCGACGGCTGGGTCGAGCGCCAGTTCGATGTCGTCATCCTGGACTGCCCGCCGACGCTCGGCCTGCTGACCATCAACTCGCTGGTAGCGAGCTCCCGGGTGATCATCCCGGTGCAGACCCAGTACTACGCGATCAAGGGGCTCACCGCGCTCATCAAGGTCATCAACACCATCAAGCTGAAGCTGAACCACGACCTCGAGATCCTCGGCCTGCTGGCGACCTTCTTCGACGGAAGGACCGTCCTCGCCCGCGAGATGCTTGAGAACCTGCGCGAGCTCGGGGACCATCGGGTCTTCAACACCATGATCAAGCAGACCGTGAAGCTGGGGGAGGCGCCGTTGACCGGGAAGCCGGTGACCGAGTACGCAACGAACTCCGCGGCCGCGCGCGCCTTCCGCGAGCTGGCGCGAGAGGTGGTGGAGCTTGGCTAACAAGCGTCCCGCATTCCGGGAGAACATACACCGCCTCTTCGACGAGGCGCAGCAGGCCGACCTCGGCCCGGGGATCGTCTCGCTCATCGAGTCGCGCGCCACGCGCGCGACGATCCGCGAGGTGGCGCTCGACAAGATCCTGCCGAACCCGGCGCAGCCGCGGCTCTCGTACGAGGAGGACTCGCTCACCGAGCTGGCCGACTCGATCCGCGAGCACGGCGTCCTTCAGCCGATCCTCGTCCGTCCGGTCGGCTCGCAGTACGAGCTCATCGCCGGCGAGCGCCGCTGGCGCGCGTCACGCCTGGCGAAGCGCGACAGCATCCCCGCCATCGTCGTGGAGTTCGACGACCAGACGGCGCTCGAGGTGTCGATCATCGAGAACCTCCAGCGCGAGGACGTCTCCCCGCTCGAGGAGGCGGCGATGTTCCGCAAGATGACGAACCTCGGCTATTCGGTGCGCCAGCTGGCGCAGAAGATCGGCAAGGACAAGGGCTACGTCGAGAACCGCATGCGCCTGGCCGATGCGCCGCCCGAGATTCGCGAGCTGGTGTCCGTGCGCAAAGACACGATCAGCCACGCGTACGAGCTGATGAAGATCGGCGACGAGCGGACCCGGCGTCGCCTGGCCAAGAAGGTCGCCGCCGGCGAGCTGACGCTGGCCAAGCTGCGAGCGATCAC
>DATBIK010000014.1:0-21008 GCA_036556985.1 Candidatus Limnocylindria bacterium | reverse complement strand
TCACCTCTACCTCGCCGCGCGCGCGATCCGCGATCGGCGGCCGGACGCGGTGCTCAGCCACTTCACCCACATCCCCTGGCCGCCGTCCTCGTTGTGGCAGACGATCCGTCCCTCCATCCGGACCGATATCGTGGCCGGCCTGGCGGCCAACGACGTCGTGGGCTTTCAGACCGAGCGCTCCGCGCACAACTACCTGCGCAGCGCGGAGTCGTTCCTGCCGGGAGCCCGGGTCGACTACCGCGCCCGACGGGTCACGCTGCCCGACGGCCACGTAGCGCTCGTCCGCCACTACCCGATCAGCATCGACGTCGGCGCCACGCGCGCGGTCGCCCGTTCGGTGAAGGCCCGGCGCCGGGCCGAGCACCTGCAGGCGTCCACCCGGGAGCAGGTCATCGTCCGCGTCGATCGGCTGGAACCGTCGAAGAACATCCTGCGCGGATTCGCCGCCTTCGAGGCGCTGCTCACCCGCGCCCCGCGCCTGCGGGGCCGGGTCACCTTCCTCGCCTTCCTCGTGCCGTCGCGCACCGGTCTGCGGGAGTACGGCGACTACGGGCGCCAGGTGCAGGGAGCGGTCGACCGCATCAACGCCCGCTTCGGCCGTGCCGGCTATCGGCCCATCCAGCTCTTCTACGAGAACGACTACGCCCAGGCCCTGGCCGGCCTGTCGATCGCCGATGTCGTGCTCGTCAACCCGCTCATCGACGGCATGAACCTCGTCGCCAAGGAGGCGGCCGTCGTCGCCGAGCGCGACGCGGCGATCGTCCTGTCCGAGACCGCCGGCGCGTTCGACCAGATGGCCGATGCCGTCCTGCCCGTCGCTCCGGCCGATGTGGTCGGCACCGCCGACGCGCTGGCCGCGGGCCTGGCCATGCCGCGCGCCGAGCGCGCCGAGCGCCTCGCCCGTCTGCGGGCCGGGGTGGAGCGCGAGGACATCACCTGGTGGCTGCGCCGCCAGCTCGTCGACCTCGCCGCAGTTGCGGAGCGCCGCTAAAGGTCTTCCAGCATCCGGACGATGGCCACAGGGTCCGGGAGGAGCGAGTCGGCCGCGGCGGCGACCTCCCGCGGCACCTCGCCGCCCCCGCCCACTCCGATGACCGCGGCGGTCACGCCGGCCGCACGGGCGCGAAGAGCGGCGCGGAACATGTCCAGGTCGGTGACGTCGTCGCCGATGACGACCAGGCCGCGCAGGCCGAACCGCTCGATCACCGAAGCGACCGCGGTGCCCTTGTCGCCGGCACCAGCCGGTCGCAGCTCGAGCGACATGCGGCCGGGACGCAGCGCCACGCCGGAGATCGCCGCCGCCTCGAGCGCGGCCCGCACCCGGGCACCGGCAGCCGCGGGGTCGGGCGCGTTCCGGAAGTGGACCGTCGCCGACAGCCCCTTCGCCTCGGCCGTGACGCCCGGCTCGTCCGGCACCGCCGCCAGCGCCCGCTCCACCGCCCGGGCCGCCGCTTCCAGCTCTGGTGAGGCGACCGGCGCGTCGGCGCCGGACTCCAGCCACTCGAGCCCGTGGTTGCCGATGACCAGGATGTCGTCGCGGCCGAGGATGCGTCGGGCGTCGGCCGCGGCCCGGCCCGAGACGATGCCGACCACCGCGATGCGCCGCGCCAGCGCGGCGAGCGCATCGGCGGCTCCGGGCAGCGCGCGGGCGGCGGGCGGGTCGGCGACGATCGGCGCCAGGGTGCCGTCCAGGTCGCTCAGCAGCCCGGCCGGTGCGGCGGCCAGCGCCGCACGCACCAGTGCCGTCGCGCGGTCGAGGTCGTGCGGCTCCATCGGTCTCACGCGGGCATCACGCGCATTCCGGCTAGACTCCGGCGCGTGAACCGACGGCTGTCATCGGGCATGGTGGTGCCGCTCCTGCTGGCGGTGGCGGGGGTGGTGCTCATTATCGCGGGCCAGCTCGACCTGGACGCCCCGCCGGTGAGCAGCCTGCCGGCCATCCCGGACCCCACATCCCAGGTTGCCGTCGCCAGCCCCACGGCCACGCCCGAGGCGAGCGAGGGCGGGACGCCGGACGCCACGCGCACCGAGCAGCCGACCCCTTCGCCCACGCCGATTCCGGACGAGTGGGTCGCGGTCCAGATCCAGGTGCGCGCGGTCGGCATCAACGTGCCGGTGCGCCACGCGGTCGACGATGACCACTGCGACTTCCCGCCGGCGGATGCCGCATACGTGCTGTGCGGGGGAGCCCAGCCGGGCCGCGGGGACAACGCCTACATCTTCGCCCACGCCCTGAACGAGCTGTTCAAGCCGCTCTGGAACGTGCGCCTCGGCGACCGGGTCCTGATCCGCATGTCGGACGGCGCGGTGCTCGCCTATGTCGTCACCGAGGTGCACGCCAACGTGTCGTGTCCCGACGACCGGGCCGCCCCGCACCCCAGCCCGCCGCTGGCGCTGGCGCTCGCGCCTCCCGGCTGCGAGGAGGGAGCCGCCTGGACGCGGCCCACCGACCACGAGCGGCTCACGCTGCAGACCAGCCAGGGCTACAACCGCAACTGGGGCGAGCTCATCATCGTGGCGGAGCCGGTCACCTCCTGAGCGTGAAGCGACCGCCGACGAAGACCGCGGGCACCAGCGTGACGACCGCCACGACCAGCGCCAGGCTGAGCACGAGCTGGAGCACCTCCGCCGCCTGACCCCGCGACCATTCCTCGAGCAGGTCGACCAGGGCGAGGCTGTTGCGCGGGTCGACCCCCACGAACTCCGGGCGCCCCAGCTCGACCACGAGGGCGTCCCGCCGCGGCGCGTCGTTGATGAGCGCGGTGAGCTCATCGATCCGGTTCTGGCCGATGCTCGTCAGCAGCGCCAGGCCCACGCTCATGCCGATGGTGCGGGTGATCTGCAGCATCGCGCTCGCCACGCCATAGGCCGATGACCCGGCCGCCTCGACGGCGGCCGTGGCCCGGGGCGAGACGGTGAGGCCGAAGCCGGCACCGTAGATGGCGAGGTCGCGCACGAGTCGATCGAGGCCGACCTCGGTGCCCCAGCTCGTGGCCAGGTACAGCGCGACGACGGTGACCGCCACGCCACCGACGGTCGTCACGCGCTCGCCGACGAGCCCGCTCAGCACGCCGCCGACCACCGCGCCGGCGGCGATTGCCACGGTGAGCGCGGTGAGCGCGAGCGCCGACTCATCGGCTCCCGCGTTCAGCACGCGGTTCACGAAGACCGGGCCCCCGATGATGGCGGTCGCCAGCGTGTAGCCGGTGAGCAGGCTGACGAGGTTGGCCGCGCTGAAGCGACGGTCGGCGAAGAGGCGGGGATCGACGATCGGGCTCCGCAGCCGGAGCTCGAGCGCCACGAAGGCTGCGAGCAAGACGCCGGCCAGGGCGAGGCCGCCGAGGATGAGGGCATCGGTCCAGCCGCGCTGCCCGGCCAGCGTCAGCGCCGCCACCCCGACGAGCAGCGCGCCGCTGACCAGCGTCGCCCCGACCAGGTCAATGCCGCCGCGCGCCCGTGGCGTCTCGATGCCGCCGGCCACGACGTAGATGGCGAGCAGGGTGACGATCGCGGCGGGCACGTTGAGGAAGAAGATCCACTGCCAGGTGGCGAGGTCCACGCCGGGCAGCGGCAGGTTGAAATTCAGCAGCACCCACGCCCCGTAGGCCGGGCCGACCGCCATGCCCACGAACGTCGCCGCCCCCTCGACCCCGAGCGCCGCCGCCCGTGAGCGTCCGGTGAACAGGTGGCTGGCCAGCGACATCGACAGCGGGACGAGGGCGCCGCCGCCGAAGCCCTGGACCACCCGCCAGCCGATGAGCCAGTCCATCCCCGCCTCCGGACCGGCCAGCCGCGACAGCCCGGCGCCCAGGCTGCCCAGGCTGAACAGGATCAGGGCGATGACGTACAGGCGCCGCGCCCCCCACAGGTCGGCGGCGCGGCCGGCGAGCGGCATGGCCACGATGTAGGCCAGCAGGTACGCGTTCACGATCCACGAGGCGCGGGCCAGGTCCTGCCAGCCGCCGAAGTCGGCCACGATCGAGGGCAGGGCGATGGCCACCACCATGAGCTCGGCGCCCCCGAGGAAGACTCCCAGCGAAACCACGACGAGGACCGCCCACGCCGCTGCCGGGTGCAGCCGGACCCCGGGCCGCGGCTCGCCCTCGACGATCACAGGTCGGCGCGTTCGAATGTCACGACCGCACCGACGAGCACGACCGCGGCCAGCCCCAGCGCGACGCCCGCAGCGCGCAGGCTGTCGGCCACCGGTCGGGCGGTGGTGTCGAGCTCGCCGAGCACCCGCAGGCCGTCGGCCGGCAGCCACCACGGTCCGGCCTGGCCGAAGGCCGGCGGGACGAGGAGCGCCCCTCCGGCCAGCAGCGCCCCAACGGCCGCCGGCCAGCGCGGCAGCGCGGCCCCGGCGAAGAGGCCGAAGGCGATCGCCGCCCATCCGGCGCAGGCTGTCGCCACGGCCGCGGCGGCGAGGGCGCCCGCCTCGCCGAGGATGAACGGCCCGAACACGAGCCAGGCCACCACCGCGACCGGCACGATCCCGAGCGCGACGACGAGCGCGAAGGCGGCGAACCAGCTGAGCGCGATCGTGGCTCGCGGCACGGCGCGGGCGACCATCCAGCCGGCCGTTCCGCGCCGGCGCTCGGTCGCCAGCGTGGCGGCAGCCACCGCGGCGGCCAGCGTCAGCGCAGCGGCGACCGCCACGGCCAGCCAGGTGACCGGGTCGGGCGGCGCGCCGGCCAGGTCCGGGGACAGGACGGGCGGCAGGAGGGCCGCCGGCAGCCCGGACAGCAGCAGCGTCCCGGCCACGAGGAGGAGGCGGAAGCTGATCCACAGCTCTCGGACAGCCATCCCGGTGAGCGTCACGAAGCGGCTCAACTCGACGCGGGGTGGGTGCGATCTGCGGCATCGGCCAGGGCGGCGATGCCGCGGGCGTTCAGCGGAAGGGCGGCCGCGGTCAGCTCCTCGACCGCGGCCTGCAGCGCAACGCGACCGTCCCGGATGAGCGCCACCTGGTCCACGATCCCCTCCTCGCTCGCCGGGTAGCGGCTGGCGATGACCACGGTCACCCTCGTCCGCGAGAGGTTGAGGAGGCGCCGCCGCTCGGCGGGGTCCAGCGCACGCAGCGGTTCGTCGAGCAGGAGCACCTCCGGCTCGCCGAGGAGCGCCGCGCCCAATGCGGTCCGCTCGAGCACGGCCGGCCCGCCGCGGCGCATCGACCGGGTGGCATCGCCGCCGAGCCGGAGGTGTTCGACGAGCTCGTCCACGCGCCACTCGGCGTCCGCGCGGCCCATCCCCGCCAGGTCCGCGGCGAGGAACAGCGCCTCGACCGGGGAGAGCCAGCCGTAGATCGCCGGCGACGCGGGGACATACGCCACGCGGCGGCGCCAGCCAGTCGGCGAATCATCGGTCCGTGGCATGCCGGCCAGCGTGACCGTGCCGGCCGTCGGTCGGACCATCCCGGCCAGCACGCGAAGCAGCAGCGAGGCGGCAGATTCCGGCTGGCTGACGAGGAGCAGGCGAGCGCCCACCGGCACGGCGAGGTCGATCCCCCGCAGCTCGGCGCCGCGGCCGTTGCGCCGCCAGCCGGATCCGGAGCGCAGGCCGCGCACCTCGATCGCCGCGGGGCGCAGCAGGCGGACCGACGGCGAGGACCACAGCGCATCGGGCGTGGAGCTCGTCAGGGCGCACCTCCGGGGATAGCAGCGGATCCGGCGCGCACAAGCGTACCGCGCACGGGCGGACGGCACCCGGTTGACGCGTGCCGCCTGGCGACATACCATAAGCACCCGCTTATATGAATTTCCATTTGATAAAGAACGGCTAGGACGTGACGCTCTCCACCGACACCGGCGCGGACCGCGACCTGCGGCGCCTGCGCACCCTGTACCGGGCCCTCGGCGACGAAACCCGGCTCCGCATCATCGGCCTCCTCGCCGAGCTGGGACCGATGCCGGTCAACCAGCTCTCCGCGCGGGTCGGCCTCTCGCAGCCGCTCATCAGCTGGCACCTGCGCATCCTGCGCCTCGCCGGCCTCATCGACACGCGCCGCCAGGGTCGCGAGGTGATCTGTCGCCTCCGCACGGCGGCGTTCGAGGAGCTCCACGAGGCCGAGGCGCGGCTCGTGGGCGGCACCTCGGGCGTCGGCGTGTCCCGCTCGGCGGCATCCCCGGAGGTGACCGATGTCGGCTAGCCATCCCGGCACCCACGACCTTCGGCGCGGCGACTCGCTGCTGTCGACCCGAGTGAAGGAGGCGGGACGCGCCGTCCTCGCCCCGGTCGTACGGCTCGCCGTCCGGCTGCACCTCACCGCGAACACGGTGACCGTCATCGGCTTCCTCATGGTCGTGGCCGCCTCCGTGCTGGTGGCGACCGGCAACCTGCTCGCGGGCGCCGCGATCCTCACCGCCGGCAGCCTGCTCGACGCCGTCGACGGCGCCCTGGCCCGCGCCACCGGCGGCACGACCGCCTTCGGCGGCTTCCTGGACTCCACGCTCGATCGCGCCGCCGAGGCAGTGCTGTTCGGCGGCGTGGCGGCCTACTATCTCCTCGCCTCGCCGGAGCCGGCGCTGCCGGTCCTGCTCGCGATGGTCGCGCTGACCGGCTCGTTCCTGGTCAGCTACACCCGTGCGCGGGCGGAAGGGCTGGGCCTGAGCGCCGAGGTCGGCCTCGCGCCGCGGCTCGAGCGGCTCGTGCTCGCCATCGGCGGCATCGGCCTTGCGGGGATTGGATTCGACTTCGGACTCATCGCCGCGCTGCTCGTCGTCGCCGGCCTCTCGGTGGCAACCACGGCGCAGCGCATCTGGCATGTACAACGGCTCAGCGCGGGAGCCCCTCGCCCGGCCGTGGAGGACACTCGAAGGGAGAATGGGACCCGTGGCTAGCACCAACGGCAAGAGCGCGACGAACGGCAAGCGACCCGCGGACGGCAAGATCCGCGTCGCCATCGTCGGCGTCGGCAACTGCGCGTCCAGCCTCGTGCAGGGACGCTACTACTACGAGGACGCGAAGCCGGGGGACTTCATCCCCGGCCTCATGCACGTGGACCTGGGCGGGTACCACATCCGCGACATCGAGTTCGTGGCCGCCTTCGACGTCGACAAGGAGAAGGTCGGCCGGGACCTGTCGGAAGCGATCTTCCGCGGGCAGAACAACACGTTCAAGTTCAGCGACGTCCCGCACCTCGGCGTCCCGGTGGAGCGCGGCATGACCCACGACGGGCTCGGCAAGTACCTCTCCGAGGTGATCGAGAAGGCGCCCGGCCCGACGGCCGACATCGTCGGCATCCTGCGCGAGCGCAAGGTCGACGTCATGGTCAGCTACCTGCCGGTGGGCAGCGAGCAGGCCACGAAGTGGTACGTCGAGCAGGCGCTCCAGGCCGGCGTCGGCTTCATCAACGCCATCCCGGTGTTCATCGGTCGTGAGCCGTACTGGCAGCGCCGATTCGCCGAGGCGGGCCTGCCGATCATCGGCGACGACATCAAGTCCCAGGTGGGCGCCACGATCACCCACCGCGTCCTCACGCGCCTGTTCATGGACCGCGGCGTGCGCATCGATCGCACCTACCAGCTGAACTTCGGTGGCAACACCGACTTCCTGAACATGCTCGAGCGAGAGCGTCTCGAGTCGAAGAAGATCAGCAAGACGAACGCGGTCACCAGCATGATCGACTACGACGTGGACGAGGAGAACGTGCACGTCGGCCCCTCGGATTACGTCCCGTGGCTCAAGGACCGCAAGTGGTGCCACATCCGCATGGAGGGCACGACCTACGGCGACGTCCCGCTCAACCTGGAGCTGAAGCTCGAGGTCTGGGACAGCCCGAACAGCGCCGGCGTCATCACCGATGCCATCCGCTGCCTGCGCATCGGCATGGACCGCGGCCTGGTCGGCACGCTCGTGGCGCCATCGGCCTACTTCATGAAGTCGCCCCCGCACCAGATCCACGACGACGTGGCCCGGGAGCGGGTGGAGGCCTTCATCCGCGGCGACGACGAGGAGACCCTGGTCGGCACCGAGGCCCCGGCGAAGCGCAAGCTGCGCACCGTGTCGAAGAGCCGCGCGAAGGCGACGGCCGACGTCGGCTGAGCTTGGCCACGCAGGACGCCCTCGACCACACGAGCCCGATGGGCGGGGCGGCAGCCGCCGCCCGCCCGGCACTCCCCACCCCGGAGCACGGCGAGGCCGGCCGCGGCGCCGGCGGTGAGCGCAAGCGCGAGCTCATCGCCTTCTGGGCCTACCGCGCCGCCGAGAAGGCGATCGCCTCGCTGCCGCGGGGCGTGGTGCTGCCGATCGCCGCGGCGGTCGGGAACGTCGGCTACGACCTCGCGGGGCCCAAGGCGCGACTCGTCCGCGAGAACGTGGCGCGGGCCATGGGTCGCTCCCCGGACGACCGCCGCGTGGGCTGGGCGGCTCGGCGCGCGTTCCGCAACTACGCCCGCTACCTCGTCGACGTCATGCGCCTGGCCGACGTCTCCCCGGAGGACATCGGCCACCTCGTCGACATCGCCGACATCGGGCCGCTGTACGAGGCGCAGCGCGACGGGAAGGGCGTCCTGCTGTGCACCGTCCACGTCGGCGGCATGGACCTCATCGCGCCGCCGCTCCACCTGGTCGGCGAGCAGCTGCACGTCATCGCCGACGACACGACGTACGGCCGCCTCTACGACCACCTCAAGACGGTGCGCGCGCGGCACGGGCTCATGCTCATCGGCTGGCGCAACCTGCGCGGCCTGTTCAAGGCGCTCCGAGCCGGCGAAAACCTCGTCCTCTTCTGCGACGGTGGCTACCGGCCCGGCGACGTTCCCGTCGAGTTCCTCGGCGAGCCGACCACCTTCCCCGCCGGCCCGGCGACGCTGTCCGCGAAGTCCGGCGCGCCGATGCTGCCGGTCGCGGCGCGCCGCATCCGCGGCGACCGCTTCCACGCCGAGGGCCTGCCCCTCATCCGTGCCGCCAGCACCGAGCCCGCCGAGATCTTCCGCGCCACGCAGGAGCTCGCCGACGCGCTGGGCCTCGTCGTCGCCGCCGACCCGGGGCAGTGGTACATGTTCCGGCCGGTCTGGCCGGAGACCGATGCCGGCCGCGATCACGCCCGGCGCGCGCTCGAGACGGCCCGTCGCGGCGAGGACTGGTCGAAGGTTCCCGCCTGACCGATGCGGGGACTCCTGCTGCGCATCGGCCTCCACGCCGCCGACCTCGTCGCCCGGCTCCTGCCGTCGTGGCTCGCCTACCGGGTGGCCGACCTTATGGGGCGCGCCTGGCACCGACGCGACGCCACCCGGCGCTCGGCGGTGGCCGCCAACCTCGCGCGCGTCCAGGCCTGGCGCGGTGAGCCGACCGAGGGTCCCGCCTTCCGTCGCCTCGTGGAGCGTGCGTTCGTCGAGCACGCTCGCTACTGGATGGAGGTCTTCCGGCTGCGCCACTACCCGGAGGAGCGCTTCGCGACGATGCTCCGCTCGGTCGGCTGGGAGGACCTGCGGCCGGCGTTCGCGAACGGCGTGGTGGTGACCGTCCCGCACCTCGGCAACTTCGAGCCGTTCGCCCACTTCCTCGAGGCCGAGGGCCTCTCCGGCATCTCGCCGGTCGAGGAGACCGAGCCGAAGGAGCTCTACGACTTCCTGGTCGCGCGCCGCCTGGTGGGCGGCCGCGGCATCCGTCTCGTCCCGCTGTCGCAGTCGGTGAGGCCGATGCTCACCGCCCTGCGCGACGGCGAGATCGTGGCACTGGCCGCCGACCGCGACCTGGCCGGCGACGGGATTCCGGTGACGATGTTCGGCCACCCCACGACGCTGCCCGCCGGCCCGGCGACGCTCGCCCTGCGCACCGGAAAGCCGCTGTACGTGGCCCGCGCACTGCGCGAGGGGCCGGACCGCTACACCGCCACCGCCTGGCGCATCGCGGTCGAGCCCTCCGGCGACCGGCGCACCGACGTCGCGGCGCTGACCCGGGAGCTTGCCGCGCGCTTCGAGGCGATCATCGCCGAGACGCCGGAGCAGTGGTTCGGGGCCTTCCAGCCGTTCTGGACGGACCAGCGCCCATGAGCCGCGCCATCTCCCGCGGCGCCGATGAGCGCGGCAAGGCGGACATGCACCTCCACACCCTGTACTCCGACGGCACGGCCGAGGTGCAGGCCCTGCTCGACCACGTCGAGCGCGAGACCGACCTGGACGTCGTGGCCATCACCGATCACGAGCGCATCGACGGCGCGCTCCGCGCCCGCGAGATCCACGCCGCCGGGGACTACTCGTTCGAGCTCGTGGTGGGCGAGGAGATCACCACCCGCCGCGGGCACCTGCTGGCGCTCTTCGTGGAGGAGCGGATCCCCGCCCTGCGGCCTATCGGCGAGACGATGGAGCGGGTCCGCGACCAGGGCGGGCTGGCCATCGCCGCCCACCCCATGGCGCCCCTCACGCCCAGCCTCGGCCGCCGCACGCTGCTCGCGCTGCACCACTCCCCCGACCTCCGCCATCGCCTGGACGCGATCGAGATCATGAACCCCTCGGCCGCCGGCCGGTCGCGGCAGCTTGCCCGCCACGACCTCAACACGCGAATCCTGCACCTGCCGGGGGTCGGCAACTCGGATGCCCACGTCCTCGAGCACGTCGGATCGGCGTGGACCTGGTTCCCGGGCCGGACGGCCGAGGACTATCGGCGGGCCGTGCGCGAAGGCACCGTCGAGGCCGAAGGCGAGCACTGGAGCCACTGGCACAACGTCTCCGTCTACCGAAGGCAGCTGGCCGCCAAGGCTCGACACCTGCGCCATACTCTGCGTCCCACGGGAGAGTGGAGATGACGACGCTCGAGCCGATCCAGGTCGCCGCCACGCCATCGGTCCCGGGAGCGAACGGGCGGCCGCCGCTGAAGGTGGGGATCGTGAGCCCGTACGGCTACCCGCACCCGGGCGGGGTGAACGAGCACGTGCGGCATACCTACCAGGCCATGCGCCGCCTTGGCCACGACGTGTGGATCGTCACCAGCAAGTACGGGCGCGAGCGCGAATCGGAGGGGCACATCATCCGGCTCGGCACCGGCTACGCCTTCCCGGCCAATGGCAGCATGGGCCGCGTCACGGTGAGCTGGCGCTTCAAGGAGCGGGCGCGCGACCTGCTGCGCGAGCATCGGTTCGACGTCCTGCACTTTCACGAGCCCTTCGTCCCGTTCCTGTCGCCGACGGTTCTCGACCAGTCGGACACGGTCAACGTGGCCACCTTCCACGCCTTCGGAGGCTTCTCACCCTCGTACTGGGTCGGGAAGCACTTCGCCGCGCGGCTGGCCCACCGGCTCGACGGCCGTATCGCGGTGAGCGGTGCGGCACGCCACTTCATCAACCGCTACTTCCCGGGCGACTATCGGATCATCCCCAACGGGGTCGACCTGGACCGATTCGCCCATGCGGAGCCGTTCGAGGAGCTGCGCGACGGCACGCTGAACATCCTGTTCGTCGGCCGGTTCGAGGAGCGCAAGGGCCTCATCCACCTGCTCAAGGCGTATCACCGCCTGCGCAAGCGCCATGTCGACGCGCGGCTGCTGATCATCGGCTCTGGCCCGAAGGCGCGCGAGTACCGCCGCTTCGTGGGCCTGCGCCAGGTCCGCGACGTCGAGTGGCTGGGCCGCGTGCCCGACGACGACAAGGCCCGCTACTTCGCCAGCGCCGACATCTTCTGCTCGCCGGCCACCGGCCAGGAATCCTTCGGCATCGTGCTGCTCGAGGCGATGGCCGCCGGCGTGCCGATCGTGGCCAGCGACATCCACGGCTACAAGAACGTGCTCCAGCGCGGCGTGCAGGGGCTGCTGGTCGAGCCGAAGAACCACCGCGCGCTGGCGGCCGCGCTCTACAAGCTCGCCGGCGACGCCGACCTTCGCCACCGGATGGGCGAGGAAGGGCGTCTCCGCGCCCCGGACTACAGCTGGGACCGTGTCACCGAGCGCATCGTGGCCTACTACCACGAGGTCCGCGACCGGGTCCTCGCCGCCTGACGCCTCCCCGGCCCGCGCATGGCCCGATGTATCGGGCCAATTCGCGCCAGAACCGACCCTCTGGCCGAGTCTGGCCTGATTCGTCGGGCCACCTCAAGCGCGAGGCGCGCCGTTGGGCGCGGTTCCTGCTGCGGGTGGCCTGTTCTATGGGGCCATTCCGCGCCAGAACCGAACCTCTGGCCAGGTTTGGCCTGATCTGTCGGGCCGGTCGGCCCGGCCGGCGCTGGGCCGGCTAGTCCATCGGCTTGCGGAAGGCGGTCGAGCGGAACTCCGGCGCGAAGCCGGCATCCTCGTACAGGCGCAGTGCGCCGGTCGGGTTGTCGGCATCCACGCCCAGCCCGGCCGAGGTCATGCCCCGATCCCGGAGCACGACCAGCGAGCGTGCCACCACCGCCCGCGCCAGGCCCTGCCGCCGCCACGGACGCCGCACGAAGACCGATGCCAGCCAGCCCCGCTGCCGGTTGAAGGCCGCGTTCTCCGTCTCGTTGATCTCGTTGATCACGCCGCCGGCGATCTCCTCGCCGTCCCAGGCCACGACGAACAGCGAGGGGTCGAACTTCGGGTCGTTCTGCCACTCCGCGAAGCGCTCGTCGGAGCCGTCGAAGCCGCCCCAGTGGTCACGGAATGCCTCGACGTCGGCGTCCCACAGCTGGCGCAGCTGGTCGGCGGCTACCGGCCGCAGCTCGAGGCCCTCGGGAAGCGGCGGCTCCATGATGTCGTCGAGCGTCGGCCGCACCATGTCGAAGAACCAGCGCGCCGGCTCGTAGCCCTCGGCCGCCATCAGCGCCAGCGCCCCCTCGGCCGAGTTCGGCTGCCACGAGCCGTAGAAGCGCGGCGCGGTGGTGGGATGTGCCGCGTCCAGCTCCCGCGCGTGCGCCTCCGCGCCCCGCAGCAGCCAGGTCCCGATGCCGCGCCGCCGCCAGGCCGGGTGCACGGTTCCGCCCAGCCGGTACTCCCGCAGGCCGTCGTTGGTGTCGATCCACTCGACGTCACGGAACGCCACCAGCTCCCCGTCGGCCTCGACGAGCAGCGCGTCGCGCGCCGCGTCGAAGTGCTCGTTGCTGCGGCTCAACCAGTTCGCAAGCTCGGCCGGGTCGGTGCGCCACGGCGCCTGGTCGGCCTCGGCCCCTCGGTTCAGGAGGTCGGCAAGGCGCCCGGCGTCCTCGGGCCGATAGGCGCGCGCGACGAGGCCGGCAACCGGTGCTGCGAGCGTGCTCATGAGGTCCCCCATTCCATTGGCTTGCGGTAGCCCATCGACCGCATGTCGATCGTGAAGCCCGCCTTCTCGTACAGGCGCAGCGCGCCGGTCGGGTTGTCGGCGTCGACCCCGAGCACCGCACTGGTCATGCCACGATCGCGCAGCAGTGCCAGCGAGTGGCCGACCAGGCTCGACGCCAGCCCGCGGCCGCGCCACGGCCGGCGGACGTGGACCGAGTCGAGCAAGCCCCGCTTCCAGCCGAACGCGGCGTTGTCGTGGGTCATGATCACGTTCCACACCCCGCCGGCCACCTCGTCGCCATCCCAGGCCACCACGAACAGCTCCGGGTCGTAGTCCGGGTCGTGCAGCCATTGCTGGAAGGAGGCCTCCGAGGCGTCGAACCCTCCCCAGTGGTCGGCGAAGGCCTCGACGTCGGCGTCGAACACCTTGCGCATCTCCGCCTCGCCGCGCGGCGCCCGGAGCGTGAGCCCCTCGGGCAGCGGCGGGACCACGATGTCGTCGAGCGTGGGGCGCAGCATCTCGAAGAACCAGCGCACGGCGACGTACCCGTGACGCTCGAGCAGCTTCACCGCCCCCACCCGCCGCTCGTTCGTGCCGGAGCCAAAGACGCGCGGCCGGTCCGTGTCGTGTGACGCGGCAACCTCCCGCAGGTGCGCCTCGTTGTGGCGCAGGATGGCAGTGCCGATCCCCCGCCGGCGCCAGTCGCCGTGGACGTGGCCTCGGGTCGCGTACTCGCGCGGGCCATCGGTCGTGTCGACCCAGAAGGCCCAGCCGTATGCCACCGGGCGGCCGTCGGCCTCGGCCACCACGAGGTCGCGGGCGGCGTCGAAGCTCTTGCTCGGGTGGCCGACCCAGTTGGCGAGCGCCTCGTACGAGACGACCTCCTGGATGTCGTCGGCCTGGTTGCCGCTGCGATAGATCTCGACGAAGGCCCGCAGGTCGGCCTCGCCGGCGAACGGCCGGAGCGTGACTCCGGCCGGCGCCGACATCGGCTCGGAAGAGCCCGTCATGGTCATGATGTGAGACTCCCTGTGTTCCATTGGATCCGTCAACCCACGCGCTTCAGCTTGCCGGTGCGCTTCGCGTAGCGCTCCGCCACCCCGAAGGCCCACAGGCCGGCGGGGATGAGCACCACCCCGGAGAGCAGCAGCGGCCACACGTTGCCCATCAGCTGCCCGATCCCGACGCCGTCGATCAGCCCCTTGCGCACCCCGTCGAGGACGTAGGTGGCAGGGCTGAAGGCGCTGATGGCCTGCATCCAGCCGGGGAGGACGTCCACGGTGTAGTAGACGCCGCTGACGAGCAGCAGCAGCGACTGGATGACGAACACCATCTGCGCCCCGCGCTCGACGTACATGAGCGGCAGGATGCTGGCGGCGATGCCGATGCCGGCAAAGCTCACCGTCCCGAGCAGCGTGAAGATCACCGCGGTGGCGAAGTTCGCGCGCGAGAGGTCCAGGTCGAAGAAGAGCCAGAGGACCGTGAGCACGAACAGGGTGTGCACCAGCCCGAAGAGCACGGCGTAGGCCGCGGCTCCGAGCAGCTGCGCGTAGCGCCGCACGGGCGCCATGAACGTGTACTCGAGCGTCCCCTCCCAGCGCTCCCACTGGACCGCCTCGGCGATGAACTCGAAGACGATCGACAGGTAGCTCCAGAAGATGGTGCCGATGACGAGCACCATGAGCAGCCGCGGGTCGCCCTCGGACACGCCGATGAGGCTCACGGCCAGGGCGCCGGCAACCGAGTACACGAGCCAGGCGATCTCCCAGCCCCAATATCGCTTTGTCAGGTTGAAGTTCCGCTCCACGAAGGCGTAGGACGCCTTCAGCTCGCGGGTCACCAGTGCCATTGCTCAGTTGCTCCTGTCGATGTGCGTGGGTGCGCCGGTCCGTCCCCTAGTGGGAACGGACCGGCCGCAGAGACGGGTCCGCCGCCAGGCGCTCGCCCGCGCGAACGAGCTGGCGACCGACCCAGCGCCGCACCGGGCGCTCGGACGTTGGCTGGCGGCCACGGGCATGGATCTCGCGGCGCAGCTGCGCCACGCGAGCCTCGTGGTGCTCGGCCAGGTCCTGGGGGGTCGGATGGATCCACACGGTTCTCACCTCCTTTCTGTTCCGCTACTCGTCTTCGTTCTCGTCGTCGTCGATGTCGTCGTCCAGCGAGCGGCCGGTGAACGTCATGAACACGCTCTCCAGCGTCGGCTCCTTGCCGTACTTCTCGGCCACCATCGCCTTCAGCCCGGCGGGCGTGTCCTCGGCCACGATTCGCCCGTCGTTGATGATCGAGATCCGGTCGCAGAGCCGATCCGCTTCGTCGAGGTCGTGCGTGGTGAGCACGATCGTGGCGTCGTGCGTGTCCCGCAGCTCCTCGATGAAGGTCTGCACGTCCAGCTTCGACCGCGGGTCGAGGCCGGTCGTCGGCTCGTCGAGGAGCATCACCACCGGGCTCGTCAGCAGCGCCCGCGCGATGGCGACCTTCTGCTGCATGCCCCGGCTCATCTGCTCCAGCGGCCGGCCGAGCCGCTTCTCGCCGATGCCCAGCCGCGCCAGGATCCGGACCGCGTCGGCCTTCGCCTCCCGGGCGTCGAGCCCGTAGAGCCGCGCCGCGTAGATCAGGTTCTCGTAGGGGCTGAGCTTCTTGAAGAAGGCTGCGTCCACGCTCACCCGGTTGATGAGGCGCTTGACGGCCATCTCCTCGCGCTCGATGTCGTGGCCGAACACCTCGACCCGTCCCGAGTCCAGCGTCAGGAGCGTGCTCACCAGCCGGATCAGGGTCGACTTCCCCGATCCGTTGGCGCCCAGCACGCCGTGGATGCTTCCCCGCTCGATGCGCATCGTCACGTCGTTCACGGCCATGACGGGCTTCTTCTTGCGCCCGACCTTGAAGGCCTTGCTGACATGGTCGATATGCAGCGCGGGTGGCCCGGCCGTCGCGACGACGGCTGCCGGCAGCGAGGCGGGCCGCGACGCGGTCGCCTTCACATCGGTCTTCGGTTGTTCTGCGACGCCGGTCATGTCGTCTTCCTCGTGGTTCACTGCCAGGTCCATCTCCCGCGTGACATGGAACGAGCCGCGGGTCCCGCTCGCAGGTCCGCGGCTCTGATGACGCCGGTGGGGCATCAAAAAACCGTGGACCGATCTGGCCCACGGCTCGTGGCTGTCGTGTTGGCGGCCTTGCCGCCATCCTCGTCAGCTCGAGGAGGGCACAGATCTCCCGTCCGGGGCGCCGTTGAACGGCGACACCGTGAGGCGCACGCGCAGGGTGCTCATGGAGAGATCCATTGCTGTGTGTCTCGTCCTCGCTAGGTCGTTGAAGTGGCCGGACGGCATGCCGAACGATGGGTCGTTCGTCTGGCCGCCGCGGGAGTCTACGACTCGCCCTGCCGGCGTGTCAAGGAAGCCGGCACCCGGCAAATGACGTAGGCGGTGTCTGCCTTCGTCCGGTCCGAAACGGGCTGAACGGCACGTGCGGGTGCGCTGGTGAGAGATGGGAGAATGGACGTCGACCGCACGGAACGGGACCTCGCGAGTCCACCTCACCCGAGCGAGGACGGAGCATCATGCACCTGAACCGCGGCCTCCTGTTCTGGGGCCTCGCCCTCGTCACCGCCGGCGCCACCGCGCTCGCCGTGCAGCAGGGCTACATCGACCGGGACGTCGTCGCCGAAGCGTGGCGGCTGTGGCCGGTCATCCTCATCGCCATCGGTTTGTCGATCGTGCTGGCCCGCACGCCGTTCGCCGTGCTCGGCACGCTCCTGGCGGCGCTCATCCTCGGCTTCGGCGCCGGGGCGCTCGTCAGCGTCGGGCCTTCGGTGGCGTGCACCGGCAACGTGCCGACCGACCTCACCACCGAGAGCGGCGCCTTCTCCGGCGACGCCGCGGCCGTGAACCTCGACTTCAACTGCGGCGAGCTCAACGTGGCCATGGCCGACGGCACCGGCTGGACCGCGGGAACGGCGACGACCGGTGACCGCGAGGTGGTCGTCGAGGCCGGGAGCGACAGCCTGGACGTCAGCGCCACCGACGAGGGAGGTTGGAACTGGGACGGCGGCAAGCAGCGCTGGGACATCGGGCTGGGCGCTGACGCCACCTACGACCTGGAGATCGCGGCGAATGCCGCGTCGGTGTCCCTGGACCTGGCGGACGGCACCTTCGACCGCCTGAGCATCGACCCGAACGCCGCGTCGCTGTCGATCGACCTGTCGGGCGCGTCGGTGGCCGACTTCGACATGTCCATGAACGCCGGCTCGTCCGAGATCCAGACCGATGCCGAGACCGCGCTGGCGGGGCGCTTCACGATGAACGCGGGCAGCTTCGAGCTGTGCGTCCCGGACGGGGCGGCGCTGCGCATCACCGTGGCTGACGGCAACTTCACCTTCTCGCACAACCTCGACGACAGCGGGCTGACGCGCTCCGGCGACACGTGGACCAGCGACGCCTTCAACGGCGAGGACCGCTTCATCGACCTGCGGCTGGAGGGCAACGCCGCCAGCTTCACCCTGAATCCCGGAGGAGGCTGCTCATGAACCGGAGGCTGTACCGATCCCGCACCGATTCCGTCATCGGCGGGGTGGCGGGGGGCGTTGCCGAGTACCTGGACGTCGACCCCTCGATCGTGCGCATCGTGTGGGCCGTGCTCGCCATCGTCACCGGCGGCATCTTCTTCGTGCTCTACATCGTGATGTGGATCGTGGTCCCGCAGGGCGCGCAGCCGCCGGGCATGCCGCGCTACCAGCCCGGCCCGGGGGCCGTTCCCGGCTGGACCCCGCCCGCCGGCGAGGCACCGGCCGCTTCGGCGCCCCCGGCGGCGATGCCCGCGGCGGACACGGGCGAGGCCGCTGCCCCGACCGACGCGACCGCGGCCCAGCCGCCCGCTGCCGGCGTCGAGCCCGCGCCCGAGTGGAACGCCTACGCGGCCCCGCCCGCCGAGCACCATCGGCGGCGCGGAGGCGGCGGCGGGATGATCTTCGGCCTGATCCTCATCCTGTTGGGGGCCTGGTTCCTGGTGGACCAGTACGTCCCCGGCCTGGACTCGGACCTGCTGTGGCCGATCGCGCTCGTCGTCATCGGCGGCGCGCTGCTGCTCATCTCGATGCGCCGCTCCTCGGAGGGCTGAAGCCGCTCGAATCGACCAGCGGGTGGTCGCATCGATCAAGAAGTGCGCCGAGTGGGGCCGCGGAGACCGCGCTTCTGGGCCATCCTGACCACCCGATGGTCGAAACCGCCGATAACTGACCACTTCTTGACCGATGTGGCCACGCGCTGACCAATCAGGTTGGTTTCACCAGTGGGTGCTGACATCGATCACGAATCGGCGCCGGGAGCGCCTGGGAGGCCCGATTCTGCCCTGACCTTCACCATCCGCTGGTGATTTCGCGCCGAAACTGGCGAATCCCTGTCGTTATCGCCACCCGGTGGTGAATTCGGCGCGGCCGAGGAGGGTCAGGCGGGGCTGAGGTCCTGCGGCTCCGGGCCGGGCTCCCCGGGTGGCGCGACGGGAGCCCCGCCGCTCCATCGGTCCCGCCCGAAGAGGGCGAATACGGCGGCGAGCAGCGCCACGACGCTGCCCAGGGCGAGTTTCGCGAGGTCGGCGCTGAGCAGCTCCGCACGATCGCCCTGCGGCGGGTCGGGGAACTGGAAGCCGTAGTTCCATGGCGGCAGCGCGCGGGCAGCGTTGATGTACCAGTCCGGCATGGCCAGCGCGGAGCCCATCGGGAAGACGAGCACGCCGGCGACCGCGGCCGCCACCAGGAGGGCGATCGACAGCGGCCGCCAGCTCCAGGAGCGCAGCCCCTCGTCGACGAGGTAGGCCACCGCCACCATCGCGAACAGGACGGCGGTGAGGTAGTGGTAGTGGAACGTCGCGCGCTCGATGCGGGTCCAGGGCAGGAACTGGAAGGCGAAGGCCGCCACCAGCAGCACGAGGGCGGCCGATCGACGCTTCCAGGCCAGCACCGCGCAGATCACGATGGCAGGCACGCCGGCCCAGAAGAGGATCGGGTTCCCGCCGTTGTAGATGACGCCGATGGTCCGCCCGTCGAAGTCGTGGCCGTAGAACCAGACCGGCTTCAGGTCGAGCGGCCAGCTCCACCATGGTGACGAGGCGGCATGCCCGGCCTGGAGACCGAAGTGGTAGCCGAACATCTGGGCGTGGAGCTCCTCGAGCGACCAGCCGTAGCCCGGCCCCGCGTCCGGGCCGGCGATGCCGTGGCCGAGCTGGAGGTACGGGATGTAGGCGAGGAAGTAGACGACGAGCGGGATGACGGCCAGGGCGGCACCGACCCACGGCCAGGCGAAGCCGCCCAGCTCCCCGGGGAGATGCCAGCGCCGGTCGCTCTCCGGCCGGGCCAGCGACAGCGCGGCGCGCGCGACGAGCAGCGCCGCGGTGATGCCGACCATGAGCCACGCCGGCCAGCCAACGTGCGCCCCGCGGGCAAGCACCGCAAAGACGAGCTCGACCGCGTTGTCCGGCGTCCCGCCGCCCTCGACCTGGTTGAATACCCACGCGAAGGCGAGGCCCACGCCGGAGAGGATGAGCGCGGTGGGGGCGATCGCCAGCAGGTCCGACGACTCCAGCCGCACCGGGCGCGCCCAGGCCACGGCCAGGGCGACCAGCAGGGCGCCGATGCACACGACGAGGAACGGCCACGGGGCGCCGATGCCCGCCACCACGGCCACGAACGCGATTCCCGCCACGAGCACGAACCGGCCGAGGTGCGAGCGGGCCAGGACGAGGACCCACAGCCCGGCGAGCGCGTAGATGCCGACCCACTTCGTGGCGGCTGCCAGGCCGATGAGCACGCCGACGAGCGGGATGGCCCACCATGCGCTGCGCTGCCAGCGTCCGGACCAGACCTGCCAGAAGACGAGGTAGGCGGCCACGATGAAGGTCGCCACGAAGATGTCGTTCATGGCGATCCGGCTCATCGCGTAGCTCATCCCGTCGAACGCGACGAAGGCCGCGGCCAGGACCGCGATGCGGCGCCGCGGGAAGAGGGTGGCGGCGAAGAGGTAGACGATCCCCACCAGCAGCGAGCCGAAGACGATGCCGGCGAGGCGCCACGCGAAGGCGTTGCTGCCGGCGTCGATCGAGACGAGGCGCCCGGCTGTGCCGTCGCTCGCCGCGGTCGAGACGAGGAGCAGCGAGTGATCGTCGCCCTGCGACTCGTCGGAGAAGTCGAAGCTCATCGCCAGCGGATCACCCGGCAGGGCGGTGGTGTCGAAGGTGGCGAAGCCGGCGCTCTGCGTCCCGCCGTTGCCGAGCGGCTGGATCGCCCACGCCACTGGCGCCCCGCCGCCGTGCTCGTGGCCAACCACGTAGACGATGTTGGCCACCTGCTGCCAGCCGATGGCGACCGGCGCCCCGGGGAGCGGCACCGTGTCGATCAGCGACACGCCCTGGTTGAAGACGGAGACGCCGCCCTCGACCGGCCCGTGCTCGTCGTCGGCGGGCAGCGGGCCGAGCGGGACCCAGACCTGGAGGTTCTTGCCGCTCCCCTGCACCAACACCGGCCCGACCGGGGGCGCCGGGAGCGGGATCTCCCCGTCGGTCCCGGCCAGCTCCGTGTCCGGCAGGAGCGTCGCGCCGTCGAGCACCACCAGGCTGCCGCGCAGCGGCTCGACCGCCACGACCCGCGGCCCGACGGCGGTGGCGTCCGTGCCGCTGGCCGTGGCGGGCACGTAGCCGATCCCCTTCGCCACCAGGGACGAGGTCGCGATCGGCACCCCCGTCTGGCGCTCCACCTCAACGATCCCGTCGGGCCCGCCGAAGAGGATGACGTTCCCCTCGGGCACCACGACCTGGGTCACCCCCGCCAGCCCCGTCTCGATCAGCGCAACGCCCGGCGGCGGGCCCCGCTCGC
>DATBIK010000013.1:0-3053 GCA_036556985.1 Candidatus Limnocylindria bacterium | reverse complement strand
CCGCTGCTCGCGAACAGGTCGACCGGCCCGAGCCCCAAGGCCTCGATGACCCGGTGCAGGTCGTCGGCGTGCTCCTCGGGCGTGGACGGCGACGCGGGATCCGCCTTCGTGCTCCGCTCCGAGCCGCGCGGGTCGTAGGTGATGATGGTTCGGTCGCCGAAGCGGGCGGCCAGGCTGCCGAATCCCGGCGCGGCCATCGGCGAGCCGATGAGGAACAGGGGTGGCTCGGTGGTCGTCTGGTTCAGGCGGACGTCGTAGGCGAGCGTCGCGCCCGGCACCTCCAGGATGCGGGTCTCGGGCTGGGCTGTCGTGGTGGTCATCGGCTTCTCCTGGGGATGGTGATCTTGGGACGGCGGCCCGCCGGCGAACTCATCGGCCCACCGGCTCTTCGGCCAGGATGGCATCGATCTGGCCCACGGCCTGACGCAGGCCCTCCTCCATGCCCATCGCGGCGAGCTGTTCCATGGCCTCGACGCTCGGGAACTCGCTCTGGATACGCATGCGGGTCTGCCCGTCCGCCTCGTCGATCGTGACGGTGGCGGTGGTCATCGGGAACTCCGTGTTCGGCGTGCCGTCGTCGTTCGCGAAGCCGTCGCGGAAGACGAGCCGATGGGGTGGCTCGACCTCGTCGACCTCCCAGAAGCCCTTCGGCTGGTCGCCCTCGGGGCCGGTCATGTGGTACTCCACCCGGCCGCCGGGCCGGAGGTCGTGGGCGGTGAACGTGGCGGGGTAGGTTGGCGGCCCCCACCAGCGCTCGAGCTGGCGCGGATCGGCCCACAGCTGCCACACGCGCCCGGCAGGGGCGTCGAACTCGGCCTCGAGGGTCATGGTGCGGGCGGCGGGGTCCTTGCGGATGGCGGTGACGGTCATCGGTCTGTCTCCTTGGTGGTAGCGCTGAGGAGGGCGGTCATGCGGTCGACGCGGTCGCGCCACAGCTCCTCGTATTGGTCGAGCAGGCGGCGCGCCGTGCGGAGCCCCTCGAGGTTGGTGCGGACGACCTTGCGCCGTCCCACGCGCCGCTTCGTGACGAGGCCTGCTCGCTCCAGGATGGCGACGTGCTTCTGCACCGCCGCGAAGCTCATGGAATAGTGGCCGGCCAGTTCGGCGACGCCCTCCTGCCCATCGATCGCGCGGCGCACGATGTCTCGCCGCGTGGCGTCCGCCAGCGCGCCGAAGAGGCGATCGTGGTCGAGGATGATCTGCATTAGTACAACCATACGGTTGTATGAGGAGCGTGTCAAGATGCGCGCGTGACGATCCGCGCCTTCTACGACCAGTGGCCGAGCTACCACCGCGCGCTGACCGACGTCGTCGCCGAGCTCTCTCCGGACGCGCTCGCGCTCCGCCCGGCGCCGGACGGCTGGCCGATCTGGGCGACCGTGGCCCACACGGCCGGCACCCGCGTCTACTGGCTGTGCGGAGAGCTCGGCGAACCCGGGGCGGAGACCACGCCGTTCCCGCACCCGATGAGTGGAATCGGCTGGGAGGACGATCTCGACACTCCGCGGGACGCCGGCGAGCTGGTGACCGCCCTGGACAGCAGCTGGCGCATCATCGAGGCCTGCCTCGACCGCTGGACGCCGGAGATGCTCGCGGAGACGTTCGTCCGGCGCTGGGGCACGAGCGGAGCGGTGCACAGCCGCGGCTCCATACTCCAGCGCCTCTTCAGCCACGACGCATATCACTGCGGTGAGCTGTCGCAGACGCTCGGCACCCACGGGCTGACGCAGATCGACCTCTGGCCGCCCGGCTCGACCGCCTGATACCCGCGGCCACGCTGTCATCGGCCGAACGACCGATGACTCCCGCGGCCGCATGCCGTCACATGAGGCACCACACCAGGAGCAGGGCATTTCATGGAACCGATGGCGGGGGAGCGATCGATCCCCGAACGCGCGACAAGCAGGGAATGGATCGGACTCGGCGTGCTCACGCTCGCCGCGCTCGTCTACGCGATGGACCTCACCGTGCTGCACCTGGCGGTGCCGCGCATCAGCGCCGAGCTGCAGCCGACGAGCGCGCAGCTGCTGTGGATCATCGACATCTACGGCTTCCTCGTCGCCGGGCTGCTCATCACGATGGGGACGCTCGGCGATCGGATCGGCAGGCGGAAGCTGCTGCTCGGCGGCGCCGCCGGCTTCGCGGCCGCCTCGCTGCTGGCCGCGTTCTCGACGAGCGCCGAGATGCTCATCCTCAGCCGCGCGATCATGGGCGTTGCAGGGGCGACGATCGCGCCGTCGACGCTGTCGCTCATCTTCACGATGTTCCTCGACCCGAAGGAGCGCTCGACGGCGATCGGCGTCTGGATCGCGGCCTACTCCGCCGGCGGCGCCATCGGTCCGGTGGCCGGTGGGATCCTGCTCGAGTTCTTCTGGTGGGGATCGGTGTTTCTCATCGGTGTGCCGGTGATGGCGCTGCTCCTCGTCATCGGGCCGCGGACCCTGCCGGAGTACCGCGATCCTGACGCGCGCCGACTTGACCTCGTGAGCGCCGGCATGTCGCTGCTCGCCATCCTGGGCGTCGTCTACGGGCTGAAGCAGTTCGCGCAGGACGGGGTGTCGGCGCTGCCGGTGCTGGCCATCGTGGCCGGGATCCTCCTGGGGATGGTCTTCGTGCGGCGGCAGCGCGGCCTGACCTCGCCGATCATCGACGTCAGCCTCTTCCGCATTCGCGCCTTCAGCGCGTCGCTGGGGACGTACCTGCTCGGCATCTTCGTCGTCGTCGGCTACTTCCTGTTCATCGCCCAGTACCTGCAGCTCGTGCTGGGACTGTCGCCGTTCCTCGCCGCGCTCTGGTCGCTCCCATCGGCGGCAGGCTTCGTGGTCGGCTCCACCATCGCGCCGAAGATCATCCACCGATACCCCCCGGCCCGGATCATGGGTGTCGGCATGGCGGTCGCAGCTGTCGGGACAGCGATGCTCATCGGGCTGTCGGTGGGCGGTGGCCTGGGCAGCCTGCTGCTCATCGCCGCGGCCTCGATCGTCATCTCGCTGGGCCTCGCTCCGGTGATCACGCTCGCCACCGAGCTCATCGTCGGCAGCGCCCCGCCGGAG
>DATBIK010000012.1:0-11051 GCA_036556985.1 Candidatus Limnocylindria bacterium | reverse complement strand
TACGCCGCCAAGCGCGGCCTGGACATCGAGACCCGGGGCGCGGTCGAGGGACGCGCGTCGCCGCGCGGCATCGAGACGGCGCCGCCACGGGGGCGCGAAACGGCGGCCGACACCGCGCGGCGCAAGCGCGAGGAGGCCGAGGAGCGCAACCGCCGGTACCGGCGAACCCGCGACCTGCGCGACGCCCTGGCCCGGGTGGAGGCTGAAGCCCGACACGCCGACACCGAAGTGGCCGAGACGTCCGAACGCCTGGCCGATCCATCGGTCTATGGCGAAGCCGATGTCGTCCGCGACCTCATCGAGCGGCACAACCACGCCCGCGACCGGGCCGAGTCCCTGGCGGCGGAGTGGACGCGCATCTCCTCCGAGCTCGAGGCGGCGGAGGCGGAGGACGCGGTCGCCGAGACCCGCCGGTGACGCGGGAGGACCGACCGGACCTCGCCGGGGCCGGGCTCATCCTGCTCGCGGCGGCCTGCTTCGGCATCCTGGGCCCGGTGGCCCACTACGCCGAGGAGGGCGGCGTGACCAGCCTGGCGCTCGTCACCTGGCGCGCCGCGCTCGGCGCGGCCTGCATGGTCGCCTTCATCGCGGTGCGGCGCGCGGCGCAGGGTGTGCGCATCCTGCCGCTCGGCAGCATCCCCGCCAGCGACCGCTGGTTCATGGCGGCGGCCGCGGTGGCGAACACCGTCCTCAACCTGTCGGTCTTCGTCGCCTTCCTGCGCATCGGGATCACCCTCTCGCTGCTCGTCTTCTACCTCTATCCCGCCTTCGTCGCGCTCCTGAGCGTCGCCTGGTTCGGGGAGCGGCTGGACCGCGCGCGATGGCTGGCCCTCGGCCTGTCGCTGGTCGGGATGGTGCTCGTCGTGGCCGGCGCGGGGAACCTCGGGCGACTCGACCTGCTCGGCATCGGCCTCGCCTTCGTCGCCGGGCTGGGGCAGACGTTCTACGTCCTTGCCGCGCGCCACGGATTCGCCCGCGTGCCCGGCGCGCAGGCCGCGGCGCTGACGATGGGCGGGGCGGCGAGCCTGTACCTCGTGGTGGCGCTCGTGATCGGTGCCGTCGGCGAGCTCGGCGCCCCGCTCCGCGGCACCGACGCTCTGTGGCCGGTGGTCGTCGCCGGCGTGGTCGGCGCCGGGATCCCGACGGTGAGCTACATCACCGGCATCCGGCGCCTCGGCGCGCCGCGCGCGGCGATCCTCGCCAACTTCGAGCCGGTCGTCGGCGTCCTCCTGGCCGCCCTTCTCCTCGGAGAGCAGCCGACCCTCGTCCAGCTCGCCGGCGGGGCCCTCATCATCACGGCCGGCGTGGTGCTCCAGCTCCGGCCGCGCGCCGAGATCGCCGAGCACGAGGCCGTGGGTGACCCGGAGCCGGCAGCGCCGAGCTAGGCGGAGGCGTCGGGGCCGGCGGCGGCGCTCATGCAGGCAGCGTGGATGGCCTGCGCGGCAGCGGCGAGCTGATCAAGCGGAACGTCGGCCCATACCACCCGCAGCCCGGACTCGTCGAAGCTGCCCGCCCCGCGGGCCGGGACGGGGAGCAGCTCGGGCATGACCGCCTCGGGGCCGACCAGGGAGAGTCGCGCGATGCGTTGCTTGCGATCCACCGCCAGCATCGGCCCACCGGCCGGGGCGCCGCGTGCGGACCGCGGCAGCACCTCGGTCATGGGGCGATCGGCCGCGAGCGCTCGTACCACGAGCCGCAGCCGAGCCCGCCGCGCGCGCCGCACGGCGACCGGATGGACCACTTCCGCTCCGAGCTCGGCGAGGAGCTCGAGCTGGTGCGCGTCCACGGTGGACAGGAAGCGCGCCCCGGGCACGAGGTACGGGTCCGCCTCCATCACCCCGCCGGTGTCCTTGAACAGCTCGCAGCGGTCGGCGCGCAGGGCGGCGGCCAGGACCACGGCCGAGAGGTCCGTACCGCCACGGCCCAATGTCGTCAGCTCGCCGTGCGCACCGATTCCCTGGAAGCCTGCCACCACCGGCACGATCCGCTCGGCGAGTGCCGCGCGCAGACGACGGGGGGCGACCCGGCGCACCTCCGCGCCGAGATGC
Source organism: Candidatus Limnocylindria bacterium (assembly GCA_036556985.1). Classification (GTDB taxonomy): domain Bacteria; phylum Chloroflexota; class Limnocylindria; order QHBO01; family QHBO01; genus JAPSGM01. The sequence continues at coordinate 9,003 of DATBIK010000012.1, read as the reverse complement.
GCGGCAGCCGTTCGGATGCCCGCCTCCGCCCCACTGAAGGAGCGGGCCGCGATGCCCCGCGCCTGGAGGCCGAGCGCGAAGAGGGCCGCGGAGAGCGCTTCGCCGGTGGCGAGCGCACGGTCCGTCTCCCGGGCGAGGGGCTCCTCGGCGTCCAGCCGGGTGCCGCGCAGGAAGGCGCCGCCGCCAGGCAGGAGTGCACCGGCGGCCTCGAGGATCGTGTCCGTCACGCCCTCGAAGGCCGAGACGACCACCACCGGCCGGAGCCCGTCAGCCTGCTGGGCGGCCACCGCCTCGACTGCCGCGGCGATGTCCTCAGGCCGCCGCAGGACGGAGCCGCCGAACTTGTCCACGACGATCTGGCCATCGGCTGGGTTGGACGAAAGGCTGGTGCGGGGCGGCATCGTCGACCCACTCTAGACGCCGAACGGCGTCGCGCACACGCCCGCCGCGGCTATCCTGAGACGAGCTGCCAGCTGCCCGCTCGGAGGACCGATGGAACGAACCCGAGAGACGACGATCTCCCTGAGTCTCGCCATCACCCTCGTGCTGCTGCTCGCCGCGTTCTCCGCGCAGGCCGTCCTGCCGAGCCCCGTCCTCGCCGCCGCGGGCGACCGCCTGCCGAACCTCAAGATGATGCCCCTCGACGACTGGCACATCCAGACCGTCAACGGGCGTCGGCTCCTGCGTTTCACCACGATCATGCTGAACCGCGGGCCCGGCGCCTTCGAGGTGCGTGGCCACCGGACGAAGTCACAGAACCGGATGGCGATCGATCAGATCATCTACCGCGAGTCCGGCGGGTGGCGGCGACGCTCCACTGACGCCGTGGGTCGCTACGCCGGAGACGGCCACGACCACTGGCACGTGCAGCGGGTCATGACCTACGAGCTGTACCGGGTCGGCGATCCGGCGACCGTCCGCGCCGGGGCGAAGACCGGCTTCTGCTTCCTCGACACCACGCCGTGGCGCCTGGGCCTGCCCTACGCACGCCAGTCGCCCTACTACCAGGAGTCGTGGTGCGGGACCCGCTCGACGCTGACCAACCGGGTTGGCATATCGGTCGGCTGGGGCGACCGCTACCCGTGGGACTTCGCCTACCAGTGGATCGACATCACCGGGCTGGCGCCGGGCCGGTACATCGTGCGCTCCACGGTCGACATCGCGAACCACTACCGCGAGACGAACAACTTCGACAACTGCACCTGGTCGCGCATTCGCATCCGCTCATGGGGAGGCGTCACCGTCCTGGACAGCGGCAGCAACTGCGGCCGCGACGCGGTGACCGCAGTCGACGCCTTCGCCGGCGCGAAGACGTACGACCCGCCGCGGATGATCACGCTCGCCGCCGGCCGGTACACCGGGCAGACCGTCAACCACCTCGGGACGCAGCTGCGCACGAAGACAGCCACCATCGACAGCCCGATGACGCTCCAGACCACACGGCGCTCGCAGATCCCCGGCCTGTCGGGCCGCTGGTTCTACGTCATCGACGGGCCGTGGGCCGGCTACTGGCTGCGGGACACCGCCCGCATCGGCTGGGCCATTCCCGATCCCGGCTAGTTGGCGCTGATCCGGACCACCCGGTCGTTCGACCCGTTCGAGGTCGTGACGAACAGGTGCCGCCCGGGCCCGAACACCACGGCACGCAGGCGCCCCCAGCGGCCGTTGTAGTAGGTGGCCCGGTGGTCGGCAGTGGTGCCGCCATCGATGACCGCGAACCGGCGCAGGTCGGACTCCTTCAGCTGCGCCACGAACAGCTGGCCCTTCCAGTTCTCCCAGCGCGGCCCGCTCACGAAGGCGGCGCCCGAGGTGGCGATCGTCGGCGCGCCGGAGCGCCACGCCGGGTTTTCGAAGTCCGCGCCTGTCAGGCCCGCACACGCGCCGGTGCCGAAACTGGGGGTTGGCACATCGTTGCCGGTGACGCACGGCCAGCCATAGTTCAGGCCGGGCCGGATCCAGTTGATCTCGTCATCCTGGTTCGGCCCGTGCTCGACCGCGTACACCCGCCCCGTCGTCGGGTGGAAGTCGATGCCCTGCGGGTTGCGGTGCCCCATCGAATACACGGCCGTCCGGCCCGAGGCACCCGGCATCACCGGATTGTCGTCGGGAATCGAGCCGTTGCGGTTGATGCGGAGCACCTTTCCGTTGAGCAGGTTCGGGTTCTGGGCCCGTGACTGGATGTTGGCGTCGCCCATCGTCACCCACAGGCGGCCGTCGGGGCCGAACTCCAGTGCGCAGCCGTTGTGGATCGTGTTCGCCTTCATGCCGTTGCGGATCAGGATCCGGTCGAGGCGCAGCGTCCAGTTGGCCCGGACCTCGTAGCGGAGGACCTGGTTCAGCCAGCGGCCGTTGTGGTCGCGCGAGGCACAGACGTACAGGAACCGGTTCGCCGTGAAGTTCGGGTCGACGGCCAGGCCCATCACTCCGGCCTCACCGACCGCGTGCACGCCGGCGATCGTGTTGCTGCGCAGGAGCGCGGCGCCGGGATTGCCGCTGCGGAAGACCTTGACCCGGCCGGGCCGCTCGCTGACGAACATCTGGCCGCCGGGCGCGAAGGCCACGTCCCAGGGGATGGTGAGCCCCGACTGCACGGTCCGGGAGGTGAGGGTCGGCGCCGCAAGGGCGGGAGCGGGCAGCGCCACGGTGAACACGATCGAGAGGATGATCGGTGCGGCGACGACGTTCCGGCGGATCACGGCAGGCTCCTGGCGGCGGCGGGTTCGAAAGTCGGCGCCACTCTACGCCATGCGCCGGGGCGCCTGTCGATGGTCTTCGCGTGGCCCTTTCGTCCCGGCCACCAGCGCCGGAAGCTCCTCCAGCGAGCCGATGACCGGCGTCCCATCCGGCACCACGACCGGTGGCACGGCGTGGTCCTCGCCATCGGGCACGGGCCGGCGCAGGAGCACGCCGTGCAGGCCCGCGGTCGCGGCGCCCTCGACGTCGGCCCGCAGCGAGTCGCCGATCATCATCGCCTCGCCGACCGGAACGCCGGCCCGCTCCGCGGCGAGCCGGAAGAAGGCCGGGTCCGGCTTCGCCACGCCGACCGAGCCGGAGGCGAGGACGAAGTCGAGGTATCGGCCCAGGCCGAGCCTGGCCAGGATCTCGTCCAGGTTCGAGCCCCAGTCGGAGACGACGCCGATGGAGAGGCCCTTCATCCGCCGCAGCTCGGCCAGCGCCGGCTCGACGTCGGGATAGAGCTCCCAGGCGTCCGCCGCGAACTGGCTGGTCAGGATCGCGTCGAGCAGCTCGTGCGCGTGATCGGCGAATCCCAGCTCGGCGAGCATGAGCGAGTGGTACTCGCGCCAGGTGCGCTCGATCGCTGCGTCGTCGCCCCAGGTCCGGTTGTCCGGGCGGTGATACTCGTCCCAGAACCAGCGATCGGCCACCTCCCAGGCCCGCCGCAGGTCGTCGGGCGCCACCGGGTGGCCCTGCTCCTCGAGCACGCCGCGCAGGGAATCGGCAAGCGTCCGTCGCGGGGAGAGCAGGGTGAAGCCCGCATCCAGGCAGACGAGTCGGTAGCGCATCGGCGGCCGAGCGTACCCCACCGACGCGCTACGCTGCGGCGATGGCCGACCTGCGCCGCATTCGCGCCGCCATCCTGGGCTGGTACCACGTCGAGAGCCGCCCCTACCCGTGGCGCGCGACGCGCGACCCGTGGGCCGTGCTCGTCAGCGAGGTGATGCTCCAGCAGACGCAGGCTGCCCGGGTCGTGGAGCGCTACCCCGCCTTCCTGCGCCGCTACCCGACGCCGGCGGCCATGGCCGCCGCCCCGGAGCGCGAGGCCCTCGCCGCCTGGTCCGGCCTCGGCTACAACCGGCGGGCGCTCGCCCTCCGGCGCGCGGCGGTGGCGGTGGAGCGCGACGGCTGGCCGCGCGACGTGGCCGGCCTCCAGTCCCTGCCCGGAGTGGGGCCGTACACCGCCCGGGCGCTGGCGGGGCTCGCCTTCGGCGAGGCCGTGGGGGTCGTCGACACGAACGTGCGCCGCTGGCTCGTCCGGCGCCTCGGCCTGGGCGTCGGCGCGACCGCTCGCGAGCTCCAGGCACAGGCCGATGCGTTCGCGTCGCCCGCTGCCGACGCGAGCGAGGCGAGCGACTGGATCCACGCCAGCATGGAGTTCGGGGCGCGCGTCTGCCGCGCCCGCGACCCGCGCTGCAACACCTGCCCGGTCGCGCGCGGCTGCCCCTCTCGTGGCCGTGCCGGCCGCGTGCCCGTACCCCGCCAGCCGCGCTTCGCCGGCTCGGCGCGCGAGGCCCGCGGCGCCGTCGTGCGGGCGCTGGCCACGGCCGGCGATCACGCGCTCCCCGAGGCCGAGCTCGGGGCGGGTCTTGCGGGCAGCGACCTGGCCTCCGTCATCGACGGGCTGGAGCGCGACGGCCTCGCCCACCGCGACGGGGCGCGGGTCCGCCTCGGTCCGGCCCCGCCCAGGCCCGCCGCTACAATCGTGCCATGACCACCGCCACCCCGGCCGGCCTGCGCGTGCAGGTCGGCGAGCAGATGCCCTCGGTCGGCCTGCGCGCCACCGACGGCTACCTGCTCAACCTGCGCAGCTTCGTCGACAAGCAGCCGTCGATCGTCGTCTTCATGGCCGGCCCATCGCTGCGCCGCGGCGCGGCCCGCGAGCGGGCGGACGCGCTGGCCATCGCCCTGCGCGACGCGTATCCGCGCCTCGAGCGGGCGGGCGTGGGACTGGTGGTGGTGACGACGGACTCGGAGCGGCAGCAGGCCGAGTACGTGGCGGCCCTCGAGCTTCCCTACCTCCTCTTCTCGGACGAGCGTCGGACGGCGACGGCCATGCTCGGCATCCCCACCCGCAGCGACCGCGGCAACGTGAATGCCGAGCCGACCGCCTTCGCCGTGGCCCGCGACGGCACGATCCTGGACATCGTCGAGCGGGTGGAGCCGAAGGGCCTCGTCGCGCGCCTGCTCGAGGCCATCAACCCACCGGAGTAGGACCGATGCTCGCCGTCCGCAGCCACGCGGCGGGTGAGCCGCTCCGGCTCGAGGAGCTGCCGGTTCCCGAGCCCACCGGCACGGAGGTCCGGGTCCGGGTCGCCGGTTGCGGCGTATGCCACACCGACATCCACGTTGCCCGCACCGATCGGCTGCGCGTCACCCGCCCGGTGACGCTCGGCCACGAGATCGGCGGGACCATCGACGCCTGGGGTGACGAGGCCGCCCGCCCGCTGCGCCGTGCGAAGCTCGCCGCGCACAGCCGCGTCGTCGTGTTCGGCGGCTGGGGCTGTGGCGCCTGCCGCGAGTGCGCGACCGGGGAGGAGCAGCGCTGCGAGCGCGGCGAGTCGCCCGGCTTCCAGCGCGACGGCGGATACGCCGAGTACGTCCTCGTGCCGCACCCACGCCACCTCGTGCCGATCGGCGACCTGCACGCCGACCATGCCGCCCCGCTCGCCGACGCCGGCGTGACGCCCTACCGTGCGGTGACCCGCGCGGCGGCGTGGCTGACGCCCGGCGCGCGCGTCCTGCTCATCGGCTTCGGTGGGCTCGGCCAGTTCGCCATCCAGTACCTTCGCCGCCTGCCCGATCTGACGGTGGCCGTGCGCGAGCTGGACCCGGACAAGCTCGCCGTGGCCGCCCGCCTCGGCGCCGACCTGGGCCTGCTGGAGGGCGACGAGTCGCTCGTGCACCTCGGCCTGGGCGGGCCGGCGGACGTCGTCTTCGACTTCGTCGGGACCGATGCCACGCTCGACTACGCCGCGCGCAACGTCGCGCCCGGCGGCCTCGTCTCGCTCGTCGGCGAGGCGGGCGGCACGCTGCCGTTCGGCTTCGAGCGACTGCCGGTGGAGGCCTCGCTCACCACCACGGCCTGGGGATCGCTGGCGGACCTGCGCGCCGTCGTGCGCCTGGCACGCCGCGGCCGCCTGCGCTGGGAGGTGGAGCGGATGCCACTCGAACGCGCGCAGGAGGCGCACGACCGCCTGGCGGCGGGCAGGGTGGCGGGGCGCCTCGTCCTCGTTCCGGGCCTCGGCACGACCGACGGGGGCTAGTCTCCGAACAGCCGGCCGAGGAACCCCTTCGGCTTCTCCGGCTCGTGGACGTACCACGCCGGCGCCACCGACTCGTATGCCTCGCGCACCGGCTGCGCGGACAGGTCGGTGACGGCAAGCGCGCGGCGCCCCCCGAGATGCTCGCTGGCGAGCGCGTGGAGCCGGTTCCGCACCTCGTCGAAGGTCGCGAGCACGGCATCCGGGCCCTGCAGGATCCCGACCGTCCAGCCCGACCCGGCGCGCAGCAGCCAGGCCGCCTGGACCTGCGGCATCTCGCGCAGGGCGGCGGCCAGCTCGGTCCCGAACGGCTGCGGCACCTCGGTCGGCACCTCGAGCGGCGGCAGCCCGCCGAAGGGTCGCCGCGCCCGCATCGCCTCCGGCGAGGTCGGGTCGATCCCTGCCGCCAGGAAGGGGATCAGGCCCTCCGGGACCTCGAGCTGGCCGGGCGCGCCCGGATCGATGACCACCCGCACACGCCCCAGCTCGGCTCTGCCGAACAGGTCCCGCGCAGGCAGCTCGATCGCGTCCGAGCCGGTCGGGCCGAACTCCCGGAACGTCTGCTCGGCGGTGTAGGCCGGCAGGAAGCGGCCCTCGCCATCGGTCCCGTGGCGCATGCCCTCGAGCGGGACGCGGGTGGGGTCCACCTCCTCGCCGGAAGAGGAGCGGATCGGCACGATGAGCGTCATCGACAGCAGCTCGCCCAGCCCGGTCTCGGTCATGCGGTGGGCACCCCGGCCGCGGTGAGCTTGCCGAGCGCGGCGTCCAGCCGGGCGAGCACCCGGTCGCGGCCGAGCAGCTCCATCGAGCCGAACAGCGGCGGCGAGACCGGACGCCCGGTCACTGCCAGGCGCAGCGGCCGGAAGAAGTCGCCCGCCTTCCAGCTCAGCACCTCGGCGGCCTCGCGGCAGCGCGACTCGAGGACGTCGGCCGAGAAGTCCGCCTCGGTGAGCCCCTCGAGCGCGTCACGGGCGGCGGCGACCGCCGCCGCGGTCTCGGCCGCGTCCCGGTTCTTCGGCAGCAGGGCGTCGGCGTCGTAGCGGGACCCGACCTCGGCATCGGTCTCGACCAGGAAGGCGACGAGCTCGGCCGCATCTCCCAGGCGAACGAGCCGCTCCTTGATGAGCGGCACCACGCGCAGCACGGAGGCGTCGTCGAGGGCCTCCGGCAGGAACGGCCGCAGGCGCAGCGCCAGCTGCTCATCGGCGAGGTTGCGGATGTAGACGCCGTTCAGGTAATCGAGGCGGTCCTGGTCGAACACCGCGCCGCCCTTGTGCACCGATGCCAGCTCGAACCGCTCGGCCAGCTCGTCGAGCGCGAAAATCTCCTCCTCCGTGCCGGGGCTCCAGCCAAGGAAGGCGAGGAAGTTCACCATCGCCTCCGGCAGGTAGCCCTGCTCGCGATAGGCGGTGATCGCCGTCTGCGACTTGCGCTTGCTCATCTTGGACCGATCCGGGTTGAGGATGAGCGGGATGTGGCCGAACCGCGGCTCGCGGTAGCCGAGCGCCCGGATCAGCGCGATGTGCTTCGGCGTGTTCGACAGGTGGTCCTCGCCGCGGATGACGTGGGTGATCCCCATCTCCTCGTCGTCGACGACCACCACGAAGTGGTAGAGCGGCACCCCGTTGGCACGCACGATGACGAAATCGCCGAGGAGCGCGTTGTCGAACTCCACCTCGCCGCGCACCAGATCGTCGAAGCGGATCGTCTCGGGCGGCACCTTGAGCCGCACCGCCGCCTGCCGGCCCTCGGCCTCGAACTGGGCGCGGTCGGCATCGGTCAGGCGCAGGCACCTGCCGTCGTATCGCGGCGCCTCCTTGTTTTCCGCCTGCTGCCGGCGAACCGCCTCGAGCTCATCGGGCGTGCACCAGCAGTGGTAGGCGTGCCCGTCCGCCAGGAGCCGATCCGCCTCGCGGGCGTATCGGTCCATGCGCTGGCTCTGCCGGTACGGCGCATGCGGGCCGACGTCGTCGCCGCCGGCCACCTGCGGGCCCTCGTCCCAGCTGATCCCCAGCCAGTGCAGGTTGTCGATGATGTCGCGCTCGTGCTCGACGGTGCTGCGCTCGGTGTCGGTGTCCTCGATGCGCAGCACGTAGGTCCCACCCACGTGCCGCGCGAACAGGTAGTTGTAGAGGCTCGTCCGCGCGGTCCCGATGTGCAGCGGGCCGGTGGGACTGGGCGCCATCCGGACGCGGACGGGTGCGCTGGCTGTCTCGCTCATGGGTCGGCCGATGGTAGCAGGCGGGGTGCCGGCCCTCGGTCCTGCGGATCCGCGGCCAGCACGCCATGCGCGCTCGCATCACGCTCGATCGTGTGCTCGTGTAATCGTGCGCTCGTGCACCACGAACAGGCTTGACGCCGGCGGGCATCCCCGCCAATGCTCCGCCGATGTTCCTGAGCGGCACCCTCCTGAACGTGGCGACCGTGCTGGTCGGCACCTCCATCGGCCTCCTGGCCGGGGCGCGGGTGCCACCACGGATGCAGGAGAGCCTGACCACCGGGCTCGGCTTCTTCACGCTGGTGATCGCCACCTTCATGGCGCTCACCATGTTCACCAGCCCCGACCTGCTGCCCGGCGACGAGCTGGCGGTGCTCGGCGGGCTGCTCGGTGGCGTGGTCATTGGGGAGCTGCTGCGCCTGCACGACGGCCTCGAGGCGCTCGGCGCCTGGTTCCAGCGGCGGCTGGCGCGCGACGAGGGTGGGAGCCGGATCGCGGAGGGCTTCATCACCGCCAGCCTCGTCTTCTGCGTTGGGCCGCTGACCTTCATCGGCTCCCTCGAGAACGGGCTGAGCGGCGACATCACACTGCTCGCCACGAAGTCGCTGCTCGACGGCGTGGCCAGCATCGCCTTCGCCGCCGCGCTGGGCGCCGGCGTCTACCTGAGTGCCCTGACGGTGCTGGTCGTGCAGGGCGGGATCGCCGGCGGCGCCTTCCTCCTGCGCGACATGATGGACCCGGCCACCGTGGCGGTGGTGACCGCGGCCGGCGGGCTCATCCTGCTCG
>DATBIK010000011.1:0-8762 GCA_036556985.1 Candidatus Limnocylindria bacterium | reverse complement strand
GAGATGGAGAAGGAGGCCATCCTGGCCGATGACTCCCTGCCGTTCTTCACCACGCCCCACTTTCGCGGCCACCCATCGGTCCTGCTCCGCGGATCACGGGTGGGCGAGCTGAGTCGCGACGAGCTGGCCGGCTTCGTGGAGGGCGCCTGGCTCTCCCGTGCCGGGCCACGGCTCATCGCGCGCTGGCAGAAGGAGCGCGAGGCCGGCGCCCCCTGACCTCAGCCGATGCCCGCGGCGCGGTCGAGATGCTGGAGCAGGTGGTGCGCGGCGAGCTCGACCTCCTTGTGGCGCCACTCCGCCGCGCGGTAATGGCAGGCGATGATCGCCGTGCGATGGATGCGACGGAAGTCGCCCATCACGAAGGCGTAGCGCGCCTTGGTCTCATCGCTGGCGCCTTCGGTCAGGCCGAGGTGCCATTCGGCGTACTCGTCCCAGTCGTGCGACGCGAGGTAGCGGTTCTCGGCCGCCGCATCGGGCTGGACCTCGCCCCAGTCGCTGTCGAGGACGTACTGGCGGGCGTCGATGCGCTGCGTCGCGCGCTCGACCGCCCGCCGATTCACCGTGTAGGACGCCACGCCCCCAGTATGGCGCCTGCCGTCCCTACGGCCAGATCGCGATGATCACCGCCAGGATCACGAGACCGATGGCGTGGTACGTCCCGTTGATCACGAACCACGTCCACGGCTGCGGCTTCTCGGGGCTGAAGCTGGCGTCGACGAAGGTGTGCGCCAGCGACAGGCCGACGGCGAGCACCAGGCCGAGCACGATCCCCTCGCCGAGCTCATCGGTCCCGGTTGCGGCGGCGAGCATGGCCACCGCGACAGCCATGACCAGGTAGGCGACGAGCGGCACGACGTAGGTCATCGCCGATGCCTGCGGCGGCGCCCGGTTCTCGTCCCAGCCGATGGAGCGCTGCCAGGGCTTGGCGAAGAGCACCGGCGAATACCAGAGCGCGCCGAGCGCGAAGTAGACGATCGCGCCGACGATGGCGGCCAGCCAGTTGACCTGGCTGAAGTCGAGGGTCATCGGTCTCCACACCTCCGAATGTCACGGGAGATCCCGCCGCGCCATCGTAGCGCTTGCTCGCTCGAACGCCGCATGTCTCTCCATCTGCTGTTCACAGTTCGAGCGCAATCGGGGCCCAACCTCGACGGACAACGCGTCCCGATGGGCGGGGCGCAGCACATCGAGAGGTAGTGGCATCGTGAGCACCTTCTTTCGCGTCATCGCCGTCCTGCTGGTCGTGGCGGTGGCCATCGGCATCGGCACGGGGGTCTACAACGCGGGCGTCTCCGCCGGGTTCGCCGAGGCGGCCCAGCAGGCGGCGGCCTCCGGCGACCCAATCCCGCTCGCGCCCTACGGCCCCGGCTACGGGCAGTACTGGCACGGCTTCGGCGGCTTCGGCTTCCTGTGGGTCGTCTTCTGGATCCTCGGCATCTTTCTCGTCATCGGCCTGGTGCGGGCGGCCTTCGGGTGGGGCCGATGGGGTGGTGGTCCGGGCGGCACGGGACGGCACGGCGCCTGGGGCGACCGCCGCCAGCGGCTCGAGGAGCTCCACCGCGAACTGCATCGCGCCGAGACGCCGAACGGCGAGCGACCCGCCGGCGCCTGAGTGGCCGGCGCACGTACCATCGGCGTCATGGCCCGCATCCTGGTGGTCGACGACGAGCCGAAGATCGTTCGGCTCGTCGTCGATTTCCTCGAGGCGGCAGGATTCGCCGTCTCTACCGCCCGCAGCGGCGACGAGGCCCTCATGCGGGCGCGCACCGAGGCCCCGGACCTGGTGGTCCTCGACCTCGGGCTGCCGGGGCTCGACGGCCTCGACGTGACCCGCGCGCTCCGGCGCGACGGCGAGGTCCCGATCATCATGCTCACCGCCCGCGACGACGAGACCGATCGGATCCTGGGCCTGGAGCTCGGCGCGGACGACTACGTCACCAAGCCGTTCAGCCCGCGCGAGCTCGTCGCCCGCATTCGGGCCGTCCTGCGCCGAAACGCCGCGCCGCAATCCGGCGAGCGCCTGCGCGCCGGGGACCTCGAGCTCGATCTCGGCCGGATGCGGGTGTCGCGGGCCGGCCAGCCGGTCGAGCTCACCGCGTCGGAGTTCGCGCTCCTCGCGGCGATGGCTCGCCAGCCGGGACGCGTCTTCACGCGGTCCCAGCTACTGGACGCGATCCACGGCGTCGCGTTCGAGTCGTACGAGCGCGCAATCGACGCTCATGTCAAGAACATCCGCCGCAAGCTCGAGCCGAACCCGCGAGAGCCGCGCCACCTGCTCACCGTGTACGGGGTGGGGTATCGCCTTGCCGAGTGATCGCGGCCACTGGGGTCCGGGAGGCTGGCGTCGCGGCGGCAGCCGGCCGCCGTGGTGGCCGGAGGATGAGGCCTGGCCGCCGCGCGATCCCGAGGCGTGGCGTGGCATGCGCCGCGGCTTCATGCGCCGTGCGATGGGGTTCGCGATCGTGGCGATCTTCCTGTTCGCCCTGTTCGTGGTCCTCATCGGCTGGCTGCTCGGCGCGATCCTTTCCGGGCATGCCGTCGCCGCCGCCTTCCCGCTCGTCGTCATCGCGCTCGCCATCGTCGGGGCGGCGCGCCTGCTTCGCGGCGTCGGCCGCGCCGCGATGCCGCTCGGCGACCTCATCGAGGCCTCGGCGCGGGTGCAGGCCGGCCAGGTCGGGACGCAGGTCGACGTCCGCGGGCCGCGCGAGATCCAGGCCCTGGCCCGCAGCTTCAACTCGATGAGCGCCCGCCTCGCGGCGGACGCGGAGCAGCGTCGTCGGCTGCTCGCCGACGTGAGCCACGAGCTCCGCACGCCGCTCACCGTGATCCAGGGCAGCGTCGAGGGCATGCTCGACGGGCTGTACCCCGCCGACCGGGAGCATCTCGGGCGGGTCCTGGCCGAGGCGCGGCAGCTGGAGCGGCTCATCGAGGACCTGCGCACTCTCTCGCTTGCCGATGCCGGCGCGCTCCCCCTGCGCCGCGAGACGACCGATCTCGGAGCGCTGGCCGAGGAGGTGGTCGCCGGGTTCCGGGTCGCTGCAGACGAGGCGGAGGTCGAGCTCGGCGTGGACGCCGATCCGGCGCTCCCGGCGGTCGAGGTCGATCCGCATCGGGTGCGCCAGGTCATCGGCAACCTGGTGGCCAACGCCCTGCGCCACACGTCCGCCGGTGGCCGGGTGACGGTCGGGATGCGGCGCGACGCCGAATGGGCGATCCTCGAGGTCGTCGACGACGGGTCGGGGATGGATGCGGAGGCATCGGCCCATGCCTTCGATCGGTTCTGGCGGTCGGGAGACCGGGCTGGGGCCGGTCTGGGGCTCGCCATCGTGCGCGACCTGTGCCGGGCCCATGGCGGCGACGCCGAGCTGGAGAGCGCCCCGGGGGAGGGGACGACAGTGCGCTGCCGCTTCCCGCTGGGCGGCTAGGAACCGTCGCCGAAGGTCACCGAGGCGACGATGCGATGGATCTCGGCCAGCTCGCTCGAGTCGGCGTCGTCGAAGTAGGCGGCGTCGATGACGACCGTGCGGCGCCCGACCTGGACGAGGTACAGCTCGTCCTTCTCGCCCGGCCCGGCGTGGACGCGGGCATCGCGATCGCGATCGGGCGGCCAGCTGCGGAACTCGCGCTCGTCGCAGGCCTCGACGTCGACCTCGTCGGACACCTCCATGGTCACGAGCAGCGCCGAATGCTCCCCGATGGAGACGCGGCTCACCTGGGAGCGGCGGCCTGACTGTCCGGCGAGGGCGTCGGCCAGCGCATCGGTCCCGCGGCCTGCGCGGACAGCACCGCCGAGCCAGTTGCACGGATCGCGGTAGACCTGGCGCACGAGCCAGACGGAGACCGACATCGGCGTCGCCTCATCCTCGGAGGTGCGGGAGACGACCGGCCCATCCGCCGTCCAGCCAGGCGGCAGCTCGAGCGTGACGGGCACCGGCAGGCCGGCGAGCCGGAACTCATGGGTGCCGCCGGCCGGTGTCGGGCTGGGGGTGGGCGGGGCGACGGAGGGCGCGGTCGCAGAAGCCCCACAGGCGGCGCAGGTCATGGCGAGGAGCAGGCCGGCCAGGCCCGCCCGCCATCGGCGCATCCCGCTCAGCGTTCGCACCTCCGTTCTGCAGCTGCGGCGGAGAGCGCCGAACGATAGGCCCTGGGGCGCGATCTGCCCACCCATACGATGGGACCTGCACCTTCCCACGGGGGTACTGCCCCCCTATCATCGGCCTACCTTCGCAGCGGTGGGCAGCCATGGACGATGAACAGCTCAAACAGCGTGACCGGGAGAGCTACGAGGAGCGAGGTATCCCAACCAGCTGGCGCGAGCTGACGCCGAACCAGCTGCGACCGGCATACCGCCTGTTCTATCGGGCCATGCCCAGCCCGAAGGCCGAAGCCGAGGGGTCCGACGACGCGGAGCGGTTCATCCACGATCCGCTGACGGAGCTGCGGAACGCGCAGGTCATCACCGACGGAGTCGAGGAGACCCTCCTCCCGGCCGATGGCGACGAGCCGAGCATCTCGACGCTCGTGGTGAACCATGAGAAGACGCTGAACCGCTACGTCATGCACGCTTTCGTGGCGGTCTCCACCAACCCGCACAAGGTTGGCATCACGATCCTCAAGGAAGCTGCGCCGGAGGAGGCCCAGTACTAGCCGACCGGACGGCCGGTTAGGCCTTCTGGACCGATGGACGAGACGGGGCGGCATTGTCCGGACTGCGGCGCGCAGGTGGCGGCCGCCTTCAGCTTCTGCCCGTCGTGCGGCATCTCGCTGCCCATGGCCGTCCCGACGGACGAGGACGCCAGCGGATCGCGCCCGGAGCCGATGGCGAACAAGGCGCCGGCGCCGAGTGCCGAAGCCGGCCGGTCGTGGCGCGCGGAGCGGCGGCTCGTCTCGGTCCTGTTCGTGGACCTCGTGGGCTTCACGACGATGTCCGAGCGCCTGGATCCCGAAGACGTGCGCGAGGTGCAGTCCCGCTACTTCGAGGCTGCGCGCTCCACCGTTGCCCGATACGGTGGCACGCTCGAGAAGTTCATCGGCGACGCGGTGATGGCGGTATGGGGATCGCCGGTCGCGCGCGAGAACGATGCGGAGCGGGCCGTGCGCGCCGCACTCGAGATCGTGGCTGCGGTCGGCTCCATGGGTACCGCGACGCCGGGGGGCGGTGCCATGGCCGCGCGCGCCGCGGTCACCACGGGCGAGGCTGCCGTCTCGTTCGACCTCGACGGCGAGGGCATGGTCACCGGCGACATGGTCAACACCGCCTCCCGGCTGCAGGAGAGCGCGAAGCCGGGGAGCGTCCTCGTCGACAGCGCCACGCGTCGTGCCGTCGGTGCCGCGATCGAGTTCGAGGACGCCGGCGAGCGCTCGCTGAAGGGCAGGAGCAGCGCGGTGAGCGCCTGGCGCGCGGCAGCCGCGTCCGCTCCGGACGGCACCGACTCGGTGGCCGGCCATCGCGGCCCGTTCATCGGCCGCGCCGCGGAGCTCGCGGACCTGCTCCAGCTGGCCGACTCGGCCGTCCACGGCCGGTCGACCGTGCTCGTCTCGATCAGCGGCGTGGCCGGCATCGGCAAGAGCCGCCTCGTTCGCGAGGTCGAGCGACAGCCCCGCGACGGCACCCAGCTGCGTTGGTACCGCGGGCGTCCGCCCCGCTGGGGCGAGGGCACCGCCTTCGCGCCACTGGCCGAGATGGCGCGGCGCCTCCTCGGCCTGGCGCGCGGCGAGCCGGAGGAGGTCGTGCGCCGCACGCTCGGCGCGGAGCTCGACCGGCTCATCCCGGACCCGGGCGAGCGAGAGTGGATGGCGGCCCGCGTCGGCGTCCTGCTCGGCGGGCCGGCCGACGCCGCCGGCGAGCGCGAGGAGCTGTTCGCCGCCTGGCGACGCTTCCTCGAGGCGGAGGCGGATGCCAGCCCGATCGCCCTCGTCTTCGAGGACCTCCAGTGGGCCGATCCGGACACCTTCGACTTCATCGACTACCTGACCACCTGGTCGCACCGGCATCCGATCCTCGTCCTCGCCATCGCGCGGCCCGAGCTCCTGGAACGTCGGCCGACGTGGGGCGCCGGCGTGCCGCAGTTCCGATCGATGCACATCGACCGGCTGACCGACGGCGAGATCGACGAGCTGCTGCGCGCGCTCGCCCCGCAGCTTCCCGAGGCAGTGGCTGCGCGGGTCCGGCAGCGGGCCGAGGGCGTGCCCCTGTACGCGGTCGAGATCGCGCGGATGACGACCGAGGCCGGCAGGCCGGCCGCCACCGGCAGCGACGTGCCGGAGTCGCTCCACGCGCTCCTCGCCGCGCGGATCGACTCACTGCCGGTCGACGAGCGGACCGTTCTCCTCACCGCCGCCGTGCTCGGCCGCCGCTTCCGCCAGGAGTCGCTCGCCACGCTCACCGCCCTGCCGCGCGCGGAGCTTGGGGCGCGGATCGGCACGCTCATCCGGCGCGAGTTCCTCGCGGTCGACGACGAGCCCAGCTCAGCGGGCCGTGGGCAGCTCACCTTCGTCCAGGACCTCATGCGCGAGGTCGCCTACGCGACGCTTTCGCGCCGCGACCGACGCCGATACCACGAGGCGGTCATCGAGCAGCTCGGAGCGGACGACGACCCGAAGGCGATCGAGCCAATCGCCGAGCACCTCGTCGCCGCGCACGCCGCCGTCGGCGGCGCCGATCGCGACGAGGCCGATGCCCTTGCCCGGCGTGCCACGGGGGCATTGCGCCAGGCAGCCGACCACGCCGAGTCGCAGCACGCTCCGCACCGGGCACTCGTCCATCTCGAGCGGGCCCTGACACTGGCCGAGGACGCCACGACCCGCGCGCAGCTGGCCGAGGCTGCCGCCTCCGCCGCACGCTCGGCGGCGCGGTTCGGCGTCGCCGAGATGCACCTGAGAGCGGCGATCGATGCCCGCGACGAGATGGGCGACCGGGTCGCCTCAGCTCGCGACCGCGCCCACCTTGCCGGGGTCCTGCTCCAGGCCCAGCGCAGCGATACCGCTCTGGCCGAGCTCGAGGCGGCGTGGTCGTCGTATGCCGACGTCGGCGGGCGTGACGCGGTGACGGTGCGGCTCGCCGCCGAGCTGGCGCGCGCACACATGCTCCGGCAGAGCACCGCCGCCGCCGTCGAGTGGGCGCAACGCGCGATCGAGGCCGCGGCGCAGGACGCGACCGACGAGAGCCGCGCATCGGCGCTCGACGCTCACGTCTCGCTGGGAACGGCGCTCGCGCAGGGGGGCCGGCCGGAGGAGGGCATGGCCGAGTTGGCCGCGGCGATCGACGGTGCGGCGGAGGCGCGAATCGCCGCGATCGAGCTGCGCGCCCGCACGAACCTCGCGTGGCTCACCGCCGTCGACGATCCACGGGCGGGAAGCGAGATTGCGCGCCGCGGGATCGATCTCGCGCACCAGCTCGGCAGCCGCGAGTGGCTGCTCCAGCTGCTCGACATCGGCGGCATCCTCGCGGTCGAGACCGGAGACTGGGAATGGGCGCTGGCACGCCTCCACGATGCGATGGCCTCCGACCTGCCCACCACGTATCGGCTCGACTTCGCCGCGACCACCGCCGTGCTCCATGCAGTCCGCGGCGACCCAGATCCGATGTCGACCCTGGATCGGCTCGGCGAGCATGAGCCCGACCTCGACCCGCACGCATTCGGGTGGAGCCGTCTCGCCCGGGGCGTCGGCGCGCTCGTCGGCGGCGAGTTCGCGGATGCGCTCGGCTGGGCACGGCGGGTGGCGGATGACACGATCGGCTTCGACCGGGCCGAGGCGCTCGCCCTCGCAGGACGGGCTGCCGCGTGGTCCGGCGACGCGGCGGCGGCGGGGACCGCCCTCCGCGAGCTCGAGGCCGAACCGCGCTGGGGCCGAGCCACCGAGGCGCGCCTCCTCACACTTCGGGCATCCGTCGATCCGGGGGCTGATGGCGATCCCTGGGACGGGCCCCTCGCCATCTGGCGCGCCCTGGAGCTGCCCTACCGCGAGGCCCTGTGCCTCGCCGACCGCTGGATGCTGCGCGGCCACACGGCCGACCGTGACGCCGCGATCGGGCTGCTCGAGGAGTTGGGGGCGAACGCCCTCATCAGCCGCATCGCGGACCGAGTTCCCCTACGGGGCACGGCCTGAAAACTTGACAGCGAGGCGTACGGTGACGGTCCGTCGTGCCCTCGGCGCTGATAATTGCGAGTGGGGCGTTTCGAGGTACGTGGGCGATGGACCTCCTTGCGAGCCGTGACGCCGCGATCCTTCTGCTGCTGTTCCTTGGCTACGCTGTCGTGCTGGTGGCGCTCCGGCTGACCCGCCGCTAATCCGATCCAGGTCGATGCCGAGACCGCGCGGCGCCTGGAGCATGCCTACCGCTTCGAGCGGCGCGGCGTGGTCGATCTCAAGGGCAAGCGGCCGACCGAGACGTACCTCCTCCTCGGCCACCGAGCGGTCTGAACCCGCCCCTGCGCGGGGAACGGCCGCCCTACACTGTGGCGGCTCCGCACTTGGCGAGGCCGCGGCGAGTGGGAGCAGGCTCGAGCTGACTGATGGACGATCCACGACCCGAGGCCGGAGATTCCGCCTATCGGGGCTTTCTGTTCTCCGACCTGCGCGACTTCACCGCCTTCGTGGAGCGGCACGGCAACGCGGAGGCGGCCGCGCTGGTCGCTCGCTTCCTGGAGGTCGCTCGGGAGGCCGTGGCCCGTCACGACGGTACCGCGGTCAAGACCGAGGGCGACTCGATCCACGCCGTCTTCCCGGCCGCCTCGAGCGCCGTGCTGTGCGGGCTGGCG
>DATBIK010000010.1:0-16569 GCA_036556985.1 Candidatus Limnocylindria bacterium | reverse complement strand
GTGCACAGACCGATGGCGCCCGCCTCCCGGCGGACGCGACGAGGAGAGACAAGACAGCGTGTCCACGACCTACGAGAACCTGATCGGCGGCACGTGGGTGCCCGCCCGCTCCGGCGCCACCTTCACGAGCGTGAGCCCGGCCAACCGCGACGACGTCATCGGCGAGTTCGCCGCCTCCGGCCCCGCCGACGTCGACGCCGCCGTGGCCGCCGCGAGGGCCGCCTTCCCGGCCTGGTCGCTCATGCCGGCACCGAAACGCGGCGAGATCCTGTTCCGCGTGGCGCGGATCCTGGCCGAGCACAAGGAGGAGCTCAGCCGGCTCATGACCCGCGAGATGGGCAAGGTCCTGCCCGAGGCGCGCGGCGACGTCCAGGAGGCGATCGACGTCGCCTACTACATGGCCGGCGAGGGGCGGCGCCTGTTCGGGCAGACCGTTCCCTCGGAGATGCCGGACAAGTTCGCCATGGCCATCCGCCGCCCGATCGGCGTGGCCGGCATCATCACCCCCTGGAACTTCCCGATCGCGATCCCGGCGTGGAAGCTGTTCCCGGCCCTCATCTGCGGCAACACCGCGGTCATCAAGCCTGCCTCCGACACGCCGGCCTGCGTCGTGCGTTTCGTGGAGCTGCTCCTCGAGGGTGGGATCCCGGAGGGTGTCGTGAACGTGGTGACCGGCAGCGGCGCCGATGTCGGCAACGCGATCGTCGACCACCCGGACGTCCGCCTCATCAGCTTCACCGGCCACACCGAGACCGGCGTCGAGATCAGCCGCCGCGCAGCCGAGACGCTGAAGCGGGTCAGCCTCGAGCTGGGCGGCAAGAACCCGATCGTCATCTGGGAGGACGCCGACCTCGACCTCGCGCTCGACAGCGTGGTGTGGTCCGCCTTCGGGACGAGCGGCCAGCGCTGCACGGCGGCCAGCCGCATCGTCGTTCATCGGTCCATCCATGACCGCTTCGTCGACGCCCTGAAGGGCCGGGTCGCGAAGCTGGTCCTGGGTGACGGCCTCGAGGAGGCGACCGACGTGGGGCCGGTCATCAACGACCGCGCGGTGGAACGGATCGCGGCGTACGCCGCCATCGGCCGCGATGAGGGCGACCTCGTCATCGGCGGCGAGCCGGCGCGCGACGGCGCACTGGAGAACGGCTCCTTCTTCCAGCCCACCATCTTCGCCGACGTTCGCGCCGACGCCCGCATCGCCCAGGAGGAGATCTTCGGGCCGGTGACATCGGTCATCCCGGTCGACTCCTGGGAGGAGACGGTCGAGGTCGTGAACGGCGTGAAGTACGGCCTCTCGACCTCGCTCTTCACGCGGGACGTCAACCTCGCCTTCCGCTCGATCCGCGACTTCGACTCGGGGATCGGCTACGTGAACCACGGCACCATCGGGGCCGAGGCGCACCTGCCGTTCGGCGGGGTGAAGGCCACCGGCAACGGCCACCGCGAGGTGGGCCAGGCGGCGCTCGACTTCTTCAGCGAGTGGAAGAGCGTCTACATCGACTACTCCGGGAAGCTGCAGCGGGCGCAGATCGACACGACCTTCGTCGACCAGGAGTAGCGTTTCGCAGCGCTCTCCTTGAGGCGCGCATGCGGTTTCTCGGAGGTCAATCTGTCACCTGGTGGCGCCTGACCGACGCGAAGCCGGTGATCCGGGACTCAACGATCACGGCGTGACGGTCGTGCCCCCCATTTGGAGCCGATCACGACGTTGGTGAGCGGTACGCGGCACCGGGTGAGAGTCAGCGCCACCGGTTGTGGCCAGCGCCGCATTTTGCGTCCTTCGGCGAGGCGTGCCACGATGCCGGACAGTCATGCGACTTCCGATCTTCCCGCTCCACGTCGTCGCGTTCCCGCACCTGCCGCTGCCGCTGCACGTCTTCGAGGAGCGCTACCGGGCGATGATGGCCGACGTGATGGCCGATGGCTCCCCGTACGGCGGCCGCTTCGCGGTGAGCCTCATCACCGCCGGGCCCGAGGTGGGCGAGGGTGCCGAGGTGGCCTACAGCAGGGTCGGCACGATCGTCGAGGTGCACAGCGCCGACCGTTTTGACGACGGCCGCTGGGGGCTGCTGGCGGTGGGCGTCGCCCGCGCCGCCCTGGGCGCCGAGGACCGCGGCGGCGCATACGCCATCGTCGAGCTCGACCCGCTCCTCGAGGTGGACGGCGACCGCGAGCGGGCCATCGGCCTCCTGCCGCGGGTCCAGTCGGCACTCGACGCCTATCTCGTCACCGTGAAACGCTTCGTGGCGTCTGCCGCGTCCATAGGGGCAGAGTCCAGGGAGATCACCGACGTGGCCGCATCGCTCGACGAAGTCCTCAAGCCGATCCGCCTCCCGGAGGAGCCGCTCGCCGCCAGCTACGCCGTCGCCGGCGTGCTCCAGATCGAGCGGGTGCGCAAGCAGGCGCTGCTCGAGCTGCCGGACGCCGCGACGCGGCTCGACGCGGAGCTGGCGCTCCTTCGTCGCGAGGCGGACCTCCTCGCCGACGGGGCCATGCCGCCGGTCTCCACCGGCGACCTGACCTTCCATCCCAACTAGGAGCCACCCGAGCCGATGCTGCCCATCACCGCCCGAGCCGCGGCGGCGCTCCTGACCGCGGCCCTCGTCCTCGCCGCGTGCGGCGCCGATCCGAGCGCGACGCCGACGCCGGCACTGCCGAGCGCGTCGGCCGGTGCATCGGCATCGGTGCTGGAGAGCCTGGCGCCGAGCACATCGGCCTCGGCATCGGTCGAGCCCAGTGCGGGCGTCACGACGTACACGGTCCAGCCGGGCGACACCCTCTTCTCGATCGCCCGGACGTGGGGCACCAGCGTCGCGCAGCTCCAGGCCTGGAACGCGGACCGCTATCCCGCCCTCGCCGCCGACCCCGACGTCCTGCAGGCGGGCTGGACGCTCGTGGTGAACGGCGATCCGAATGCCACGCCGCTGCCCACCGCCGCCCCGACCACGCGGCCGACAGCGGCGCCGACCGCCGTTCCCACCGGCTGCCGCGCCGGCAACCGCGTGGCGGCCGGCAACCCGCAGACCTTCTACGTCATCCCCGGCGCCGGCAACGGGGTGGCGCTCACCTTCGACATGGGCGGGCGGCTGGTGCCCGGCGTCGACATCCTGAACTTCCTCATCCGGCACCGCGTGTGCGCCACGCTGTTCCCGACCGGGGCCATGGCGCAGACGCCGGAGGGCCGCGAGATCATGGCCATCGTGCGGGCCCATCCCGAGCTGTTCGAGATCGGCAACCACACGATGCACCACTGCGACCTCGTGCGGGGCGGTGGCGGCTCTCCGACGACCGCGCCCTGCGCCGGCATCACGCCGACGGCCGACTTCATCCGCCGCGAGCTCGCCGATTCGGAGGCGATCCTCCGCCAGCTGAGCGGCCAGAACCCGCAGCCCTACTGGCGCGCGCCGTACGGCTCCATCAACGCGTCCGTCATCCAGGCGGCGGCATCGGCGGGCTACACGAAGACGTTCATGTGGGACATCGACACCATCGACTGGAAGCCGATCAGCGAGGGCGGACCCACCGCCCAGCAGATCGCCACCAAGGTGATCAGCACCGCCGAGGGCGGCTCGAACGTGCTCATGCACCTCGGCGGCTACGAGACGCTCGACGCGCTGCGGATCATGGTCCCCGGCCTGCGCGACCGTGGCTTCACCCTCACCTCCCTGTCCGACCTGCTGAACTGAGCGCCCGGCGCACCGGGCTGAAGGGCCCCGGCCGGCGGTTCGAATGGCACTCCCGGGGCGGCATCGGCCCGCCTAGCGTCGGCATGCCGGCACGCGGCGGCCTGCGCCACGTCACACCGGCTCGACCAGGGACACGAGGTGGCAGTGATGACGAGGCGTGTGATCATCATGGGAGCCGCGGGCCGCGACTTCCATAACTTCAACGTCGTCTACGGCGACGACCCCGACGCGGAGGTCGTGGCCTTCACCGCCACGCAGATTCCCGGCATCGCCGAGCGACGGTACCCGCCCGAGCTGGCCGGGAGCCGATACCCGGCCGGCATCCCGATCCACCCCGAGCCCGAGCTGGAACGGCTCATCGTCGACGAGCGCGTCGACGAGGTCGTCTTCTCGTACAGCGACGTGAGCCACGAGGCGGTCATGCACGCCGCCTCGCGCGTCCTCGCCGCCGGTGCCGACTTCACGCTCCTTGGCCCGAACCGCACGATGCTTCCCAGCCGGCTGCCGGTGATCGCGGTCTGCGCCGTCCGCACCGGGGCCGGCAAGAGCCAGACCACCCGGCGAGTGGCCGAGGTCGTGGCCGAGCTGGGGCTGCGCCCGGCGCTCGTGCGCCATCCGATGCCCTACGGCGACCTGGCTCGCCAGGCCGTGCAGCGCTTCGGCTCCATGGAGGACCTGGACCTGCACGAGACGACCATCGAGGAGCGCGAGGAATACGAGCCGCACATCGCCGCCGGACGCGCCATCTACGCCGGCGTCGACTACGAGGCGATCCTGCGCCGGGCCGAGGCCGAGGGTGATGTGGTCATCTGGGACGGCGGCAACAACGACCTGCCGTTCTACCGCCACGACCTGCTCATCGTGGTCGCCGACCCGCTGCGACTCGGCGACGAGACGCGCTACCACCCCGGCGAGGCGAACCTGCGGCGTGCCGACCTGGTGGTGATCAACAAGATCGACACCGCCAGCCCGGAGGCCGTGGCGGCCCTGCGCCACACCATCGGGCAGGTGAACCCGCGCGCCACCATCGTCGAGGCGCGGAGCGAGCTGCGCCTGGAGGGCGAGCCGATCACCGGCCGGGAGGTCGTCGTGGTCGAGGATGGGCCGACGCTCACGCACGGGGAGATGCGCTTCGGCGCCGGCAGCGTGGCGGCCCACCGCTGGGATGCAGTGGTCGTCGACCCGCGGCCGCACGCCATCGGCTCGCTGCGGGAGGTGCTTGCGCGCTGGCCGCACCTCGACCCGCTCCTGCCGGCGATGGGCTACGGGGACCGTCAGGTGCGCGAGCTGGAGGAGACCCTCAACGCGACGCCGGCCCACGCCGTGCTGGCGGCGACGCCGATCGACCTCACCCGCGTCATGCGGCTGAACAAGCCGGTGGTCCGGGTTCGCTACGACCTGGTCGAGACCGATCCGCCGGTGCTGAAGCGCAAGATCGAGCACGCGCTGGCGCGACGTGGCGAGCCGGTCGGCGTCGACGGGAGCTCGTCGTCAGTCTGATCGGCGCGGGCCGAACGGCAGGGGCGCTCGCGGCGAATGGCACTCCCGGACGCGGCGACCGGCCCGCACGCTTGGCCCATGAGGTTCGTACGTCGATGATCGGTGAGAACGGCGTCGCCGCGCGCCTGACCGGAACGTGGTTCGGCGAGTCGCTGTCGTCGCAGACCAGGGAGCGGCTGGGGGCAATCGGTGAGCTCCGTCGGGTGGACGCAGGAGCCGTGCTGCTGCGCGAGGGCGCCGAGTGCGACCGCTTCGGCATCCTCCTGGACGGGCTGCTCTCGCTGCGCGTGGCGGTCGCGGGGCGCGGACGCGCCACGCTGATGACCGTCGAGCCGGGGGAGACCTTCGGCTGGTCGGCGGTGGTGCCCCCGTATCGGTCCACCTCGACCGTCGTGGCCCTGCAGCCGAGCGAGGTGCTCGTCTTCGACGCCGAGCAGCTGCGGGCGCTCCTGCGCGACGACGACGCCCTCGCGGCGACGATCTATCCCCGCCTGCTGCAGTGCGTCAGCCGCCGGCTGGTCGCCACCCGGACGCAGCTGCTCGACCTCTACGCTCGCGAGCGCGAGTACGAGCCATGGTGATCGCCGCCGGCAATGTCTTCCTGCCGCGCGAGCGGCTCGACGCGCTGTTCGACCTGCTCCACGAGGGCGGGCGCACCATCATCGGGCCGACCGTTCGCGACGGCATGCTGGTCCTGGACCGGCTCGAGCGGGTCGAGGACCTCCCGATCGGCTGGCGGGACGAGCAGGCTCCCGGCCGCTATCGGCTCGTGCAGGGCGCCACACAGCGAGCCTTCGACGTGGTGAACGGCCAGATGAGCTGGAAGCAGTTCACGTTCCCGCCCAAGCAGCAGGTCGGGACCATGCGGCGCGATGCGTCGGGGTCGGTGGCGTTCGCTGCAGTGCCGCCCGACCCGCCTCGGCTCGCCTTCCTGGGTGTGCGCGCCTGCGAGCTCGCCGCCCTCGGGATCCAGGACCGCGTCCTGGCCGGGGGAACCTTCGTGGACGAGGACTATCGCGCCCGGCGCGAGTCGGCGCTGGTGGTCGCGGTGCAGTGCACCCGGGCCGGCGATGCGTGCTTCTGCGCCTCGATGGGGACCGGGCCCGAGGTCCGCGGGGGCCACGACCTCGTCATGACCGAGCTGGACGCCGGCTTCGTGGTCAGCGCCGGATCCCCGGCCGGGGAGCGGCTGCTGGCTCGCCTGCCGGGTCGCATCGCCGCACCGGCGGAGGAGGCCGAGGCGGCGGCCGAGGTGGCCGCGGTTCGCGCCGCGCAGGGCGACCCGGTGGTGATCGAGGGCCTGCGCGACCGGCTCATGGACCAGCTCGACAGCCCTCGCTGGGCGGAGGTGGCCGAGCGCTGCCTGGCCTGCGCCAACTGCACGATGGTCTGCCCGACCTGCTTCTGCACGTCGACGGCGATCACCTCCGACCTGGACGGGCATGTGAACGTGGCCGAGCGGCAGTGGGACTCGTGCTTCAACGCCGGGTTCGCCAAGGTCGCCGGCGGCAACTTCCGCCCGGAGCGCTCGGACCGATACCGACAGTGGCTGACCCACAAGTTCGCCACCTGGGTCGACCAGTTCGGCACGTACGGCTGCGTGGGCTGCGCCCGCTGCATCACCTGGTGCCCGGTCGGCATCGACGTCCGCGAGGAGCTGGCGGCCATCGCCCCGCCGGCCGCGCCGCCGGAGCAGATGCTGACCCGCCCCGCGGCAGCCACCCCGGGACGCTTCGAGGTCGTCACCCTGCGCGCCTCGCGGCGCGAGACGGCTGATACGACGTCCCTCTTCCTGCAGCCCACCGAGCCGGCGCTCCTGGCCGGGCTCCCCGGGCAGTTCGTGATGGTCGAGCAGCCGGGCTTCCCGTCGCTGCCGATCTCGGTCAGCCGTTACGGGACCGATGAGCTGGTGCTCACCGTGCGCGCCGCCGGACCGGCGACCACGGCCCTGATCGCCGAGCCGCCCGGCGCGCAGATCGGCCTGCGCGGGCCGCTGGGCAGGCAGTGGCCGGTCGACCGCGCGCTGGGGCGCAACGTCCTCATCGTGACCGGCGGCATCGGACTGGCGCCGCTGCGGCCGGTGCTGGACGCCATCGTGGCCAGCCGCGACCGCTTCGGCGACGTGCTGCTGGCGTATGGGGCCCGCACCCCCTCGGACCGGCTCTTCACCGACGAGCTGGAGACCTGGCCGCAGCACGGGATCGAGGTGGCCCAGATCGTGGACCGCGCCGAGCCGGGCTGGGAGGGGCGCGTGGGCGTCGTGACCCAGCTCCTCGACCGACGTGACTTCGGCCGCCGCCCGACCGTGGCCTTCGTCTGCGGGCCCGAGCGGATGATGCAGGCCACCGTCACCACCCTGCGCGACCGGGGCGTTGCCCCCGAGCGCCTCTTCGTCTCGATGGAGCGACACATGCAGTGCGGCATCGGCCTGTGCGGCCACTGCCAGCTGGGACCCTACTTCGTCTGCCGCGACGGCCCGGTCTTCTCGGTCGGCGAGCTCGGCGAGCTGTTCGGGAAGGAGGGGCTGTGATGACCGCCACGACCGTGGCCGCGCCGCGCGTCGGCGTCGTGAAGATGGCGTCCTGCGACGGCTGCCAGCTCACGCTGCTGGACCTGGAGGACGAGCTGCTGGCGATCGGGGAGCGCTTCGAGCTCGTCGACTTCCCCGAGGCAACCTCGCGCCGCTCGGAGGGACCGTACGACGTGCTGCTGGTCGAGGGCTCGATCAGCACCCCGGAGCAGGCCGAGCAGATCGAGGCGCTGCGGGAGCGGAGCACGCTGCTGGTGACGATCGGCGCCTGCGCCACCGCCGGAGGCATCCAGGCCATGCGCAACTGGGGCAATGAGCCGGAGTGGCGGGCGGTGGTCTACCCGCAGCCCGAATACATCGAGTCGCTGGCCCAGGCGCGCCCGGTCTCCGACTACGTCAAGGTCGACGCCGAGCTGCGGGGCTGCCCGATCGACCCGGGCCAGCTCCTGGAGCTGCTGACCGCCCTGCGGCTCGGTCGCCGCCCGCAGCTGCCCGACGAGGCGGTCTGCCTCGAGTGCAAGCGTTTGGGCCGGGTCTGCGTGCTCGTGGCCGGCGGGGCGCCCTGCATGGGCCCGCTCACGGTGACCGGCTGCGGGGCGCTCTGCCCGGGCTTCGCCCGCGGCTGCTATGCCTGCTTCGGGCCGCGCGAGCGGGCCAACGTGACGAGCCTGGCCGGCTGGTTCGCGGCGGACCTCGGTCGCAGCGGGCCGGAGGTGGATCGGCTCTTCGCCGGATTCACCGGGTGGTCGGAGCCGTTCCGCGAGCGCGCCAGACGCGCGGTGAGCCGCTTCGGGACCGGGGACGCGGATGGATCGGTCCGCGGCGAGCCAGGGACCGACGAGGAGGCTGGGGCATGACCACGCAGGCGGCCGGCACGCGCGACCTGGAATACGCCGTCGGACAGCTCACCCGCGTCGAGGGCGAGGGACGGCTGCACCTGCGCGTGGACGCGGGCGGTGCGGTCGAGGCCCAGCTGCAGATCTTCGAGGCGCCGCGCTACTTCGAGCAGCTCGTGGTGGGGCGGACGCCGGACGAGGTGCTCGACATCGTGGCGCGCATCTGCGGCATCTGCCCGGTCGCGTACCAGATGTCCGGGGTCCACGCCTTCGAGTCCCTGGCGGGAGTCGAGATCGACCCGGGCGTGCGAACGCTGCGCCGCCTCCTGTACTGCGGCGAGTGGATCGAGAGCCACGCACTCCACATCTTCCTGCTTCACGCGCCGGACTTCCTCGGCTACCCGAGCGCGCTCGAGATGGCCGCCGACCATCGGGCGCTCGTCGAGCGCGGGCTTCGGCTGAAGAAGCTCGGCAACCGTGTGGTGGCGATCGTCGGCGGCCGCCCGATCCACCCGGTCAGCGTGCGGGTCGGTGGCTTCTACCGGGCGCCCACTGTCGCAGCGATCTCCGGCATCCGCGAGGAGCTGCGGGCCGCGCTGCCCGAGGCAGTCGAGACGGTGGCGCTGGTGGCCGGCCTCGACACGCCGGTCGCCGATCGCGACACGCGGCTCGTCTGCCTGCGACATCCCGACGAGTACCCGATGAGCGACGGGCGGATCGTGTCTTCCGACGGGATCGACCTGGCGCCGGGTGACTGGCGCGAGGCCTTCCACGAGGTCCAGGTGCCGTGGTCGCACGCCCTCCAGGCGCGGACCGCCGACGGCGTGCCGTACCTGCTCGGTCCGACAGCGCGGGTCGTGCTCGCCGCCGACCAGCTCCATCCCGTGGCGCGGGCCGCGCTGGACGCCACCGGTGTCGGGCTCGAGGAGCTGCGCCGAAATGTCTTCCGCAGCATCGTGTCGCGTGCGGTCGAGCTCGTGCACGCCATCGCCGAGGCCGTCGACATCCTCGACGCCTACGAGCGGCCGGAGCGGGCCTGGGTCGACGCGCAACCGCGCGCCGGCGTGGCGGCCTGGGCCACCGAGGCGCCGCGCGGCCTCCTCTTCCACCGCTACGAGCTCGACGAGGCGGGCATCGTGCGCGCCGCGCAGATCGTGCCGCCCACCAGCCAGAACCAGGCGGCCATCGAGCGCGACCTCGAGCAGTTCGCGCCCGGCGTCGTCGACCTGCCCCATGCCGAGGCGACGCATCGGCTCGAGCAGCTCATCCGCAGCTACGACCCCTGCATCAGCTGCGCGACCCATTTCCTGGACCTCACCATCGAGCGGGACCGATGACCCGCCGCGTCCGCGTCCTCGCCTGCGGCTCGTTCCATGGCGGCGACGATGCCGCCGCGCTGAAGGCGGTGCAGCTCCTGCCGGCAGCGGCGCTCGCCTCGGCGTCGGTGGAGGAGGTGCTCCAGCTCTCCGCGGAGCAGCTGCTCGGCGACGCGCCCGGGACGGTGCGCATCGTCGTCGACTGCGTCCACGGCGTGGCGCCCGGCGAGATCGTCGAGCTGCCGCTGGCCGATCTGCCGGCCATGGAGCGACGACTCGGCACCGCGTCGACCCACGCTCTCGGGGCGGGGCAGGCCGTCGCGCTGGCGGCGGCTTTCGGCGGGGTGCGGGCCGAGGACCGCTTCTTCGGCATCGGCGGGGCGAGCTACGCCCAGGGCGACGCGCTCAGCCCGGCGGTGGCCGCCGGGCTGCCGGCGCTGGCGGGCGCCATCGCCCGCGGGATCCGCTAGCCCCCGACGTCCTCGACGCCCGGCTCCGGCGACCTTGTGGCGCGCACCGCCTCGCCGAAGATCCGCGCCGCGGTGTCGACCGCATCGGCGTCGATCACGAGCGGCGGGCAGAAGCGGAGCGTCGACTCGCCGCACTCGAGGACGAGCAGGCCGTGCTCGAAGGCGTGCCGCTCCACCGCGTTCGCCTCCTCGTGGGTCTCGAACTCGACGCCGACCATGAGGCCCATGCCCCGCACGTCGCGGATCCAGTGCGCATGGGCCAGCTCACGGTCGAGCGCGGCGCGCAGCCGGTCGCCCATGGCCGTCGCGTTGGCCATGAGCCCATCGTCGATGAGCCGCAGCGTGGCGAGGCCGGCGGCCGCGCACACCGGGTTGCCGGCGAAGGTCGAACCGTGCGCGCCGGGCGGCCAGGTCCAGACCGAATCGCGAGCGATGAAGGCGCCGATGGGCATGCCCGAGGCGATGCCCTTGGCCGTGGTCACGATGTCCGGCTCGACGCCGGCGTGCTCGATCGCCCACCAGCGACCGGTGCGGCCCATGCCGGACTGGATCTCGTCGGCGATCAGGAGGATGCCGTGCTCGTCGCAGATCTCGCGCAGGCCCTGGAGGAATGCGGCCGGCGCCGGGAAGTACCCGCCCTCGCCCTGGATCGGCTCGACCACGATGGCGGCCACGTCGCCGGGGGCGATGAGCCGCCCGAGGATGGATCGGCGCAGCACCTCCAGCTCCGCGCTGCCGTCGCCACCGGAGCCCTGGCGCCAGGCGCGGACCCGCGGGAACGGCGCGTGGTAAACCATCGGCAGCAGGGGCCCGAAGCCGGCGCGCTGCTTCACCTTGGAGTTGGTGAGGGACAGCGAGCCGAGGGTGCGCCCATGGAAGGCGCCCTCGAAGGCGATGATCCCGGGCCGATGGGTGTGGTAGCGCGCGAGCTTGATGGCGCCCTCGACCGCCTCGGTGCCCGAGTTGGTGAGGAAGACGCGTGCCTGCCCCTCGAACGGGGCGATCGCGGCCAGGCGCTCGGTGAACTCGAGGTAGCGCGGCTCGAAGAAGTCGGTGGCCGCGATGTGGATGAGCCGCGCCGCCTGCTCCTGGATGGCGGCGACGACCGCCGGATGGGCGTGGCCGGTGCTCGCCGTCGCGATGCCGGCGGCGAAGTCGAGGAAGACGTTGCCGTCGACATCGGTCACCCACCAGCCATCGGCGGAGGCCGCGACGAGCGGGTAGGCGCGCGTGAGGCTGGGGCTGACGACCGCGTCGTCGCGGGCGATGACCTCGCGAGCGCGCGGGCCCGGGAGCTCGGTGATGATGCGCGGCGCCGTGGGGCGGGCAGCCGCGGCGGAGGTCGTGGTCTCGACGTCCATGATCGAGATCTCCGAAGCGGGATGGCGCGTCCTGCCCGCGCCCCTGGCTAGGTGTCCCCCAATGGTAGCAAAGGCGCCGTCAGCCGCCTGCTCGCACGGCGACCGATTCGCCGATGAGCCCCGGCCCGCGGTACACGAGCCCGGTCCAGAGCTGGACGAGGTCGGCCCCCGCCGCGTAGGCCGCCGCAACGTCCTCCGCGGAGCCGATGCCGCCCGAGGCGACGATGACGGCGTCCCGACCGGCGACAGCCCTCGCGCGCCGCACGAGGTCGATCATGCGGGACAGCAGGGGTGCCCCGGACAGCCCCCCGTCCTCCGTTGCGTGCGGAGCGCGGAGGTCGTCACGGGCGATCGTCGTGTTCGCCACCACGAGGCCGTCCACGCCCGTCTCGGTGAGCGCGCCGACCAGGGCCTCGAAGGCATCCGGCGCCAGGTCAGGGCTCAGCTTGACGAGGAGCGGCCGCAGCCGTCCGCCGGCGGCCATGGCGGCGCGCAGGGCTCCGACGAGCTCACCGAGTGCGGCAGGCTGCTGCAGGTCGCGCAGGCCGGGGGTGTTCGGCGAGGAGACGTTGACGACGAGGTAGTCGGCGACCGGCGCCACCACGCGGGCGGCTGCCAGGTAGTCGTCCACCGAGTTCTCGACCGGTGTGTCGCGGCCACGGCCGATGTTCACGCCCACCACGAACCCGACCGGCAGGTGCCGCCGGGCCAGCATGACCCGGCGGGCCAGCGCCACGGCGCCGTGGTTGTTGAAGCCCATCCGGTTCACGAGCGCCGCGTCGGCGGTGAGCCGGAAGAGGCGTGGCCTCGGGTTCCCCGGCTGCGGCTCGGGCGTCACCGTCCCGACCTCCGCGAAGCCGAGGCCCAGCGCCGCCCAGCCGCGGAGCGCCACGCCGTCCTTGTCGAAGCCGGCGCCGATCCCGACGCGGTTCCGGAAGCGCAGGCCCAGCAGCTCCGCCCACGGCGTCGGCCGCCCGGGGACGCCGCCGGCGAGCGCGAGCACGCGGCGCCCGATCGCGTTCTCGCCGCCGACGCGCAGCGCGTCGACGGTGAGGCGGTGGATGCGCTCGGAGTCGAAACGGAAGAGGAGCGGTCGCGCCGCCGCATAGGCGACCGAACGCCAGCCGCTCACTCGTCGTGGGCGCGCGGGAAGGCCATCTCGAGCGGGCGCAGGGCCGGCAGCGGCTCGCCGTCGGCCTCGGTCTCGACGCCGGCCGGCGACATGAACTCGTGCCACACCTCCGTGCCGGAGGCGGGGGGATCATCGAGCTCCTTGATGGCGACCACCCCCTCGAAGCGGATCTGGCCCTCCTCGCCGGCCTCGGTCTCGAACTCGTCCTCGTACTCCTCGGCGATCTCCAGCGCGCGACCCAGCGCGGCCTCCTCGTCGGAGCCGTCGACCAGGATGACGCGGTCTTCGACCATCGCCGCCCCGTGCGACTCCCCGACGAGATAGGCATAGCGCAGCTGGACGCTGAACCAGCCGCTCGAGTCGACGACCGGATCGAGCTCCTCGAGATCGGCGAGGCCGCGCAGGTCCTCCGGACGCGGCCGGCCGTTCGCCGAGCCGGTCTCAGGCACCGGCCTCGCCGGCCTCCTCGCCGATGACGGTCTGCGACTGCTCGCGCATGAACTGCTGGACGTAGTACGGGCCGAGCCCGCTCTTGCCGGACGAGCCGGACCCCTTCCAGCCGCCGAAGCTCTGGATCCCGGGCCAGGCGCCGGTCGTGGCGCCGGCGCGGCGGTTCACGTACACGACGCCGGCCTGGATCGTGTCCAGGAAGCGGCGGATCTCCGACTCGTCGGAGCTGAAGATGCCGGCGGTCAGGCCGTACGGCGTGGAATTCGAGCGCTCGAGCGCCTCGTCGAGCGAGTCGACCTCGCCGACGACGAGGAGCGGCACGAACAGCTCATCGGCGAAGAGGCGATGGTCGAGCGGCAGCCCGGTGACGACGGTGGGGGTGGGGAAGAAGCCGCGCCCGGTGTCCTCGTCGCGGAGCACGTCGCCGCCGACCTCCACGGTGCCACCGTCGCGCCGCGCCTCGGCCACGGCATCGGTGAACTTCGCGAGCGCTCGCTCGTTGATGACCGGGCCCATCCAGTTCTCGCGACGGGTCGGGTCACCCACGGCGATCGTCTTCGCCCGCTCGACGAGCTTGTCGACGAACTCGCGCGCCACGCGGCGGTCGACGTAGACGCGGCTGTTGGCGCTGCACTTCTGTCCGTCGTAGCCGAAGGCCGAGCGCATGACGCCCTCGGCCGCCTCGTCGAGGTTCGCGCTGCCGGTGACGATGGCGGGGTTCTTCCCGCCCATCTCGGTGATGATCGGCCGCGGGTAGTCGCGGGTGAAGCCCTTGTACAGGCGCATCCCGACCTCGTAGCTGCCGGTGAAGACCATCCCGTCGATGCCGGGGTTCTCCTCGAGCTCCGCGCCGACGGTCTCGCCGGGCCCGGTCACCAGGTTCACCACGCCGGCCGGCACGCCGACCTCGCGGAGCACCTGCACGAACAGGTGCCCCATGAGCGGGGCGTCGGATGACGGCTTCACGACCACCGTGTTGCCGGCGATGAGCGCGCCGGCGGCCGGGCCGCCGGCAAGGGCCATCGGGAAGTTGAAAGGGCTGATCACGCCCCACACGCCGTGCGGCTTGAGCACCGAGCGCGTCTTCTCGGTCGGCGACAGCGAGCCCATCGGCCGGGAAAAGCCGTCGTTGCGCTCCATCTCGTCCGAGTAGTAGCGCAGCAGGTCGGCGGTCTCCTCCACGTCGCCGAGGGCCTCGAGGCGGTTCTTGCCGACCTCGAACGCCATGAAGGCGGCGTAGTCGAACTGCCGCTCACTGATGAGGTCAGCCGCGCGGCGCATGAGCTCGATGCGCTTCCGCCAGCCGAGGTCCCGCCAGGCCGGGAACGCGGCGCGGGCCGCGTCCACGGCGTCCTGCACGTCCTGTCGCGTGCCCACCGGGAAGCGGGAGACGACGATCTCCCGGTCGATCGGCGAGCGATCCTCGAACGTCTCGTCCCGGGTCCGTTCCTCGTCGCCGATGGTCATCGGGTACGACCGGCCGAGCTGGCCGCGGACCCGCTCCACCGCGGCATCGAAGGCCGACTGGAGCTCCTCGTTGTCCGCCGAGAGGGTGGCGTAGGTGATCTTCATGCGTGGCGTGGTGGTGGCCATCGCGCATCAGCCTCCGAGCGTGGTACGCACTGCGCCGCGGGGCGCGTGTGGGGTGACGAAATGGGTCGGCGCCATTATCGCACCGCCGCTCGAACCTGCCGGAAGGCGGGCAGGCCGAAGGCCAGGCTCCGGGGGGAGAAGAGCCTGGCCTTCGACGCAGCGGATGATAGGTCGCCCATTCCGCGGGCGCAAGGGATTTCTTGCACTCGATCCGCAATTTCTGGCGCGATTCGGCACCGATCGCGCACACCGGTACGCGGACGCCTCAGGCGCGTCCGCGATGGTAGAGCGCGACCTTCAGCTCGAGGCTCGGCGGGTGCGGCCCCATGAGGTAGGCACGGCCGCGGTCGCCGTAGAGGCGTGGCAGCAGCTCGAGCGCCATGGCCGCGTCGGACAGGTCGATCCGGGTGTGGACGACCTTGATCTTGAAGCCGTTCCGCAGCCACCAGCCGGTCCGCCGCTGGGTCGCCGCGAAGGCGTGGGCCACGACCTCTGGCTCGAGCAGGCTGGCCAGGTCGTCGCGACCGTAGTAGCCGATGACGACGAGCCGACCACCCGGCCGCAGGACGCGGAGTGCCTCGGCGATGGCCGGCAGCGACGCGTCGTCGGGATCGATCGTGCCGGACAGCACGATGTCCACCGCCCCGTCCCGGAGCGGCAGGCGCTCGGGTTCACCTGCCACGATCCGGATGTTCGGCTGGTGGGCGTCGGTCGCCCGGCGGCGGGCCGCCTCGCGCAGCTCCTCGTCGGCCTCGATGCCGTAGGTGCGGCCCGTCCGCCGGGCGAGGAGCATCGGGTAGTGCCCGATGCCCGTCCCGACGTCGGCGATCCGCTTCCCGGAGATGGGCGTGATGCGCTCGAGGGCGGCCAGCACCTTGCGCTCGGGATCGACCATGTCGCCGAGCCGGGCGTGGAGCTCGGCATCTGCATCGGTCCAGGCGGGGAGGATGGCGCGCACGTCGCCAGCGTACGCTGCGCGCGCTCGATCAGGGAACGCTGACGCGCAGCTCCGCGGGGCCTCCATCGTCCAGGGTCAGGATCGCCTCCTCGGCCAGCAGCTGCAGGTCGAACGCGACCGGCCCGGGAGCGCGCCGGGTGACGAGGACCGGGATCGTGAGCGTGCCGCCCGCCAGCAACGGGCCCCAGCCGAGCGAGATCGTGCCGGCCGGCTCGCCGCGCTCGCCGGGGCCCAGGACCCACTTCGTCCACTCCTGCCAGAGCGGCGGACCGCCGTTCGCGATGCGCTGCTCGGACGGCGCGAAGGGGGCCAGGTAGAGCGCCTCGTCGAGCTGGCTGGGCCATCGCAGGACGAGCTCGTCGACCCGCGACCCGGACTGGTTCGTGACCGTCACCATGATCCGGCCGTCGCCGCCTGCGGGGACCTCGGGCGCGACCTCGACGCTCACCCGGTGGCGATCCTGGTCGGATGGGAGGTCGAGCGACAGCGGCGGCTCCGGCGTGGCGCTGGGGGAGACGGCCGGCGGCGTCGAGCCCCCGAGCGACGGCATCTGCGTCGGCGACTGCGTTGGCGGCGTGGTCGGCGGCGGGCTCAGGGTGGGCGGCGTCGACGGCTGCGCCACGCACGCCGTCAGCACCGCCATCACGAGGGCGACGGATGCCGATCGGGCGGCCACCCGGATGGGGCGGGCGGCCGCCGAGCGAACCGGCTCAGTCATGCGACTCCCGGCCGAGCTC
>DATBIK010000009.1:0-3949 GCA_036556985.1 Candidatus Limnocylindria bacterium | reverse complement strand
GCCGGCGTAGCGGTAGCCGAAGACCCGGGCCTCGGCGTCGAGCATGGCCGGGATCACGTGCGCGCCGAAGTCGGCGCGGTCCTCGGTGAGGTAGCGCCGGAGGGCCTTCTTGGAGAAGACGTAGACGCCCATCGAGGCGAGGTCGCTCTTGGGCTGCTTGGGCTTCTCCTGCCAGTCGATGACCCGGTCTGCGTCGTCGAGGGCGAGGATGCCCATCCGTGACGCCTCGGCCAGCGGCACGCGGCGGACGGCGATGGTCACGTCCGCCCGGCGGCGCCGGTGGGCGGCGACGAAGGGCTGGTAGTCCATCTTGTAGATGTGATCGCCGGCCAGCACGACCACCGTGTCGGACGGATCGTGCTCGATCACGTTCATGTTGCGGAGCACCGCGTCCGCCGTCCCGCGGTACCACTCCGCGACACGGCCGCGGGCGATGTACGGCTGGAGCAGCTTGACCCCACCGCGGTTGCGGTCCAGGTCCCACGGGCGGCCGAGCCCGATGTGGTCGTTGAGCGAGCGGGGGTTGTACTGCGTGAGCACGACCACGTCGTCGATCTCGGAGTTGACGCAGTTCGACAGCGTGAAGTCGATGATCCGGTACTTGCCGCCGAACGGGACGGCCGGCTTGGCACGCTGCTGCGACAGGATCGAGAGCCGCTCGCCTTCGCCGCCCGCGAGGATGACCGCCATCGTTCGCTTCACGGCTAGCCTCCCCGTCATGGGTTCCGTGCGTCCGATGCTAGCACGCACGACTGGAAGGGAGCGCGCAGGGGCGTTAGCAGTCGGTGAACCGTGTGTTGCGATCGTCCGGCGCGGGACGACCGGATGGCAGCCCTACAGGAAGGCGCGCGGGTTCACGAAATCGCCGTTGCGCTCGACCATCCAGTGGAGATGCGCCCCGGTCGAGTTCCCGGTGTTGCCCTCGTAGCCGATGACCTGGCCCTTGCTGACGACCTCGCCGACCTCGACCGGGCGCTTGGGCTGCATGTGGGCGTACCAGGTCTTGAGGCTCGAGGAGTGGGCGATCACGACGATCCAGGCCGGGTCGGCGCCATCGGCCCAGTTCCAGCCGATGTAGACGACCGTGCCCTTGGCCGCGGCTCGCACCTTGGTGCCGTACGGGGCCACGATGTCGATGCCGTTGTGGAAGTGGTCGCAGCCGTGGCCGGGCGCGTACCACTCGAAGGTGCTGCAACCGTACTCACCGCTGACGCTGCCCGACATCGGCCAGTCCATGGTGCCGTTGAAACGCGACGGGATGTTGCCGCGGGCGACCTGCTTGGCGATCAGCGCGTCGATCTTCTTGGCCAGCGCCCGCTGCTTGTCCGCGGCCGCCGCGATGATCCTGGCCGCCGCCTTCTTGTTCCTGGACAGGGCTGAGTAGGTGGCCTGCTGCTGGCGGAGGGCCTTGGCCGTCTGGCGCTCGAGCTTCTTGAGGTCGCGCTTGGCCGCCTTGAGCTCCTCGAGCCGGCGATCCAGCTCCCGCTTCTGCGCCGCCGTCTGCTGGCGCAGCTCGTTGGTCCGCGTCCGCGTGTCGGCGACCGTCTGATGGAGCACGGCCAGCGCCTCCTGATCGGCGCGGATCTGCCTGGCGAGCGCCTGGTCCTGCTCGCCGACATCGATGTAGTAGCTCATCTCGGCGAGCACGTCGGTGAACGTGGCACCGGACAGGAACGCCTCCAGCGGCGACGTCCGCTCGGAGTCGTACGCGCTGCGCACGCGCTCGGCCAGGAGCGCGCGCCGCTCGGTGAGCTGGGTCCGCTTCGCCGCTTCCTGCGCGATCACCCTGGTGAGCTGGACGTCCATCCCGCGCAGCTGGAGCACGAGGTCGTCGTAGACCGCCTTCACCTGGGCGATCTTCGCCTCCATCGAGTCGATCTTCTTGCGCACGGCGGCGAGGTCGGCGTTGATCTTGCTGAGCTGCCGCTTCGTGTCGCGGATCTCGGCGGCGAGGCCGTCCTGGAGATCATTGAGCTTGGCGACCTCGGCCTTCTGCTTGGCGATCTGCTCCTTGAGCTGCTCCTGCTTCGCCTTCGCATCGGCCAGCTCGTCGCCACGGACGACGGGCGTGCCGGCCGGCGCGCCGAGCAGTCCGACGACGAGCGGGACCAGCATGAGCAGGACCGGGAGGTGACCCCGCACGCGGCGCCGGGCGCGCGCGCCGGGGGTCGGCGCGCTGGACCAGCCCGCGGCGAACGACACGTCGGCCGACGCGGGGGATCGACGAAGGGGTCGCGAGAGCGAACGGCGCATCACCAGGGCGACGTCATCGTGCGAGCAAACTCCGTTGGGACGCACCTTGGGGGCGGCGCGTCGACGGCTACGCCCGCCGGATGGTCGCCGTCCTGGGACGGGCACTCCCGCAGGACGACACCTTGAGTTCCGGCTTCCGGGCATGATACCCCGGGCGGTCAAAACGACAGACCGATCGAGGCGCTCCCGAGTGTATCGGGGCGGGGGCGCACCGCTGGATGGGCAGATGGTCCCATCCCGTGCTGGGACGAGCGATCAGCTGCGGATCAGCACGGCCCAGAGCGCCCCGAGGATCAGGAACGGTCCGAACGGCACGTACGTGCGGCGGCCCACGCGGCGGGTCGCCAGCAGCACCAGCAGCACGCCACCGGCGATGAGCAGGCCGACGAGCACGCCGCCGAGCGCCCGCTCCGCGCCGACCATCAGGCCCATCCCGGCCAGCAGCTTGACGTCGCCGATGCCGAACGCGCCCGCGCCGAACGGGATCGACGGCAGGTACAGGACGGCCGGGATCACGATCGCGGCCAGGACGGCAGGCACCAGCGCACCACCGACGAGCGGGTTCAGCCCGCTCGCGGCATACAGCAAGGCGACCGGGATGACCGGCAGCGTCAGCTCGTTCGGCAGGACCCGCTGGTCCAGGTCCGTCGCGAGCCCGAGCACGAGCGTGATGAACCACGCACCGAACGCGAGCTTCGCGAGCGGATCATCGCCGAACCGCAGGAGCAGCCCGCCAAAGGCCAATGCGCCGACGATGACACAGGCCGCCGTCCGCCAATCGACGGCCCGGCCCGGCGGATGCTCCTCATCGTGCTCCGGCCAGCGGGTCGCCAGCCGGTCTGCCGCGTAGCCGAGGACACCACCGGCCGCCGACAGCGCGACGACGAACGGCCAGGCCTCCACGTGCCGGGCGACCGGGCGTCAGCCGGAGCGCGCGCCGGCCAGCGCCAGCTCCACGAGCGTCGCGTGCGACACGCCGGTCGCACCGCGCGGCGCCCAGGCCGTCGCCTTGCGGAAGTAGGCGGTGCCCGCGATGTCCAGGTGCACCCACGGCCTGGTCACGAACTCGCGCAGGAACAGGCCACTCTTGACCAGGGACCCTTCCGCCGAGCCGGCGTTCTGGAGGTCCCCGTACCAGCTGTCCATGTCCGGCACGTAGTCATCGATGAGGGGTAGCTGCCAGTACCGCTCACCGGCCCGGGCGCCGGCGGCGACGACCTCGTCGTACCACGCCTGTGGCGTGCCGAACGCACCGGTGACCAGGTGCCCCAGCGCGCGAGCGACCGCGCCGGTCAGGGTGGCGACGTCCACCAGGTGGGTGGCGCCGAGCCGCTCTGCGTAGGTCATCGCGTCGCCCAGGATCAGCCGGCCCTCGGCGTCCGTGTTGGTGATGTCCACCTTCTTGCCGTTGAGCGCGGTGACCACGTCACCCGGTCGGGTCGAGTGCGGGCCGGGCATGTTCTCGACCGCCGGTGCGAGCGCCAGCAGCGGCGTCCCCGGGGCGAGCCGGGCGACCGTCGCGATGGCCGCGATGACGGTGCATGCGCCGGTCTTATCCATCTTCATCTCTTCCATCCGGTCGGACGGCTTGATGCTGATGCCGCCGGAGTCGAAGCAGACGCCCTTGCCGACGATCGCGACGTGGCGGTCGAGCGCATCGCGCTCCCCCTCCCCGCCCGAGCGCATGACGATCATC
>DATBIK010000008.1:0-15961 GCA_036556985.1 Candidatus Limnocylindria bacterium | reverse complement strand
GTATAGTGGCGCCCGGTGGTTCCAAATGGGGCTGCATGGGGACTAGTGGTGAAAGACAGGGCAGATGGATCGCTCGTCATTCCTCACCGGGGAGTTCCGGCACGCGCTGGACGATCGTGGCCGCATCGCGGTCCCGGTTCGCTTCCGGCCGCGCCTGGCGCAGGGAGCGACGCTGGCCCGCTGGCTGGATGGCTGCCTGGCCATCTTTCCTGCCGACACCTGGGAGGAGCTGGCGGCGCGAATCCAGGCGCTGCCGACGACGAACGCGGCCGCGCGTCAGTTCGGCCGCTTCATGAGCTCGGGGGCGGTCGAGGTCGAGCTCGACCGCCAGGGACGCGTTCTCGTCCCGGGCTATCTGCGGGAATACGCCGGCCTGACCGGGAGCGAGGTGGTCGTGGTCGGCGCGCTGAACCGGCTCGAGATCTGGGCATCGGCACGGTGGCAGCCGTATCGATCCCAGATCGAGGAGCAGCCGGAGGCGCTCGCCGAGCACCTCGCCGGCCTGGGCATCTGACGGTGTCCCGGCCATTCATGCGCTTCCGGGCCGGTCGGCCCGTCGTCCGACACACGAGGTGCACGGTCACATGGGAGAAGGGCACCTGCCGGTCCTCGTCGACGAGGTTCTCGCCTCTCTCGACGTGGGGAGCGGCAGCTCTCTCGCCGATTGCACGGTCGGGGGCGGAGGGCACGCCGAACGGCTCCTGGAGGCCTCGTCTCCGGATGGTCGCCTGCTCGGCCTCGACGCCGATCGGGCGGCCATCGCGGAGGCGCACCACGTCCTGGCCAGGTTCGGCGGCCGCGCCGTCCTGCGCCAGGCGAACTTCGAAGCGCTCTACGACGTGGCGCGCGAGGAGGGCTTCGTCCCCCTCGACGGGGTCCTCTTCGACCTCGGCCTCAGCAGCTACCAGCTGGCCGATCCGGAGCGGGGCTTCAGCTTCGCCGCCACATCGGCCCCGGACATGAGATTCGATGAAAGTCGTGGTCTTTCGGCCCTGGAGCTCATCGACCGCTCGTCGGAGCGAGAGCTCGCCGGAATCCTCGCGACGTTTGGTGAGGAGCGCCGTGCAGGTCGCGTCGCGAAGGCGATCCTGGCGGCGCGCGCGGAAGGTCGGATCGTGACGGCTGCCGACCTCGCCGCCGTGGTCGCCGCGGCCGTCCCGGCCAGGGGGGCCGACGCCGGGCGTATCCATCCCGCCACGCGGACGTTTCAGGCGCTTCGGATCGCGGTGAACCGCGAGCTCGAGGTGCTCGGCACCGGCCTGGCCGGGGCGCTGGCTGCCCTCCGCCCCGGCGGCCGGCTGGCGGTCATCAGCTACCACTCCGGCGAGGACCGCATCGTGAAGCGCTTCCTCGCCCGCGAAAGCCGCGACTGCGTGGAGGAGCCCCTCCCGCCCGTGTGCACCTGCGGCCACCGCGCGCAGCTGCGGCTGCTCGCCAGGCGCGGCATCACGCCGTCCGAAACCGAGATCCGTCGAAATCGACGCGCGCGCAGCGCCCGGCTGCGCGTCGCCGAGAAGCTCGCCGTGGCGAGCGCCCAGTAACGGCCAGCACAGGAGGAGAGGCCACCATGAGCCGAGGACGTCCCCGACACCAGGCGAGCCGCCGGCGCCTGTACTCCGCGCGGCAACGCGAGGTCCGTGAGCGCCGAACCCGCGAGCTGCGGCAGCAGGAGTACTGGCTGAGCGACCAGGTCGCCGCCATCGAGATCGAGGAGGGCCTCGATTTCGAGTCGCCGACCTCGTGGTCGAGCCGGATGTCCGGCCGCAGCGCCGCCTAGGGAGCGGGGGAGGAGCGCATGGCCATCGTCGGGGCCCGGCCGGCACCTCGGTTCGGCCTGCTCGGCCGGCGGTCGCGCGTGCGACCGCAGCCGGCGCGTGCGGCTCGGCGCCAGGCCGGAGCCGGCCGGCGGCGTCGCGAGATGACCGGCGCCAGCGGCCTCATGGCGATCATCGCCGCGGGGGCCCTGCTCGCGCTCTTCTACCTGAGCCAGTCCGGCCACGTGGCCGCCACCGGCTACGAGATCGACGATCTGCAGGCCCGCGTCGCCGAGCTGCGCGCCGACCAGCAGCAGCTCGTCTATCGCATCGCCGAGGCGCGTTCGCCGGCCGTGATCGAGCGCATCGCCCGGGCAAAGCTCCAGCTCCTGCCGCTTCCCATGAATTCCGTCACGTTCGCCGACTCGCGATCGACCGACAACCAGCGCCGATAACCAGCCACCGGTCGCCGCCGCGCGGCGCGACCGAGCGGAGAACCGAATGCTCGCCAGGACCGACAGCCGTGGACGTGCCCTGCTCCTGCTGATCGTCGCCACGCTCGTGGCGGGCGGCGTGGGCACGCGCCTGGTGTGGTGGCAGGTCGTCGAGCGCGACCATCTGGCGATGCTCGCCCTCCAGCAGCTCGCCCGCCAGGAGGAGATCCCCGCCGACCGCGGCGAGATCACCGACGCCGACGGCGTCCTGCTGGCGACCTCGGTCGAGCTCAAGTCGATCTTCGCCACGCCGCCATCGGTGGAGGACCCGGAGAGCGCCGCCGCGCTCCTCGCCCCGTTGCTCGGCCTCGAGGTCGGCGACCTGCGCCGGGCGCTCGACGCGGACGATCCGTGGGTCTGGATCAAGCGGCGGGTGGAGCCGGCCACCAGCGACCGGGTCGCGGCGCTCGGCTTGCGGGGCATCGGGATGCTCACCGAGACGAAGCGGGTGTACCCGGTCACCGGGGTCGCGCCGGGAACGACGCTCGCCGCGCAGGTGCTCGGCTTCGTGAACGCCGACGGCGCCGGGCAGTACGGCATCGAGTCGTCCTGGGACGAGCAGCTGCGCGGGCTGCCGGGCTCGGTGACGGCCCAGGAGGACGTCATCGGCCGCCAGATCGCCGACTCGATCCGGCAGCTCACCGAGCCGGTCGACGGCTCAGACCTGCGGCTGACCCTGGACGCCGGGCTCCAGCACCTGCTCGAGGCGGCGATGTACGACACGTTCCGGCGCAACGCGGCGAAGGGCGTGACGGGGATCGTCATGGACGTGGAGACGGGCGCGATCCGCGCTCTCGCCACCTTCCCGTCCTACGACGCGAACGCGTTCGCGCGATTCGTGCCGGAGCTGTACACGAACCCAGCCGTAACGCGGCAGTACGAGCCCGGCTCGGTGATGAAGGCCTTCACGATCGCGGCGGCGCTCGACGCCGGCGCCATCACCACCGAGGATCGATTCCGCGACGACAACAACCTGCGCCTCGCGGGCGTCCGTATCCAGAACGCCGACCGCTACACGAGCCCGTACGGCCACGGTCGGATCACCGCCGGCGAGGTGCTCCAGCTGTCGAACAACGTGGGGGCGGCGAAGATCGGCCTGACCCTCGGCCGCCAGCGGCTGTACGAGGCGTTCCGCCGCTACGGCTTCGGCTCGCCGACGGGGGTCGACATCAGCGGCGAGGCGTCCGGCGTCGTCTGGAACCCCGACGGGCAGAACGGCTCCGGCGACCTCACCGCCGCGCAGAACGCCTTCGGGCAGGGGCTCTCGGTCACGGCGCTCCAACTGGCCGCCGGCTACGCCGCCATCGGGAACGGCGGGACGCTCGTGACGCCGCACGTCATCGCCGGCTGGACCACGCCGGACGGCACGTACCACCCGGTCGAGCAGCCGCCTGGCGAACGGATCATGCGCGAGGAGACGGCCAACACCATGGTCGAGCTTCTTACCAGCGCGGTCGACGACGGCATCGCCCAGGCGGCATCGGTCCCGGGCTACTCGATCGCCGGCAAGACCGGCACGGCCCAGATCGCGGGGCCGGTCACCGAGCGGGTCCGGGTCGGGACGAACGCGAAGGGCGACCCGATCTACGAGAAGCGCAAGGTGACCCGCTACATCGACGGCTGGATCGACTCGAGCTTCATCGGCCTCATGCCCGCCAGCGATCCGAAGCTCGTGACGCTCATCCTCATCCACCGGCCGGCGACGTGGGGCCAGTACCAGATGGCGGAGCGCCCGGACGCCCTGTTCCGGTCGCTCGCGCCGCGGATCCTGGACTACCTCGCCATCCCGCCGGACCGCCAGGCCCGCACGGCCGTGGCCAGATGAGACTGCTAGACTCGCCCGGAGCAGCCACAGGTAGCCGCGTGCCCCCAACGATTGCGCTGGACGACCTCCTGGCCGCGACCGGCGGCCGCCTCATCGGCCCCACCACCATCACCTCCTTCTCGACCGCCGCCGTCGACTCCCGCAACGTCATCCCCGGCTGCTGCTTCGTCGCGCTCCACGGCGAGCGGGTCGACGGTCACGCCTTCGCGGCCGAGGCCGTCCGCAACGGCGCGGCCGTGCTCCTCGTCGAGCGACCCGTGACGCTGCCGGACGGCGCCGCGCCGGCCGTGGTTCAGGTGCCGGACACGCTCGCCGCCCTGCAGGAGGCCGCCGCCTGGTGGCGGTCGCGCTTCGCGCTGCGGGTGGTGGGCATCACCGGCTCCACCGGCAAGACGGTCGCCAAGGAGA
Source organism: Candidatus Limnocylindria bacterium (assembly GCA_036556985.1). GTDB lineage: Bacteria > Chloroflexota > Limnocylindria > QHBO01 > QHBO01 > JAPSGM01. The sequence goes on along the minus strand of DATBIK010000008.1, from coordinate 11,480 downwards.
TCGTGGCCGACGTCCTGGCCTCCACCCTTGCCGTCCTCCGCAACGAGGGCAACCTGAACTCGGAGACGGGGCTGCCGATGACGCTGCTCCGCGTCGAGCCGGAGCACGAGGCGGCCGTCCTCGAGATGAGCATGTACACCGAGGGCGAGATCGCCCGCCTGGCCGAGATCGCGCGTCCGGAGGTTGGCGTCGTGCTGGCCGTGCATCCCACCCACCTCGAGCGGGCGGGGAGCATCGAGGCCATCGCCCGCGCCAAGGCGGAGCTGCCGGCCGCCCTGCCGCGCGAGGGCCTCGCCGTCCTGAACGCCGACGACCCGCGCGTGGCCGCCATGCGCGGCGTGACCGCCGCCGAGGTGCGGACCTTCGGCGTCGCGCAGCCGGCCGACGTGCGTGGCACCGAGATCGCCTCGCTGGGGCTGGCGGGGACCGAGTTCACGCTGACGGCCCCGTGGGGGACGCGGCGCCTGCGGTCCGGCACCCCGGGCCGCCACCTCGTGCCGCATGCCCTGGCCGCCGCGGCCGTCGCCGAGCGCTTCGACGTGCCGCTGGCCGAGGTGGAGCGTGCGCTCGCCGCCGGCAGCCGCGCGGCGCACCGCATGGAGGTGAGGGAGGCGGCCTCCGGGGCCACGCTCGTCGACGACGCGTACAACGCCTCGCCCGTCTCGGTGGGCGGGGCGCTCGACTTCCTGGCCGAGACGCCGATCCTGGCCGGCCGCCGACGCTACGCGGTGCTCGGCGACATGCTCGAGCTGGGACCGGACGAGGAGCGCCTGCACCGCGAGGTCGGCCGCCGCGCGGCCGGTGTCGTCGACGCGCTCGTGACGGTCGGTGAGCGGGGGCGGTGGATCGCCGATGCCGCCCGCGCCGCCGGCCTGGCCCGCGTGGCGACCGCCGCGGACGCCCACGAGGCCGCCGTCGTGGTCGAGCGCGAGCTCGCTCCGGGCGTCGGCGACCTCCTGCTCGTGAAGGGCTCGCGCGGGATCGCGCTCGACATCCTCGTCGACGCGCTCGCCACCGCCCCGCCGGGAGCGCCCCGCGGATGACGATGCTCTCCATCCTCCTGGCCCTGCTTCTCGCCTTCGTGGGCGTCGTGCTCCTCGGCCCGGTCTACATTCGCCTCCTCCAGCGCCTCGGCTTCGGGAAGCAGATCCGCGCGGAGGGGCCGGAAGGCCACGAGGTCAAGGCCGGCACGCCGACGATGGGCGGGATGCTCATGGTCGTGGTGGTGATGTTCCTGGCCATGGCGATGCGAATCGAGGACACCTTCACGCTGAGCCCGATGCTGGCCCTCGTCGGCGTGGGCATCCTGGGGGCGATCGATGACTTCGTGAACGCCCGAACCGGCATCGGCGTCCGCGGACGGTTCAAGCTGGTGTGGCAGACGGTCGTCGCGGTCCTGGCGGCGTACTACGTGCAGCGCCACTTCCACCTCACCGCCATCAACATCCCGCTCGTCGGCCAGGTCGAGATCGGCGCCATCCTGTTCATCGCCTTCGTCGCCTTCGTCATCGTCGGCGTCAGCAACGCGGTGAACCTCACCGATGGCCTGGACGGCCTGGCCGGTGGCGTCCTCATCTTCAGCTTCGTGGCCTACCTGCTCATTGCGCTCGTCGACGTGCCGGGCCTGAAGAGTCCGCAGCCGAACCTGGCCGTGTTCTGCGCCCTCATCATCGGCGCGCTCATGGGCTTCCTGTGGTTCAACGTCCACCCCGCCCAGCTGTTCATGGGCGATGCCGGCGCCCTGTCGATGGGCGCCACCCTGGCGGTGGTGGCCACGATCACCGGCCAGCTGCCGCTGCTGGCGGTCATCGGCGCCGTCTTCTTCGCGGTGATCATGAGCGTCGTCCTGCAGGTCGTCTCCTTCCGGTTGCGCGGCCGTCGCATCTTCCGCATGACGCCGCTGCACCACCACTTCGAGCTCATCGGCTGGGCGGAGGAGAAGATCACCGTCCGCTTCTGGATCGTGGCCGCGCTTGCCGGGCTGCTCGGCTTCAGCCTCTTCCTGTACAGCGTCGACGCGCTGGCCTAGACCGATGACGACCATCGCCGATCCCGTCCGCGCCGTGGCCGACCTGGCCGGGCGTCGGGCGCTCGTCCTGGGCCTGGCCCGATCCGGGGTGGCCGCCGCGCGCTTCCTGGCCGATGTCGGGGCAGAGGTGACCGCCTACGACCGCCGCGGCGCCGACGACCTGGCCGATGCCGTCACCGCCCTCGAGGGGCGCAGCGTGCGCCTGGCGCTCGGCGCCACGCCGGACGAGGTGGCCGCGCTCCTCGCCGACGCGCAGCTCGTCGTGACGAGCCCGTCCATCTCGGCTCGCTTCCCGACGACCGACCCCTGGCTGCGCGACGCGCTCGCGGCAGGCGAGGCTTCGGGAGCCGAGATCGTCAGCGAGGTGGAGCTCTTCCTGCGCCTCACCCGCGCACGGGTGCTGGCGGTGACCGGCACGAAGGGAAAGACCACGACCACGGCGCTCATCGGCGCCATCCTTGCCGCCGGCGAGGTGCCGCACGCCGTGGGCGGCAATATCGGCACGCCGCTCATCGAGCGGGTGGGGGAGCTGAGCGCCGGGCACTGGGCAGTGCTCGAGCTGTCCGAGCTCCAGCTGCCGACGATCGGGCGCGGGGCGGAGATCGCGGTGTACACGAACATCGGCGCCGACCACCTCGACCGCCATGGCAGCGTGGAGGCCTACCGGGCCGTGAAGGCGCGGCTCGCCGAGCTGAGCGTGGCGACCGGACGGGTGCTGCTGAACGCCGACGATCCCGGCTGCCGCGAGCTCGGCGCACGCCTGCCGGCTGCGGCGCTGTCCTGGTACGGGGTCGCGGACGAGGGCCGCGGCCTGGCCGCGTCGGTCGAGGACGGCTGGCTCGTCGTCCGCGCGGAGCGGGTCATGCCGGCCGGCGACGTCCCGCTGCGGGGCGGCCACCTCCTCGCCGATGCGCTCGCCGCGGCGCTCGCCGGATCGCTCGCCGGCGTGCCGCCGGCGGCCGTGGCGCGTGGCATCCGCGACTTCCCCGGCGTCCCGCACCGCATGGAGGCGATCGGGGAGCGGGGGGGCGGCGTCCGCTTCGTGAACGACTCGCAGGCGACGATCCCGGTCGCCGCCGCGGCCGCCCTCGCCGCCTTTTCCGGCGAGAGGGTGATCCTCATCGCCGGGGGCAAGGACAAGGGCCTCGAGTACGCCGGGCTCGCGGAGGCGATCGTCGCCGGAGCACGGGCGGCGGTGCTCATCGGGGAGACGGCCGACGAGCTCGAGCGACTCATCGCCGGCCGCATCCCGGTCGAGCGCGCGGCGTCCATGGACGAGGCGGTGCGCGCGGCCGCCGCGATCGCCCGGCCCGGGGACGTCGTCCTCCTCAGCCCGGCCGCGGCCAGCTTCGACATGTTCACCGACTACGCCGCCCGCGGCGACGCCTTCCGGGCGGCGGTGGCGGCGCTGCCGGAGGCCAGCTCGTGACCGCGCAGGCGCTCGGCATCGGCCGTCGCACCACGTCCCGCGCCGCGCGCGCCGGGGTTCGCGGCGGCGTCCGGCGCGAGCGGCACCACGTCAGCTATCCGCTCCTCACCGCGGTCCTCGCGCTGGTGGCCATCGGCGTGGTGATGGTGTACTCCGCGTCATCGGTCCGGTCGTACCTGGCCGGCGGGGACCCCGGCGCGCAGGGCATCCAGCAGGCGATCTTCGCCGTTATCGGCCTGGGCGGGATGTACGTCCTGAGCCGCACCGACTTCCGCCTGCTGCGCTACCTCGCCATCCCGGCCTACGTCGGCAGCGTCGCGCTGCTCGTGCTCGTGCTCATCCCCGGCATCGGCGTCGAGGTCTTTGGCTCCCGGCGCTGGCTGCAGATTCCGGGTGTCGGCACTATCCAGCCGGCGGAGATCGCCAAGCTGGGCATCTGCCTCTACCTCGCCCACTGGCTCGATCGGCGCGGCACCAAGGCGCGCAGCTTCTGGAACGGCCTGGTGCCGTTCGGGCTGCTCGTGGCGCCTGGCTTCCTGCTCATCAGCATGGAGCCGGACATGGGCACCGCCGGCGTGTACGCCATCACCGCCCTGTCGATCTTCTTCATGGCCGGCGCGAACCTGCTCTATCTGGGGCTCATCGGCTCGGCCATCGGGGCGGCGGCGGTGCTCATGATCACGAGCACGCCGTACCAGCTCCAGCGCGTGCAGACCTTCCTCGACCCCTTCCGCGACCCGCTGGGCGCCGGCTACAACACCATCCAGGGGCTGTACGCGCTGGCCCTCGGCGGGGTCGCCGGGCAGGGCCTCGGCGCGTCGAAGCAGAAGTTCCTCTACCTGCCGGCGCCGTCCACCGACTTCATCTTCGCCATCATCGGGGAGGAGTGGGGGCTGGTCGGCACGCTGACGGTGGTGGCCCTCTTCCTGCTCGTGGCGTACCACGGCTACCGGATCGCGATCCACGCCCCGGACACCTTCTCCGGCCTGCTCGCCGCCGGGATCACCACCTGGCTCGTCGTGCAGGCCGGCGTCAACATGATGGTCGTCACCGCCCTGATGCCGGTCACCGGTATCCCGCTGCCGTTCATCAGCTCCGGCGGGTCGGCCCTCACCATCAACCTCGCCGCGATCGGCATCCTCCTGTCGATCTCGCGCGAGACCACCCAGTCAGGAACGATCCTCGATGCGTTTTCTGGTCTCGGGCGGCGGGACCGGCGGGCACGTGTTCCCCGCGCTGGCCGTCGCACGCGCCCTGCGCGACGCACAGCCCGACCTTGAGCTGTCGTTCGTCGGCGGCGTGCGCGGCATGGAGCGGCGCCTCGTCGGCGCGGCCGGTCATGCCTACCACGAGCTCGTCGTCCGCTCCCTGCGGAGCGGCGGCGTGAACGCGCACCTCGTCCTCGACCCGCTGCGGCTCGGCGCCTCCGTCCCGCAGGCCTGGTGGCTGCTCCGGCGCCTGCGCCCCGACGTCATCTTCACCACCGGTGGCTACCTCGGCATCCCGCTCGTGCTGGCGGGGCGCGCGCGGGGCGTCCCGAGCATGGTGTGGGAGGGCAACGTGGTGGCCGGCAAGGCCACCGCGGCGGTGGGCCGCTGGGCCGACCGGGTGGCCGTCTCCTTCCCGCCAACGCTCGCCACCTTCGGTGAGCGCGCCTTCGTCTCCGGCACCCCCATCCGCAGCTTCGCCGGCATCGACCGCGCCGCGGCGCGGACGCGGTATGGCCTGGCCGATGCCGACCGCCTCATCCTCGCCTTCGGCGGCTCCCAGGCGGTGGCGCGCATGACCGCTGCGCTGGACGGGGCGCTGGCCGAGCTGCTCGCCGACTGGCAGGTGCTGCACATCGCCGGTGAGTCGGGCGTGGCCGATGCCGAGGCCGTCCGCGGCCGGCTGCCGGCCGGCCTGCGCGATCGCTACCGCCCGGTGCCCTTCCTGGCCGACGAGATGGCCGAGGCGCTCGTGGCCGCCGACCTCGTCCTCGGCCGCGCCGGCTCCTCGACCTGCGCCGAGGTGACCGCGGTGGGCGTGGCCGCCATCCTCGTCCCGTATCCCTACGCCGGCGCGCACCAGCACGAGAACGCCGCCTGGCTCGCCGACCAGGGCGCGGCCGTCCTCGTCCCCGACGCCGAGCTCGACGCCGCCCGCCTCCTCGCCGAGGTGGGGCGCCTGCGCGACGATGCGGCGCGGGCGCGCGTGGCGGACGCGGCACGCGCCCTCGGCCGGCCGCGTGCCGCCGAGGAGATCGCCGCCGAGCTGATCCGGATGGGGAGCGCGGCATGAGCGCCGCGGTGGCACCCGCGGCGATCGAGCGCCTCGACGCGCTCGCGGCGGAGCGGGGCATCGAGCTCGTCGTGGACCGGCCGCTCGGCCCGCTCACCACCCTGCGCGTCGGCGGGCCGGCGCAGCGCTTCGTCGAAGCGGGGGATCGCGACGCGCTCCTCGCGGCCCTTCGCCTGGCGCGCGAGGCGGAGGTCCCGGCCTTCGTGCTCGGCAACGGGAGCGACCTCGTGGTCTCGGACCGGGGCATCGGCGGTCTCGTCGTGCGCAACCGCGCGAAGGCGGTCGACGTGCGCGGCACCGAGCTCAGCGCCGACGCCGGCGCGCCGATGGCGATGCTCGTGAAGCGCTGCATCACTGACGGCCTCGCCGGCTTCGAGTTCGGGATCAGCATCCCCGGCACCCTGGGCGGGGCGGTGTGGGCGAATGCCGGCGCCCACGGCGGCGAGATCCGCGACGTCCTCGTGAGCGCCGCGGCCTGGGACCCCGCCACCGACGCGGTCGCCACGCTCAGGAACGCCGACTGCGCCTTCGCCTACCGCGAGTCGCGCTTCAAGCACTCCGGCGAGGTCGTGCTCGGTGCCACGCTGCGCCTGGAGCGCGGCGAGCCGCAGGCCATCAGGGAGCTGGTCGACGCGAACCAGGCGCAGCGCCGTGCCACGCAGCCGCTGGCCGACCAGAACGCGGGCAGCGTCTTCCGCAACCCGCCGGGCGACCACGCCGGGCGGCTCATCGACGTCGCCGGGCTGAAGGGCCGGCGCATCGGCTCCGCCGAGGTGAGCACCCTCCACGCGAACTTCATCCTCGCCGACCGCGGGGGGCGGGCGGCCGACGTCCGCGCCCTCGGCGACCTCGTGCGGGCCACCGTGGCGGATCGGTTCGGGATCACCCTCGACTACGAGATCGAGTTCGTCGGCGACTGGAGCGAGGAGGCCGACGCATGAGCCGGCTGCGGGTGGGGGTCTTCGCCGGCGGCCGCTCGGCGGAGCACGAGGTGAGCGTGGCGTCCGCCGAGTCGGTGCTGCGCGCCATCGACCGCGACCGCTTCGAGCCGTACCTCGTCTACATCGACCGCGGCGGCCGCTGGCACCTGCCGGCCGGCCCTGCCGCCGAGCTCGGGGAGTCGAGCCTGGCCGGGCTGCTCGGCATCGAGACGCCGACCGAGCACACCGCCCGCCTGCGCGAGGCGGAGGAGTCGCTCGTCCCCCTCGACCCGGACCGGGCCGCGCTGGCCCCACGGGCGGCGCTCCGCTCGCTGGCCGGCTCGATCGACGTCGCCTTCCTTGCCGTCCACGGCCCGTACGGCGAGGACGGCACGCTGCAGGGCTTCCTCGAGCTGGCGGGCATCCCGTACACGGGAGCCGGCGTGCTGGCCAGCGCCATCGGCATGGACAAGATCGTCTTCAAGGACCTCATGCGGGGCCACGGCATCCCGGTCGTGCCGTACACGTGGTACCGCCGCGGCGCATGGACCGATGCACCGGCGCCGATCCTCCACGACATCGGCGAGCGGCTCGGCGAGCGGACCGTGGTGAAGCCGGCGCGCCTCGGCTCGAGCGTGGGCATGTCGCTCGTCCACGCCCCGGACGAGCTGCCGGCGGCGATGGACGAGGCCTTCCGCTACGACACGAAGGTGATCGTCGAGGCATACGTGGCCGGCGCCCGCGAGCTCGAGTGCGGGGTGCTCGGCAACGACGATCCGGTCGTCTTCGAGCCGGGCGAGGTCCGCAGCCACAAGGAGTGGTACGACTACGAGTCGAAGTACACCGCCGGCCTGGCCGACGTCCACCCGCGCGCCGACGTCGACCCGGAGCTTGCTCGGCGCCTCCGCGAGATGGCGCTGGCGGCGTACCGGGCCGTCGACTGCGCCGGCTTCGCCCGGGTCGACTTCCTCGTGCCCGATGACGCGGCCTACGTCTCCGAGATGAACACGATCCCCGGCTTCACCGCCACGAGCATGTTCCCGAAGCAGGCCGAGCTGGCGGGCATCGGCTACACCGAGCTCGTGGAGCGGATCATCGAGCTCGGCCTCGAGCGGGCCGAGCTCGGCGAGGAGCTCGCCGCAGGCCCGGACGGTGCGGAGGAGGACCGGTGAGCCCGGCGGCGAAGCCGAAGCCGCGGCGGCGTTCCGGTGGCCAGGCCCGGCGCCCGGGTCGCCCCGTGCGGCGCAGGCTCGCGCGGCGCCTGCCACGCCGCGGCCGGGTGGCGGCCATGCTCCTGCTCCTGGCGGTGGCGGGCGGCACCACCTGGCTCGTCCACGGCCCGTGGCTCCGGATCGTGGAGGTGGCCCACGCCGGCGAGCGCTACACGCCGCCGGCCGAGCTGGAGGCCGTCCTGGCGGGCTACGTGACCCGGCCGCTGCTCGCCGTGGACAGCGGGGAGCTCGAGGCGCGGCTGCGCCAGCTGCCGGCGGTCGCCGACGTGCGGATCCGTGCCAGCCTGCCGGGGCGCCTGGCGGTGGAGATCGTGGAGAAGCAGGCGGCCGCCACCTGGCTCACGCCGTCGGCCCGCCTCGTCGTGGCGGCCGACGGGACCGTGATCGCCAGCCTGCCCCGGGGCGACGCGCTCGCCGACGACCTCGCCCCGCTGCCGGCGGTCGAGGACGAGCGGGCCGCGAGCGTGCGGCTCGTGGTGGGCAGCCGCATCCCGGCCGCGGAGCTCGCCGCGGCGCAGCGTCTCCTGGAACTCGACCCGCGCCAGCTCGGGTCCCGGAACCCGGGCTTCGGGGTGCTCGTCCACGAGGAGTACGGCTTCATCCTCCTCGCCGAGCGGCCCGAGTGGCGCGCGGCGATGGGCTTCTACCAGGCCGCGCCCGGCGAGACGGAGTCGACCGCCGTCGCCCGCCTCGAGGCCCAGGTCACGGCCCTCCGCACGCTGTTCGCCGAGCGGGGCGAGGGCTCCGTGGGCTGGGTGGATGCCCGCAACCCGGGGAAGGTATATTGGGCGCCCTAATGGCCGCGACGGCACCTGCTGCGGTGCCGGCGGCGAGCAGCGGACCAGTCCCCCATGTGGCTCCCCCTGATCGGCCTTGCGCTCGGCATCGCGGTCGGCCTCCTGTTCGGCGTGGAGGTGGACCCCGATCTGGCGCGCTACAGCGCGGTCGGCATCCTGGCCGGCCTCGACTCGGTGCTCGGCGCGATCCGGGCGGAGCTCGACGCGCACTACGACAACCGGGTCTTCATCTCCGGCTTCGTGACGAACGCCCTGGTGGCGGTGGCGCTCACCTTCGTGGGCGACCGGCTGGGGATCGACCTCTACCTCGTGGCGCTGTTCGCCTTCGGGCTGCGCATCTTCCAGAACGTGGCACTCATCCGCCGTCACTTCCTGTAGGCTCGGCCCCGGCCGCGGCCCCGCGGGAGCGGCCGGCACCGCATGACCTTCGGAGGTAGCTTGGACAGGGAGACGGTCCTCGTCGGCATCGACGCCGGCACGACCAAGGTGACGACCCTCATCGGCGAGGTGGGCCGATCCGGTGACGTGAGCATCATCGGCTACGGCATCGCGCCCTCGGTCGGCATGAAGAAGGGGATGGTCGCCAACATCGACCAGACCGTGAACTCCATCGCCGCCAGCCTGGAGAAGGCCGAGCGGCTGTCCGGCTACAAGATCTCCTCCGCCTTCGTGGGCGTGGGCGGCAGCCACATCACCAGCCAGAACTCGCGCGGCGTGGTGGCGGTCTCCGGCCACAAGCGCGAGGTGAGCCGCGAGGACGTCGGCCGGGCCATGGAGGCGGCCAAGGCGATCCAGACCCCGTCGAACCGGGAGATGCTGCACGCCATCGCCCGCGGCTACATCGTGGACGGGCAGGAGGGCATCAAGGATCCGCTCGGCATGAGCGCGGTGCGCCTCGAGGTGGAGACGCACATCGTGTTCGGGGCGGCGACATCGGTCCAGAACCTGTCGAAGTGCATCGCGAACGCGAACGTGCACATCGACGAGCTCGTCATCGGCTCACTGGCTGCAGCCGAAGCCACCCTGACCGATACCGAGAAGGAGCTCGGCGTGCTTGTCGCCGACATCGGCGGCGGCACCACCGACGTCGCGATCTTCACCGATGGCGCCATCTACCACTCCGCCGTGCTGCCGGTGGGCGCCATCAACGTCACGAACGACGTGGCCATCGGCCTGCGCACGAGCCTGAACCTGGCCGAGGAGATCAAGATCAAGCACGGCTCCGCCGACCTGCGCGACGTCCAGCCGGAGGAGCTGCTCAACGTGGCGGTCCTCGGCGACGGGGGCGGCCAGACGATCCAGCGCCGCAAGCTGTGCGAGATCATCGAGGCCCGGATGAGCGAGATCTACTCGCTCATCGGCGAGGAGATCAAGCGCTCCGGCCACGGCGGCATGCTCCCGGCGGGCGTGGTGCTCACCGGCGGTGGGGCGCGGATCGCGGGGGCCGCGGAGCTGGCGCGCGAGGTGTTCCAGATGCCGGTCCGCATCGGGGCGCCGCAGGGCGTGGGCGGGCTCATGGACCAGCTCTCGAACCCCGCCTTCGCGACGCCGATCGGCCTCCTCTTGTGGGGCGCGCACCATGCCGGCGAGGAGCCGATCGGCTACGCCACCGCCTCGCCCCTGGCGGGCGTCGGCGGCCGGATCGCCGACTGGTTCCGGGGCCTCTTCCCGGGCTGACGCGACACCGTTCCTGGCGGGGAACGGCCGGGACTCGCAATTGGTGCATCCCAGGTGACATCCCGCGGATCGCCGGGTCGCGACTTGCGGGATGTGCAGGTGAGCAGCGTTGAGCGACCCGCGGGCCGCATCGGCTGTCCTCGTCGCCTGGATCTGAGCGTGAATCCGCGCTCGTCACAACCTGCAATCGGTGCGCGACCGACATAATGCTGATGGGAATCACATCCCGCAGGTCGGGTGCCGCGGCAGCGGTCGGCAGGGCCTTGCCGTCGGGCAGCTGACGGTGGACAGGCGCCGGCCCTGTCCACGCCGCCATCGGCCCCGTGTGGATAACTTTGCGGGCCGATGTGGACAAAAGCCGCCACGGCGCCCCGGCAGCCTCGCTAGAATCGATCAAACCCGCGGCGAGACGGGTTGACGGTTCAACACCCATATCGCGCAGGAGACCCTTCCGATGCCGCTTCGGTCGGACGCAGAGCATTTCGCACTCATCAAGGTCATCGGTGTCGGAGGCGGGGGCAGCAACGCCGTAAACCGGATGATCCGCGCCGAGATGATGGGCGTGGAGTTCATCAGCGTGAACACGGACGCCCAGGCGCTCCTCCAGAGCGACGCGCCGCACAAGATCCGCATCGGCGACAAGCTGACGCGCGGTCTGGGCGCCGGCGCGGACCCGCAGGTCGGCCAGCGCGCGGCCGAGGAGGACTCCGAGAAGATCTACGAGGCGCTCAAGGACGCCGACATGATCTTCATCACCGCCGGCATGGGCGGCGGCACCGGGTCCGGCGCGGCGCCGGTCATCGCCGAGATCGCCAAGGACCTGGGCGCGCTGACCGTCGGCGTCATCACCAAGCCGTTCAGCTTCGAGGGCGTGCGCCGCAAGCTCGTCGCCGAGCAGTACTCCGAGGCGCTCAAGGACAAGTGCGACACGCTCATCACGATCCCGAACGACCGGCTGCGCGAGGTCGTGGACAAGAAGACGTCGATCCTCGACGCCTTCCGGGTGGTGGACGATGTGCTGCGCCAGGGCGTGCAGGGCATCAGCGACCTCATCACCGTCCCGGGCCTCATCAACCTCGACTTCGCCGACGTGAAGACGATCATGCGCGACGCCGG
>DATBIK010000007.1:0-73622 GCA_036556985.1 Candidatus Limnocylindria bacterium | reverse complement strand
CTCGGCGCCGGCAGACGGCCACCGGTCACGGTCACCATGAACGGCTACACCTACCGCAGCACGGTCGCGGTCATGGGCGGCGACTACATGGTCGGCGTGAGCGCCGAGAACCGGTCCGGCGCCCGCGTCAACGGCGGCGACGAGGTGGACGTCGACATCGAGCTCGACACCAGCCCGCGCACCGTGGACGTCCCCGCCGACCTTGCGGCAGCCCTCGACGCGGAACCGATGGCGCGGGCCACCTTCGACGCGCTCTCCAACAGCAACAAGGGCTACCACGTATACCAGGTCAGCACCGCCAAGACCGATGAGACCCGGCAGCGTCGAATCGCCAAGTCCGTGGCGGCCCTCCGCGAGGGCAAGTCGCGCTAGCAGGCGCCCTGGGTCGCTGGGTTCGGTGCGAAGAAACGAGATTCCGAGGGCTGCGGGACACTCGTGTGGCCTGCGGGAATGCTTGCGGGGTGGGTTGGCTGCGTCGTACATTGCCGGCGGCGCCTCCCGCGCCCGACTGCCAGACCGAACCCCCACGCGGCTCGGCGACGCGGCGGTAAAGGGGATCCGGATCCTCGGGACGAACCGGTCGATGTCCGACCGGCCGACGACGTGGCGGCGTGGGCGCGTGCGTCGCCGGCCGTGACGGAGAACTGACCGATGACCACCGACAAGGCCTTCAAGCGGGTCGTGCGTGCCCGCATGGCCAAGACCGGCGAGCGATACGCGGCCGCCCGACGGGCGCTGCTCGAGCGCGATGCGGACGCCCACGACGCGGACGCATCAGCCGGTGCCGCCGCCCCATCGGGCTATCGCATGCGTGGCGGCCTGCACCCGGAGACGGCCACGCTGGCTAACGTCCTGGCGAACCAGGGGATTGTCTCGGGCCTGACGGGCGAGCCACTGACCGAGGCCGCCATCCTCGGCATCGGCGGCGGCCTGGGTGCCGGCTACATCCTCTGGCAGTTCCAGGCTGAGCACCGCGGCAAGGTCCACCGCGGGCCGGTCCTCACGCTCGGATTCCGGAACCGGTGGCAGTACCCGTGGATCCCCGGCTGGACCGGCACCATCCTCGATCGGCTGGGCATCGAGCCGGACGTGCACGAGACCAGCGGCGCCAAGGGCGCCACGGAGGCGCTCAATGCGCGCCTGGACGACGGGACGCTCGTCATCGCCTCGGTCGACCTCCAGACCATCGGCACCTGGTGCCGGCCGGACGACCTGGCAGGCCACGAGGGCTTAGTCGTCATCGTGTTCGGGCGCGACCCTGATGGCGCGTACCTCGTGGACGACCGTGGCCGGAATCTATTCAGGGTGTCGCCGGCCGTCATGGCCGCCGCACGTGGGCGGATCAGCTCGTTCAAGCATCGGATCCTGCGGCTGCCAACCTCCGCCGGACCGATCCCCGCCGACCGGCTGCGGTCAGCGTGGCGGGCTGGCCTCGAGGACCAGGTGGAGCACCTGCGCTCCCGATCCGACTCCTTCTCGCTCCCCGCCTGGCGCAAGTGGAGCCGGACAATGACCGACGGGCGGAACGCGAAGGCGTGGCCGCGCGTGTTCGCCGACGGCCACGGCCTGTTCGGTGCGCTGTCCGCCATCCACGAGAACGTGGACGGGCAGGTCGGGACCCATGGCGGGCACCTGCGAGAGCTGTATGCCACGGCACTCGACGAAGCGGCCATCGCCCTCGAGAACCCCGCGGTCGGCGACGCGGCGCGAGCGTGGCGGGACGCCGCGGACCACTGGGAGGAGCTGGCCGATGCGGCCGTGCCGCCCGATCTCGACGGCGCAGCGGAGGCGGTCGAGGCGGTCGAGTCGCTCCACGAGGCGGTGATGGCGGGCGAGCCGGGCCGGTCGACGGCCGTCGCGGCAGCCGAGACCGCGTGGGCGATCCGGGATCGCTACGCCGACGACGTTCCACTGCCAGAGGACCGCATCACGGCCATCCTCGAGGATCTTGGCGATCGCATCGGCGCCATTTACGAGTCCGAGGTTGACGCGCTCGACAGGACCGCTCGAGCGATCAGCAGGTGAGGCGCAAGGGGAGCTCAGCCGGGCACGAAGAAGCCCGATCTAACTCAGATCGGGCCGGGGGATGAGTGCTGGCACCGCATACCGGATTCCTGACGAGACGTCTCATGCGTCTCAGCCGCGTCACTCCAGCACACGCAAGAAACACATGAGACACATGAGACAGGTTCCATAAGGGCTCCAAGGGCTCCCCTGCGGATTCCAGTCCCCACCGAGGCGTTCTTCACATCATCTCGAGGCTACTCTTGACCCTGGTTCGAAGTACCTCATTGTCCGGACGGAGCCGTGGGAATACGACGATGCGGGAAGGCCTCGTCGTAGCGTGCGCCGATCGCGTCGAACGCGGCCGCCAGGGCCCGCTGGCGGCGGTCCCAGACGTCCGTGGAGGCATCATGAATCATCAGTACCCACTTCGTGGTCAGGCCGACTGGCGGTAACCGGCGGCCCGGATAGCGGCTGGCTAAAGATCAACACGTGTCCATCCGGTGTCCGTACGTTGAAGTCGCGCATCCCATACGGCCGGTCCGCCATTGGCTCGACGATGTCGGCGCCGCGGGCATGCAGCTCGTCATGGCAGGAATCAACGTCGTCGACTATCACGGCCACCCGGGCGGGGCCGAAGCTGGGCTCGGCGTACAGGTGGAACTCGGCGGTGTCGCGGATCACGGCGGCATAGGTAGGTGGGGTCTCCCAGGTGAATATGGTGTCGAACCCGAGCACGTCCGTGAAGTACGACCGTGCTGCCTCCACATCTCGGCACGGCAGCACGGGAATCGCCACCCGCATCACCATTCCATCACCCTACTACGCCGAGAATCTCGTGGAGCTGCAACCGACGGTGATGGTGACCGTGACCGGCTCTGCTGGGGCACGGACATGAACCTGCAGCCGTATCGGCCTGGAGCACATCGAGCTGGGCGACTTCCAGCGCATCGAATCTGCCCAGCTGCACGAGCTCGACCTCGCCTTCTTCGAGGATCGGTTCCTAACCGCGTCAGTAGCGGAGCAAGAGCTCCTAGCGACGAAGAGCGCGGGGCGACGATCATCAGGTCCCTTCCGAATCCGACGCACCACGATTCAGCCGGCGTGGAATCTGCCCTCGCGCATCGAATTGCGCGGCAAGATCGCGGAGCGTGCGATCGGCGGTGGCAGCGGGCCTGACTGAATCCACGATGGCAGCGATCTCGTCTCGCCGATAGCCGAGCACGGATGAGCGCAGCTGGGCTCCCAGCGGTGTGAGGCGGGCTCGAGTCGCACGTCGATCCTGCTCGTCCCGCTCCAGCGTCAGCAGCCCGCGACGCTCGAGCCGTCGCAGGAGGCGGCTCGTCCCCGGCAGGGCGGCGTGCAGGAAGCTGGCGACCTCCCCCACCCGGCAACCGTCCTCGCCATTGCCGACCTGCAGGATCGCCCGCCACTGGGCGAAGGACAGCTCTCGCCCGCCGGTGGCGTGCTCGAGCGCCTCGGTCGTCAGGGCGATTCCGCCGAAGACGATCCCCTCCAGCCAGGCGATCACGTCATCCCCTTGTCATGGGCAGCCTCGTGCATGTGCCTTGACAGTAGCGGTATTGTTGCTGTAGGGCAATATTGTCATTGGACAATCATTGCGGTAAGGAACGTATTCGGAGGCGAGAGAACCGTGACAGAGCGCGAGATGAGGGACGAAGGGCAGCGGCACCCGCAGCACTGGTATGGCTGGGGTTCGCCCGTCGGTCTGGGCATCGGCGTGCTGGCCATGGTCGGGGCGTTCGCCCTCCTGGCCTTCGGCCTCACCCTCCTGGTGTCAATCCAGTAGGCCACTCCGCCGGCGAGCGGGGGGAATCCGTCGGCGCCGTCCCGCCCGAATCGAGAAAGGACACAGGTGACCACTCCCCCACCCGAGCAATTCGCCGCGCGCCTCGCCATCCGGATCGTGGTGGCTGTCCTCGCGCTCGGCCTCGTTATCGCCCTGCCTGCCGGTGCTCGCGGCGCAGGGGAGAAATCGCTTGAAGCCTTCATCGATGACGAGATGTCCGCTGCGGGCGTGCCAGGCCTGGCATACGCCGTCGTGGACGGGGGCGAGATCACGATGGCTGGCGCACGCGGTGTCGTCGACGTTAGCGGCAACACGGAAGTTACGCCGGATACGCCATTCGGATCGGGCTCGATATCCAAGAGCTTCACCGCCCTGGCAATCATGCAGCTGGTCGAGGCGGGAGAGGTCGGCCTGGACACCGCGGTTTCCGAGTACCTCGACGGCTTCGTGGGTCGGCCTGCCGGCGCGCCGACCCTCGGACAGCTGCTCAGCCACACGAGCGGCTTCTCCACCCTACAGGGGAACTCCTCGCACACCGACGCCACCGGTGGGAACGACGAGCTCGCGCGCACGGTCGCCGGACTTGCCGAGGTGGAGCCCGCGTACTCACCCGGCGAACGATGGGAGTACTCGAACACCAACTACCAGATTCTCGGTCGCGTGATCGAAGTCGTCAGCGGCCGGGACTACCAGTCCTACGTCACCGCCAACATCCTGGAACCGGTCGGCATGGACGAAAGCTTCGTCTCCGATGGCGCGGTCCACGAGGGCATGGCGACCGGGCACCGGCCATGGTTCTTCTCAAAACGACCGGTGTCCGAGACAGCGACGCACCGTGCAACTGCTCCTCAGGGTGGGATCGTCGCCAGCGCCAACGACCTGGCGCGCTACATGGGCGTGCTGATGAACGGCGAAGACGATGTGCTCAGCGCCGAAGGCAAGGCGCTGATGATGCGCCCGGCGAGCCCGGTCTCATCGTATTACGGCTTCGGCTGGGCGCTGGATCCAGACAACCAGACCGTGTGGCACTCCGGGTCGACCCCCGGCGTCGAAACGCTGGCGACGATGGTCCCGGCTGAGAACCGGGGAGTCGTCGTGCTGGTCAACGGGGGCAGTGGCATCGGGTTCGGGGAGACCGGCCAGCTGCGCACCGGCGTCACGGCACTCGCACTGGGTCTCGCGTACGAGGATGAGGGTCCGCGATGGGCCCAGAAGGCCGTCTTCCTCTCGCTGGTGCTTCTGCCGATCATCTACCTGCTGAGCATGGTGTGGGCCTGGCGCCACCGAGACGGGCTACGCCGCAAGTCGGGGCCCTCTGGTCTCCTCAGTCTCTGGTTCCCCCTGCTCACCACGCTGGTCGCTGCCTGGGTGATGCTCTGGCTGGTCCCGAACCTTTTCGGCATACCACTCGGCACCCTGTTCCTGTTCCAGCCCGATTTCGGGCTGGCCTTGGTCGCCACCTCTGTGTTCGGGGTCCTGTGGGCCGTGTTCCGGCTCGGGGTTGCATACACGCGGTCATCCGCAACGGGCGCTGAGCGATCCGGTTAGCGTCCGGTGCGATCGACGCCACAACCGCTCCGAAATCAGGGTCTTGCGTGCATCGCAGGAGCGGGCGTCGTGCACGTCTTCCACCAGCACCGACCCCGGTCCAACCCGATCCGCGTGCGGAGGCTAGCGAGAGTCAGACGCGTCCTCGCTGACTGCTTGCGCGTACACGAACTGCGCGAGGACAAAGGCGGCCTCGAAGAGGTTGAATGCCAGCGCGGTGACGTAGAAGGCCGGGTCGAGCTCCCGGAACAGGCCGAGCACCGCAAGGATCAGAGGAACCTGGATCGGAAGCTCGAGCGCGAGCCAGAAGAACAGGCTGGACACCGGCGCATCCTTGGCGAGGCTTCCCAGCAGCTGCCGGTTCGACGCGGATCGCAGCGACAGGCCGATGACTGCCCAGCTCAGCAGCAGGAACGCCAGGCTCGAGAAGAACCACAGGGTCCGGCCCTCCACTCCGTAGCTGGCCATGGCCACGGGGATCAGAGCGGCGACGACCACGGTCAGGCCGGCGGTGACGACCGCGCGGATGGCACCGAGTTGCGCGGGCTCGACATCGGCCCGCCGGGTGACGCTGATCAAGGCGCCGAATCCGACGAACACTCCCGCGATCTCCGCGATGGCGATGAAGAGCACGCTGTCGACGGTCACTCGCCGGTTTCCTCAGCGCTCGCCGCCCGAGCGGGCGCTGATGCGTCGTGTCCGCGCGCATCGAACCGCATGGCCAGGTTGCGCAGCGCACGATGGGCCGAAGCCGGCGGGTTCGCCTGGTCGACGATGGCCGCGATCCGGTCCCGGCGATAGGCAAGCACCGCCGACCGGAGGGCCGCGCCCGCCTCGGTGAGACGCGCCCGCGTCGCGCGCCGATCCTGCTCGTCGCGCTTGAGGGCCAACAGGCCGCGACGCTCGAGCCGACGCAGGAGGCGACTGGTGGTCGGCAGTGAGGCGTGCAGCAGGGTGGCGACCTCACCCACCCGGCAGCCGCCCGCATCCTCGCCCACGAACAGGATTGCCCGCCACTGGGTGAACGTCAGCTCCTGACCATCGGTCGCGTACTCGAGCGCGGCGGTCGTGATCGCCACACCACCGAAGACGATGCCTTCCAGCCAGTCGACAACCTGCTCCCTGCTCACTTGCACCCTCTCGTCGTGTGGTGTTGACACTACCTGTATAGTTGCTTCATAGCAACGTTGTCATAGGACAATAGTTGTGATGAGGCAAGAGCGGCCTCTCCGATTATCGCCTGCCTCGGCTCCCCGAGCACCGAAGGAAGGATCCCCGTGACTCCCCGCCCACCCGAACCCTATGCCGCGCGCCTTGCGGTCGACTACCCTGACCGGCTCGACCGGCTGACGACGGCCCTCCGCCTGATCTGGATCATCCCGATCGCGATCGTCTACAGCCTGCTCACCGCCACCGGCAACGAGACCGTCGTCACCGAGGCTGGCGAGGAGATCGTCAGCACCGGCGGCGGCATCGCCGCTGGCCTATGGGCGGCCACGGCACTGATGATCGTCGTCCGCCAGCGCTATCCGCGCTGGTGGTTCGACTTCGCCCGCGAGCTCGCGCGCTTCGGCGCGCGCATCGGCGCCTACCTGACGCTGCTGACGGATCGCTATCCGTCCACCATCGACGAGCAGGCCGTCCACCTCGAGGTCGACTACCCCGACGTCGAGCCCGACCTCAACCGCTGGCTACCGCTCATCAAGTGGCTGTTGGTCCTGCCCCACTACTTCGTTCTCGTCGCCATGTGGCTCGCGGCCATCGTGGCGGTGGTGATCGCGTGGTTCGCGATCCTCGTCACCGGTCGCTACCCGCGCGGACTGTTCGACTTCGTCGTTGGCGTGGGCCGCTGGACATGGCGCGTCATGGCGTACGCCTTCCTGCTCGTCACCGATCGCTATCCCCCGTTCAGCTTCCGCTGAGCCATCGCCATACATCGCGTAGAGGAGATTCCGATGCAAGACCGATCCGCCGGCATGTCCCCCATGGCTCTCGCCAGGATCGCCGGCCTGCTCTACCTCGTCATCTTCGTCATGGCGCCCTTCGCCGAGTTCTTCGTGCGCGAAGGGCTGATCGTGGCCGGCGACGCAACCACGACCGCAGCGAACATTCGCGAGTCGGAGGGCCTCTTCCGGGCTGGCTTCTTCACCGACCTCATCGTGTTCGTGATCGAGGTCGCCCAGGCGGCGATCCTGTACGTGCTGCTGGCGCCCGTCAGCCGGCCGCTGGCGTTGGTGATGTCCTTTGCCCGGCTGGCGCAGGCCACGATTCTCGGCCTCAACTTGCTCAACATGTACACCGGTCTGCAGCTGCTGACGGCCCCCGAGTACGCCGCGGCGTTCGGCGCCGGCCAGGTCGAGACGCTGGCCTTCGTGTTCCTGCGCGCGCAGAGCTTCGGCTACGAGCTGGGGCTGGTGTTCTTCGCGCTGCACCTGTTCGCACTCGGCTACCTGGTCTACCGGTCCGGCTTCCTGCCCCGCTTCCTCGGCGTGCTGCTCGTCGTCTCTGGACTCGGCTACCTGGCGAACAGCTTCGCCGTCTTCGTCGTTCCCGACCTGACCGAGACGATGGCGATGGTCGTGATCGTTGCCGCCCTCATCGGTGAGCTCCCGCTCACCCTGTGGCTGCTGATCAAGGGTGTGAACGCCGAGCGCTGGCGGGATCGCGCCGTCGCGCCGACACTGACGGCGCCCGCGACAGGAGCGGTCTGATGCGGGCCGTGCGCTTCCGCCGGTACGGCGGGCCTGAGGTGCTCCGGGTGGAGGACGTCGAGACCCCGGCGCCCGCGGAGGGCCAGCTGCTCGTCCGCGTCCACGCCACGACGGTATCGACCGCCGAGATGGCGATGCGCAAGGGTGAACCGTTCTTCGCGCGTCTCGTTTCCGGCCTGCGCAGGCCACGCAAGCCGACGACGCCCGGCAGCGAGCTGGCCGGTGAGGTAGCCGCCGTCGGACCGGGTGTGAGCCGGTTCGCGCCCGGCGACCGCGTGGTCGGCAGCACGGGCGTCAGCCTCGGAGCCAATGCCGAGTACGCAGTGCTCGAGCAGGACGGCGCCCTGGCGCGAATCCCCGATGGCGCGAGCTTCGAGGACGCGGCCGTGGTCTGCGAGGGCGGGTTGACCGCCCTCCCATTCCTCCGCAATGCCGGACGAATCGCAGCGGGCGAGCGAGTGCTGATCAACGGCGCCTCCGGAGGCGTCGGGTCCGCAGCCGTTCAGCTGGCCAAGCACTTCGGCGCCCATGTGATCGGCGTGTGCAGTGCCGGGAGCGCCGAGCTGGTGCAGTCGCTGGGTGCCGACGAGGTGATCGACTACCGCACCACGGACTTCACCACGACCGGACAGTTCTACGACATCGTCTTCGACGTGGTCGGCAACTCGTCGTACGGTCGTTGCCGAGGCTCGCTGAATCCCGGAGGTCGTTACCTGCGCACGGTCCCTTCGCTCGGCGTACTGGCGCAGATGCTGTGGACGTCTCGCGTCGGATCCAAGCGGGCGACCCTGATGTTCACCGGCCTCCGCAAGCCAGCTGAGAAATCGAAGGATCTCGGCTTCCTCATGGGTCTCCTCGAGTCCGGCGCCATCAGGCCAGTCATCGGGAAACGCTTCGAGCTCGATGCGTCGGTGGACGCGCACCGCTACGTGGAAGGCGGAGGAAAGCAGGGCAGCGTCGTGCTCAGCGTCTGAGGGGGGCAGAACGACCAGCAAGACGCAGAAGGAGCGGGTAATGGCACAGCGGGTATCGAATCGATTGGACGTCACATCACAGAAGGACACTTCGACCATGAACGAGCGAACTGGACGGGAGGAGAACACCCGGCTCCAGCAGCAATGGCACGGGTGGGCATCACCCGTCGGCCTGGGGATCGGGATGCTCTGCATCTTCGGCGGGTTCGCCCTCCTGGCCTTCGGGCTGACGCTTCTCTCGTCGATCTAGGCGAAAGGAGGAACGCCTGTGCAGTGGGTGACGAACATCGGCCTGTCGACTCTGATCGGCACGGTCCTCGGCCTCGTTGTGGGCATCGGTTTCGGGAACCCGGTGGTCGGACTGATCCTGGGACTCGTCGTCGGCATCGCCTTCGATCTCCGGGCGCGGACGCGCCGGTCGAGCGCGCCGCCGGAGTGACCCGTTGGCTCGCGGATGGCTGAGACTCCTCAGAACCGCCGTCGTCGGCGTGCTGCTCGTTATCGTCGTGCTGTCCGCGGTGGCCTTGCGGCTCGGCGGATTCGCGCTCGGATGGACGAGTAGCAGCGTTGCGTCCGCCGTCTATGGCGAGTTCGGATCACCCTACGGCGCGTTCGGCCCGCATGCCGTCGGCCTTCACTCCGTCTCCGTTGGCGACCCCACACCGATGGAGGGCGTTCTGTGGTACCCAGCCGAGGGTCAAACAGGCTCCGGCCACGTCGCCTACACCTATGGGCTGAAGGCGTTCGGTGACGCCCCGTTCACCCTGGCCACCTACGCTGGGATCGGCACGCGGGAGGCGAAGGCCGACCATGCCGCCGGACCGTTTCCGCTGGTGGTCTTCTCACCCGGATTCGCCTTTGGCGCTGAAACGTACGCCTGGCTGGCCGAGCATCTGGCGTCGCACGGGTTCGTGGTCCTCGCGGTGGAGCACGCCGAAGAACTCGACCCGTCGGCGCTGTGGCAGGCCACCGTCGACCGGCCGCGGGACATCGTCGCTGCGCTCGATCATGCGGAGCGCGAGGTCAGCAGCGGCGAATGGAGCGACCTGGTGGACGCCAGCCGCGTGGCCGTCGTCGGCCACTCCTACGGCGGCTACACCGCCCTCGCCGCCGCGGGGGCGCGCCTCGACACCACTCGGCTGCGCGAGATCTGCGAGGCGGCCTCGCCCGACGACCCGATCGGATTTCAGTGCGACGCCCTGGCGCTGCACGTCGACGATATGGCCGATGCGGCCGATCTGGGATCGATGCCGGATGGCCTGTGGCCGACATGGGGCGATGTCCGGGTGGATGCGGCCATCGCGCTGGCGGGCGACGCGGTGATGTTCGGCGAGGCCGGCATGGCCAAGGTCGAGGTCCCGGTCATGGCCATCGGCGGCACGGCCGACGTCGACTCGCCGTACGCCTGGGGCACGCAGCTGGCGTACGAGGCCGCGTCCAGCCCCCGGAAGGTGGAGATCGGCCTGGAGGATGCCGAGCACATGGTCTTCACCGGCCCCTGCGACACGAGCCGCAGGATCCTGACCATGCTGCGCGAGCCGTTCTGCGCCGATCCGGCGTGGGAACGCGCCCAGGCCCACGCCCTCGTGCGCCACTACGCCACCGCATTCCTGCTGGCGGAGCTGAAGGACGATGCCGCTGCCGCCCGTTCGCTCGCGCCGGGCGCCAACTCGTTCGGAGGCGTCCGCTATACAGCGACGGGCTACTAGGGCACTCCGATGAAGGCCGTCCTGTTCAAGAAGACCGGCTCGGTCGCGGGCCTGGTCCTCGCCGACATTCCACAGCCCGTGCCCAAGCCGAGCGAGGTTTTGGTCCGCATCCATGCGACGAGCGTGACGCGAGGTGACGTCGTGCTGCGCAAGATCCCGTTCCTCCTGGCGCGCCTGTTCGGGCAGAAGCGCAAGGCGATGCTGGGCCACGAGTTCGCTGGCGAGATCGAGGCCATCGGATCGGAGGTCACCGAGGTCTCGGTGGGTGACCGCGTCTTCGGCACCACTACCGGACTGCCGACCGGGTCGTACGCCGAGTACATCTGCGTGCCGGCCGCCGGCATGCTGGCGACGATTCCCCCGCACGTGCCGTTCGAGGACGCCGCGCCAGTCCCGATCGGCGCCACCACCGCCCTGCAGTTCCTCCGACGCGGCGGGCTGGCCAGCGGCAAGCGCGTGCTCGTCATCGGCGCGTCCGGCAGCGTCGGCTCGTACGGCGTTCAGATCGCCGCGCACTACGGCGCTCATGTGACCGGTGTGTCGAGTGGGCGGAACGCCGAGCTCGTGAGGTCGCTCGGCGCCGCGGAGGTGATCGACTACACCGTGGAGGACGTCACCAAGGGTGAGCGCCGATACGACCTCGTGTTCGACGCCGTTGGCGCGGGCTCGACCGGATCCTTCAAGCGCATCCTCGCCGAAGGCGGCTCGTTCGTCTCGGTGCGCTCATCGACCACGGAGAGTCCATCCGACCTCATCGAGGTCAGGAAGCTCCTGGCCGCCAGACGAATCCGCGCCGTCATCGACCGACGGTATGCTCTCGATCAGATTCGGGAAGCGCACTCGTATGTCGAGAAGGGCCGGAAGGCGGGAAACGTGCTCATCTCGGTTGCCGGCTGAAGAGTTTGACAGGGGGTCGCAGCTCCGATAAGGGTTCCTATAAGGGTTCCTCGGCTCCGAATCCGGGCACGAAGAAGCCCGATCCGAGCTTAGATCGGGCCGATAATGAGGGATTTGGTACCGCATACCGGATTCGAACCGGTGATCTCCGCCTTGAGAGGGCGGTGTCCTAGGCCTCTAGACGAATGCGGCCCGTCGTCCACGGTGTCGAGGACGGGGCCGAGTATAGCAAGCCCCCGCGAGGCGGCTCAACCGGCATATCGGTCCGTCTAGCGGACGGCGGCGAGCCTGGTGAGGACCGCGTTCATGGCGTGCCGCCGCTCCTCCAGCCAGCCGAGCACCGAGCCGGCGACCTGCGGCCACGTCTCGGAGCCCATGACCAGCCCGAAGTGCGAGGCCGATGGGAAGTACTCGTACGCCGCCCCCAGCATGTCGGCGGTGCGCCGCGCCTCGGAGGGGTGGATGACATCGTCGCGACCGGCGCCGATGACGAGGGCATCGACCTCGATCCGCGTTGCGTCCACCTCCACGCCGAGCATCCGCTCGCGCCGGGCGCTGCCGGATTCTCGGGCGCCGGCGAGCATCTCCTGGACCTTCTCGATCTCGCCGTCGGCCATGTCCGGCATCATCTCGCGCAGGCGCTCGGGCGGCTGGATCCAGCCCCACCAGGTCGCGTCGTACACGCCGGGCACCGCCTTCAGCTCCAGGTCGCTCGGACGGCGCGGCAGGGCCGCGGCCGGCGGCGACGGTGCCAGCAGCACGAGGCCCAGCGTGCGGCTCCGCTCCGCGTAGAGCATGGCCGCCAGCGCGCCGATCCCCCAGCCGATGACCACCGGCGGCCGGCCGAGCTGGCGGACGGCGACGCCGATGTCGTCGGCGTAGTCGCGCATGCGCACCCGCGACAGGTCGGCGAGGTCGGAGGTGTAGTGGCCACGGAAGTTCATGGCGTGCGCCTCCCAGCCGCGCTCGGCGAAGAACGTGGCGAAGGAGCTCCACATCCACGACCCGCCCAGCGCGCCGTGGACGAGGAGCAGCGGTGGCTTCCGGCTGCGCCGCTCGGGCTGGTGGGTCTCGACGTAGATGCCCTCGGGCTCGATGTAGACCTCGTCGCGCTTGATGGCCTGGACCATGGGCCTTGCGTCAGTCCTCCAGCGGGTTGAAGACGAAGCCGGTGAGCAACTTCGGGTAGAAGTAGGTCGATTTCTGCGGCATGACCTCCCCGGCGCTCGCTACCTCGGCCAGCTGGTCGAGGCGGGTGGGTCGCACGAGGATCGCGGCGCGCGCCTCGCCGCGGGCCACCGCGGCGCGGGCATCGGCCTCGCTCCTAGTGTAGGCCAGGCTCCCGCCCCCGGCGACGACCCCCGGATCGATGCCGAGGCGGTCGGCCAGGATCGAGGCGTGCAGGATGGCGAGGTCCAGCCGATGCACCGCGCTGCTCGTCTGCTCCCGCCGCATGCGGTCGGCCGTCCCCGTCCGGTCGCCGACCAGCAGCCAGCCGTCGCCCTCCGGCAGGACCAGGCCGAAGACCGGCTCCTCGGCGTCCCGCAGCTCGTCCAGGCGGGCATGGAGCTGTGCCGGGTCGACCGGGATGGCCTGCCACAGCGGGTCGGCCTCCTTCAGCGCGCGAAGCGCCTCGGCATCGGCGTCCAGGATGAGCCGATGGGTAGCGAGCACCTCGAGCTCCTCGAGCTCGGCGTTGACGAGCACGATCATGATCCAGTCCGCGGCCAGCGATCCCGGCGGCGCATCGGCCCAGCGCGGGTCCTCGCGCACCTCGGCCTGGTAGGTGAGCGCGGTCTCGTAGCGGTGGTGGCCGTCGGCGATGTAGACGCGCTGTTGCGACAGGTAGCTCAGCAGCCGATCGTCGGGCGCGACCGGAGCGACGGTGTGGAGCAGGCCGTCGCCGTCGCGAGCCCGCCACCCGTCCGATTGGGCGCCGCCCATGGCGTCCCGGTAGCGCTCGGAACGGTCGAAGTACACGCCGAGGATCGGCGACACCTGGGTGCGGGTGGCGTGCAGGTGCGCCAGCCGATCCGCCTTCGGCCCCGGCAGGGTGTGCTCGTGGGCGCGCACCCCGTCGCCGAACGGCTCGAGCCGCATCCGTGCCAGCACGCCCCGCACCGTCGGCTCGTCCGGCGCGGCCGGCGTGGCGTGGCGGTAGGCGTACAGGGCCGGCTCGGCGCGGCGCTGCAGCGTCCCGTCGGCGAGCCAGGCGGCGATCGCCTCGGCGGCGGCCGCGTGGGGATCGTCCCCCGCCGGCAGCTCGAGCCGGACCGCGTTTCGCTCGTGGCGCGCCAGGAGGGCAGCCTGCTCATCGGGCCCGATAACGTCGTACGGCGGGCAGACGAGGTCGGTGAGGTCGCCGGCGCGGGAATACTCGACGCCGCGGAACGCGCGGATCTCGGGCATGCGCCCGAGTCTAGCCGCGTCGGGTCACGAACGGCGGAGGGGCGTCGCTGACCGGCCCCATGCCGGCCGGCGCCTTCGCGACGCGCGGCAGCCGGAGGCGGATGACCGTCCCCTTGGCCGCCGCGGTATTCGGCTCGGCCGAGATCTCACCGCCATGGGCGAGGACGATGGCGCGGGTAATGTACAGACCCAGCCCCAGGCCGCCGGGACGCCGCGCGCCGGCACCGTCATCGGCCTGGTAGAAGCGGTCGAAGATGCGCGCAGCCTGCTCCGGCGTGAGGCCGATGCCCTCGTCGGCCACGATGATCTCCACGACGCTGCCCCGGGCCTCTGCGCGGACGGTGACCGGACCGCCGCCGGGCGAGTACTTCACCGCGTTGTCGAGCAGGTTGGTGAGGACCTGCCCGATGCGATCGCGGTCGGCGGTGACCGGGAGCGCGTCCGGCGTCTCGACGTTGATGGTGCGCTCCGGATGCTCGCGCTGCGTGCGGGATGCCGCCTCCCGGACCTCGACCGCCAAGTCGAGCGGCGCCGGCTCGATGCTCACCAGCCCGCGGCGGTCGATGCGGCTCACGTCGAGCAGGTCCTCGACCAAGCGTCGCATGCGCGTGACCTGGGTGCGGATGGTCCGGATCTGGGAGAGCTCCTTCGCCCCGGCGCTGTCCCGCATCCGATTCTCGAGCAGCTGCGAGTAGCCCTGGATGCTCGTCAGCGGGGTGCGCAGCTCGTGGCTGACGATCGAGAGGAAGTCATCCTTCGCGCGCTGCGCCCGCTGCTCGCGCGCGACCTGTTCCTGGAGGTCCGCCCACAGCACCGCGTTCTCGAGGGCCGGCCCGGCCCGCTCCGCGATGGCCGCGGCCAAGCGCGCCTCCCCGTCGCCGAGAGTGGGGCCGTGGGTGCTGCCCGAGACGAGGACGCCACGAACGCGGGCGCGGAAGATGATCGGCACCGCCAACAGCGAGCGCAGCCCCAGCAGCGCCATTCCGTCAGGGTCGCCGGGGCTGTCGGCCGGCGCCTCGTTGACGCGGACCACGGTGGGCGTCACGGTGGCGGCCGCCGCGCCGGCGACGCCCTCCCCCACCCGCGGGCGCCGGGTGTCGAGATGGGCGCGGAGGCGAACGGTGGCTGCCACGTCCCGCCCCTCGATCCCGGCCAGGCGCAGGAGCGGCGCGCCGTCATCCGGCGCCTCCTCCACGGTGAGCAGCCAGGTCAGGTCGCCGAGGAGCGGCGCCGCGGCCCGCACGATGGCGTCCACCGTCGCCTGTCGCTCGAGGGTCGTGCCGAACTCGCGGGCCATCTGGCTGAGAAGCTCCGCCTCGCGGCGCCGGGCCTGGTCGCGCTCCTCCTCCTCGAGCCGCCGCTGGAGCCGCGCGTTCTCCGACACGCGGCCGATGACGACGCGCGCGAAGAGGCCGGCTGCCAGGCCGAGGCCGACGAGGTAGCCGATCCGCACCGGGAGCAGCGTCCGCACCTGTCCCTCCTCGCCCGCGACGAGGACGACTGCCGCGTACATGAACGACACCACCAGCGAGGTCCAGACCGATGCCCCCAACCCGAAGCGCAGCGCTACCTCCAGGATGACCGGGATGTAGAAGAGGAACGCGTCGAGGGCCTGCGGCTCGACGTAGATCGCGAGCGTGACCGCCACCATGTCGAGCGCGGTCGCCATGATCCCCACCTCGCGCGCCGGGAAGCGGCCGACGAGGACGAGAACGAGACCGGAGTACACGAGGACGGCGGCGGCCAGCCCGACGAGCAACGGCCAGGAGTCGATCCGGTCGCGGAAGAGGAGGATCGCCACCAGTCCCGCGCCGGCGATCGCGGCGCGCGCGAGCGCCAGCTGGCGCTCGGTCGTGCGCATCTGGCGTTCGAGGTGGGACTCGAGCGCGGGCAGTCGCGCTCCGGTCACCTCCATGGGCAGCGTCCTCGGCGGGCGTGATCGACGCCCGCAACGCTAGCACCGGTCCCGTCCGGTGCGGACTGGTGCTATTGGATGTCCTCCAGTACCCCTTCGTCGGGGTGCGCCGATCCCGTGGAGGTCGGTCGCGGCACGCGCAGGTACAGGATCGCGCCGGCGGCGAGCGTCAGCGCGACGACGAACGGCACCCACGGCAGCTGCCGGTAGTCGAGGAGCGCCACGACCTCCACCACGACCTCGTTCGTGTTCCCCAGCCGATCCGTGGCGGCAACCCGGACCGACCGCGGCAGGAGGCCGGCCCCCACGTCGGCCGCGAAGCTGCCATCCGGCTGCACCGGCACCGGCTCGCCGTCCACCTCCAGCGTCACGGACGGGGCGGTGTGACCGCTGATCGGCACCGTGAAGGCCAGCGAGGCGAATGGGGCGCTGGCGCGAAGGGCGGGCGGCTGTCGCAGGACCCGGGCCTCCCAGATGGCGCCGTAGCCCTGTCCCGCGGGCGTGGAAACGAGGAGCCGCACGGTGAACGTCTCGTTCTCGTCCGAGTCGAAGTCGGGGATGAGGACGACGTCTGCCGCCTCGCCGGCGAGCAGCCCCTCGGTACGCTCGCCCCCGCGGCTCGTCACCTGCAGCCGGCTGTTCGGCGGCGCCGCGACCGTGGCGCGCACCTCGCCATTCGTCATGAGGCTGGGACGCGCGGGGCGCGAGTCGTCCAGGAACCCGCCGCTGACCTCCGGCCGGAACATCCCACCGTCGGCCGCCGGTGCGAGGAGCGCGTCCGCCCGCACGATCGCGACCGCGCTGGCGCGCGCGCTGGCACCCACGAGCATGCTGCCACCGCGTCGCTCGGCGGGGAGGGCTGGACCGTCACCCACCGCCGCCCATGCCAGCCGGGGCCCGAACAGACCGACCGGCGTCTTGCCGGCAAGGACGGAGATCTCGCGGAAGCTCGCCTGGCCGGAGGCGCCTGCCGCCGAGATGAGGCGGCCGCCGAAGACGACCGCCGCTGCCCCTGACTCGTCGCCGCCGGGCAGCTCCCCGTGGTACGCGGGCAGCGAGCTGCCGTTGAACCACACGGCGGCCTCGCCGGCCACGATCCCCTGTCGCGAGCGCAGCTCGGCGTCGAGGAGGTCGACCGTGCTGCCACGAAGGACGAGCAGACGCGCCGACTCCCCCATCCCGAGCACCCCGAGCGGCGTGCCACCCCGCTCGAACGTGTCGACCAATCGGCTGGGCTCCCCCGCCGGCCACTCCAGGAGCTGCACAGCTCGCTCGGAGACGATGGCGAGCCGTGGGCCTGCCGGTCCGACGAGGGGGACGATGGAACCTCTGTCGGTCAGCTCCCTGCGGTCGATTCGCATCCGACCGTTGACGAGCGCGAATCGATGCAGTGTCGAGGCGCCAAGGTCGCCGGGCGGCGGCGTGGCGACGTAGCCGACCTCCTCCCCCGCCAACCCGTCGCTGTCCCCGAGGACGGTCAGCGGCCCGCTCATGAGACCGCGGTGCGCCGTGTCGCGCAGGCGGTCGAAGTCCCGACCGTTCCAGCGCAGCACCATCACCTCGGAGGCGTCGGGGATGGCCGGGTTCGGGGTCTCGACCACCGCCAGCTCATCGGTCCTGTCGGCGTCCATGTCGGCGGCCACGATCCAGGCTGCGCTGGCCACGGTGTTCTGGACGTAGCGCAGCTCCGTCGCGCCGTCGCGGTCGTAGCCGACCCACCACAGCGTGAGGCAGCAGGACCGCTCGATGGCCACCGAGCCGGGGTCGCCCTGCATCGTGGCCAGGAGGACACGCTCCCGCCCCCCGTCGCGCCAGGCGATGAGCCGCGCCGGCTCGTTCGTGCTCAGCGGCAGCAGCTCGGCCTCGTCCGGGTTGTTGCCGGCCACGTGATCCTCGACCGATGCCGCCCGCTGGACGAGCGCCTGTCCACGGACGCGCGGCTCGTCACGCTCCAGGGTCACGACCTCCAGCGCCAGGCGGCCGGGGTTCGAGCTCCACGGGACGAGACGCACGAGCTCTCGGACCCCGTCGCCGTCCACGTCACCAACAAGGGCGCCGTGCGCCTCGCCCGGCAGCACACTGGCCCCCTCGCGCGGGATGACCTCGACGCCCGCGGCCGGCAGTGCGACGCCGGCCACCAGCGCCGCCGCCCCCAGGAGTGCGGCGACGATGACGCGTGCGGGTGCAGGCGGAGGCATGGGTCCGGCCAGCATAGCCCGCCCGTGGCATGATCGGCCCATGCCCGATCCGGCGGTCCTGTGGCGTCCCGCGCCCGACGCGCGCGCCACGACCCGGATGGGCGCCTATCTCGAATGGCTCGCCGAGCGCGGCGTCAGCCTCCCCGACTACGACGCTGCCTGGGCCTGGTCGGTCCGCGCGCCCGATGCCTTCTGGCGCTCGATCCGCGACTTCTTCGCCGCCTTTCCCGCGACCGATGGAGCGGCCCTGGCCGATGCCGGCATGCCGGGCGCACGCTGGTTCCCGGACGCGCGCCTGAACTACGCGGAGCACCTGCTGGTGCGCGGCCTGGCGGCCCGCCGCCAGGACGACGTGGTCCTCATCGGCCGCTCGCAGACGCGCGATCGTTCGACGCTCACCGCGGTCCAGCTGCGCGACGCCGTCGGGCGGGTGCAGGCCGGCCTGCGGCGGCTGGGTGTCGGACCCGGCGACAGGGTGGCGGCCTACCTGCCGAACATACCGGAGGCCGTCATCGCGCTGCTGGCGACCGCCGGCCTCGGGGCGATCTGGACCTCGTGCGCGCCGGAGTTCGGCGTGCGCAGCGTCGTCGACCGGCTCGCCCAGGTGGAGCCGCGCGTCATGCTCGCGGTCGACGGCTATCGGTACGGGTCGAACGCGGTCGACCGCCGCGAGGAGCTGGCCGCCATCCGCCGCTCCCTCCCCAGCCTGCAGGCGACCGTCATCCTTCCCTATGTCAACGCTGACGCGTCCGTCGGCGGCGGACTGGCCTGGGACGAGGTGACGGCCGAGGCCGGTGAGCCGACCTTCGCATCGGTCCCCTTCGACCACCCGCTGTACATCCTTTACTCGTCGGGGACGACCGGCCTGCCCAAGCCGATCGTGCACGGTCACGGCGGCATCCTGCTCGAGCACCTCAAGATGCTCGGCCTGCACCACGACCTCGGCCCGGACGACCGCTTCTTCTGGTTCACCACCACCGGCTGGATGATGTGGAACTACCTCGTCTCCGGCCTCGGTGTCGGAGCGACGCTCGTGCTGTTCGACGGCTCGCCGGCGCACCCGGACCTGTCGGCGCTGTGGCGAATGGCGTCCGAGGAGGCGGTGACCTGCTTCGGCACGAGCGCGCCATACCTGATGGCCTGTCGCAAGGCCGGCCTCCGCCCGGCGGATGTGGCTGACCTGTCACGCGTGCGGGCCATCGGCTCCACCGGCGCACCGCTGCCGGCCGAGGGCTTCCGCTACGTGTACGACGCGGTTGCGCCGTCGGCTCAGCTTCAGTCGGTCTCCGGCGGGACCGACCTGTGCACCGCCTTCGTCGGCGGCTCGCCGCTCGTGCCGGTGTGGGAGGGCGAGATCAGCTGCCGCTGCCTGGGCGCGGCGGTCGAGGCATTCTCGCCGGACGGCCGATCCCTCGTCGGCGAGCAGGGAGAGCTCGTCCTCACCCAGCCGATGCCATCCATGCCGATCGGCTTCTGGAACGACGCCGATGGCGCGCGCTACCGCGCCGCCTACTTCGACGCCTTCCCCGGCGTGTGGCGCCACGGTGACTGGATCACGCTCACCGAGCGCGGCTCGTGCGTGATCAGCGGGCGCTCCGACGCAACCCTGAACCGCGGCGGCGTGCGGGTCGGCACCGCCGAGTACTACGCCGTGGTCGAGTCGCTGCCCGAGGTGGCGGACTCGGTCGTCGTCCACCTCGAGGCGGCCGACGAGCTTCTGCTGTTCGTGGCGCTCCGCGACGGCGCCCCGCTCGACGACGCGCTGGAGGCGCGGCTGCGCGCCGAGATCCGCAGCGCCCTCTCGCCGCGCCACGTGCCGGATCGGATCGTGGCCGTGCCGGCGGTCCCGCGCACGCTGTCCGGCAAGAAGCTCGAGGTCCCCGTGAAGCGGATCCTCACCGGCACGCCCGTGGACGAGGCCGCCTCGCGCGGCTCACTGGCCAACCCGCACGCCCTGGACGCCTTCGCCGACCTGGCCCACGGCCTACGTCGGAGCGAATAGCCACGCGCCTGCGGGCATCAACGCCTATGCGCGCGGTCGCCCGAGCCGAAAGAGGAATTCCCAGTCGATGAGTGCCAGGGCCAGGGCCGTCAAGCCCGCAAAGGCTGCGCGTGCGGCCCACGTCACGGCAACACCCCCGAGATCGCCATCGATCCCTCCCGGCGCGCCGCTGTTCGCGTACGTGCCGAATGGCAGGAACGTGAGTGCCTGAAAGAGGAACCAGCCAGCGGCGAGCAACGCGAACACGGTGCGCATCGGGACCACCCTCCATCGTCGGCGCCGCGGGATTGCGGAGCTAGGGCACAGGCTAACCAGTGACAGGCGCGCTGGCTACATCGCGCGGATGTCGAGCAGGTTGCGCGCGATGACGAGCCGCTGGATCTGGCTCGTCCCCTCGCCGATCTCGGTCAGCTTCGCATCGCGCAGGTAGCGCTCGACGTTGTACTCCTCCACGTAGCCGTAGCCGCCGTGCACCTGCACCGCGTCGTTCGTAACCTGGCGCGAGACCTCGGAGGCGAACAGCTTGGCCATGGCGGCCTCGGTCGAGTACGGCTTGCCGGAGTCCTTCAGCCAGGCGGCGCGGTAGACCATCAGGCGGGCGGCGTCGATCTGGGTCGCCATGTCGGCGATCATGAACGCCACCCCCTGGAAGGAGCCGATGGGTCGGTCGAACTGGTGCCGCTCCCTCGCGTAGGCCGATGACGCCTCGTACGCCGCCTGCGCCAGCCCGAGCGCCATGGCGCCGATGCCGATGCGGCCGCCGTCCAGCGTCTTGAGGAACAGCTTGTCGCCCTCGCCCTCCTCGCCGAGGAGGTTCTCCAGCGGGATGCGGCAGTCCTCGAAGAGCAGCTCCCCCGTGTTGCTGGCATGCAGGCCCATCTTCTCCTCCATGCGGCCGATGGAGAAGCCCGGCGTCTCGGCGGGCACGATGAAGGCGGAGATCCTCCCGCTGCCGGCTTCCCGGTCGGTGACGGCGGTGACGATGTAGGTCCCCGCCACGCCGGCGTTGGTGATGAACCGCTTGCTGCCGTTCAGGACCCAGCAGTCGCCGTCCTTCCGCGCGCGGGTGCGCGTGCCGCGCGAATCGGAACCGGCCCCGGACTCGGTGAGCCCGTACGCGCCGAGGACCTCGCCCGACGCCATCGGGCGGAGGTATCGGTCCTTCTGCTCCTGGGTGCCGGCCATGTAGAGGGGGTTGCAGCCGAGGCTGGTGTGGGCGCTGACGATGATCGCCACGCTGCCGCTGGCACGGGCGAGCTCCTCGATGGTGATCGCGTAGGCCAGCGAGTCCAGGCCGGTGCCGCCGACCTCCTCCGGGTACGGGACCCCGAGCAGGCCGAGCTCGGCGGCGCGCCGGATGATGTCGTGGGGGAACTCGCCGCGGCGCTCGAGCTCGCCGGCGACGGGCACGATCTCGCGCTCGGCGAAGTCGCGGACGGTGCGGCGGATGTCGAGGTGCTGCGGGGAGAGGGCGAAGTCCATCGGGGGGATCGGCTCCGTCGCTGCGGGTTCGGCTGGGCGCGTGGCGGGCGCTCGGCCCCGCCAGCCGAGTCTAGCAGGGGGTCTGCCGGATCACCCGCGGCGCCATCGCTCCATCTCACGCCGCGCGCGGTGCTCCTCAACCCGCTGCTGGAGGGCGCGACGCCGCCGGGCCGGAAGAGGTCGCGGCCGGGAGCGCTTGGCGTGGTTCGGCTTCGCCATGTGGCCTAGGACGCCCGGCAAGGGGCCGCGGTTGCACTCGCGCGCTCCGCCTCGGTTGCTGGAGCGGGATATACTGCCGCCCTCCGGGGGCACACAACGCAGGTGGGGTCGGGCTTGACTTCCCCGATCCCGGGAGACCGATTTGGCGCCCGAGACTGACGTCCGCCTCGATCGGGTCACGAAACGATTCCACGACTTCACCGCCGTGGACGACCTTAGCCTGGACATCCAGCGCGGGGAGTTCTTCTCCATGCTCGGGCCATCGGGATGCGGCAAGACGACGACCCTGCGCATGATCGGGGGCTTCGAGGAAGCCACCAGTGGGACGATCTATCTGGGAGACGCCGACGTCACCGGGCTCCCCCCCTTCCGTCGGGACGTGAACACCGTCTTCCAGAACTACGCCCTCTTCCCGCACCTGACGGTGTTCGAGAACGTGGCCTTCGGGCTGCGCCGCAAGAAGGTGGCGAACGACGAGATCATCCGCCGGGTGCGCGAGATGCTCGAGCTCGTCGAGCTGCCCGGCTTCGAGAAGCGCAAGCCGACGCTCCTCTCGGGCGGCCAGCAGCAGCGGGTGGCCCTGGCGCGAGCCCTCATCAACCATCCCCGCGTCCTCCTCCTCGACGAGCCGCTCGGCGCCCTGGACCTGAAGCTGCGCAAGCAGATGCAGCTCGAGCTGAAACGCATCCAGACCGAGGTGGGCATCACTTTCATCTACGTCACGCACGACCAGGAGGAGGCGATGACGATGTCGGATCGCATCGCCGTCATGAACCGCGGCCGAATCGAGCAGCTGGGCAATCCCGAGGAGCTGTACGAGCGGCCCACCACGGGCTTCGTGGCCGGGTTCCTGGGCGTGAGCAACCTGCTCGACGGCGAGGTGGTCGGCGAAGACGACGGGATGCTCGCCGTGCGCGTCGGCGACGGCAGCGTGCTGCGTACGCCGGCCAATGCCACGAACGGTGCCAAGCAAGTGCGCGTCGGGGTGCGGCCCGAGAAGCTTCGCGTGACGCCCGGCGGCAGTGCCCCGGCCGAGTCAGGCTTGAACGTGCTCGACGGCACGGTGCTCGACGCCAGCTACATCGGCGTAAGCACCCAATACCTCGTCGAGACGCGGGACGGGCATCGGCTCACCGTGTACACCCAGAACCTGGAGACCAGCGGCGCCTCGGAGCTGCTCTCGGACGGGCACCCGGTGCGCCTGACCTGGAAGCCTCAGCACAGCTTCGTGATCGCCGGTGCCGGGAGGCACGTACACGGCGACCCCCATGGATCTGAGGAGGTGGAGGACCCCGATGTCTGACGAAACCCAGCGCACGCGCCTCGAGAACGCCATCGACAACGTCCTGCGCCACGACCCGATGTCGCGTCGCGCGTTCCTGCGCCGCGCCGGTCGAGGCGGCGTCGCACTCGGGGCGCTCATGACCCTGCCCGGATTCCTGGCCGCCTGCCAGACAGGCGGGGGCGGTGACCCGAATCGGCTGCGCTGGCTGAACTGGCCGGCGTACATGGACCTGTCCGAGGACGAGGCCAGCTACCCGAGCATCGTGGCCTTCACCGAGGAGTCCGGCATCGAGGTCGAGTACAACGAGGGCCTCCTCGACAACGCTGACTTCCTGGCCCAGTACGCACCGGACCTGCGCGCCGGAAACTCCACGGGTTGGGACCTCATGACGCCCGGTGGCTGGGTGGTCGAGCGCATGGCGCGCAATGGGTGGCTCGAGGAGATCGACCACTCGAAGCTGCCGAACTGGACGGCGAACTGCGCCGACCATGCCAAGGGCCTCTGGTTCGACCCGGACAACAAGTACAGCGCCTACTACCAGGGCGGCATCACCGGCATCGCCTACGATCCGGAGCTCACCGGCCGCGAGATCACGACCTTCGACGACCTCCTCGACCCGGAGTTCTCCGGACGCGCCGGCGGCTTCAGCGACATGCGCGACATGTTCGGCCTGACCCTGCTGTCGCTGGGCGTCGAACCCGCGAACGCAACGATCTCCGACGTCGAGGCGGCGCAGCAGAAGCTTCTCAACGCGCCGGAGGGGCACTTCCGCGGCTTCTACGGCAACGAGTACTACGACGCCCTCTCCGCCGGCGACCTGGCAATCGCCGTGGCCTGGTCGGGCGATATCAGCCAGATGAACTTCTACGACAACGACCGGGTGCGCTTCGTCGTGCCCGCGTCGGGCGGCATGCGCTGGAACGACAACTTCGTCATCCCCAAGAAGGCCGGCAATCCCGACGGCGCGCACAAGCTGATCGACTACTACTACGGCCTCGACGGCGCGTCGCTCCTGTCCGAGTACGTCGGCTACTTCTCCCCGGTGTCCGGCATCGACGACCGCGTAATGGAGGACGCGGAGGCGGCCCGCGACGAGGGAGATGCCGAGTGGGCCGACACGCTCGAGGCGATGGCACCCACCCTGGTGCCCACGTCGCAGCAGATCGACAACACGTTTACGGACAAGCAACTCAGCGAAGAGGAAGAGTCGCAATGGAACGACCTCTTCGAGGCGGTCATCGGCGCGTAAGCCGCCCGCTGACGCCGAGCTGACGGGTCGGGTGCCCCGGTGCGACGCCGGCTGACACCGTATCTCCTGCTGCTGCCAGGTGGCGGCTGGCTCATCGCGTTCTTCGCCATCCCCATGGCGTTCATGCTCCTCATCTCGCTGCAGCAGGGAACGTTCGACACCGGGTACGAGCTGACCTGGAACTTCGGGATCTATCCCGAGGTCATCAGCCAGTACTGGGACCTGTACGTCCGCTCCGCCTTCTTCGCGGTGGCGACCACGGGGCTCACCCTGCTGATCGGCTACCCGGTGGCGTACACCATCGCGTTTCGCGCCGGCCGCTACAAGAACGCGCTGCTCCTGCTGGTGGTGCTGCCCTTCTTCGTGAGCTTCGTCATCCGCACCCTGAACTGGCGGATGGTCCTCTCCGACAACGGCATCCTGTTCGGGCCGCTCAAGGACCTCGGCCTGCTGGCGCCCGACTTCCACTTCCTGGCGACGCCGGGATCGGTGATCTTCGGGCTCACGTACAACTTCCTGCCGTTCATGATCCTGCCCCTGTACGTGGCGTTGGAGCGCATCGACCGGCGCCTCATCGAGGCGGCGACCGACCTGTATGCCAGCCGCGCGCAGGCCTTCTGGCGGGTGACCTTCCTCCTCTCACTCCCGGGCGTGGTGGCGGGCTCGCTGCTCGTCTTCATCCCGGCGGTCGGCGACTTCATCACCGCCGAGGTGATCGGTGCTGCGAACCCGCAGGTCTTCATGGTCGGCAACATCATCCAGCGCAAGTTCCTCGACAGCCTGGACTACCCGGCCGCGGCGGCGCTGGCCTTCGTGCTGGTGGCGGCGGTGATGGTGCTGGTGACGGTGTACACCCGGCTGGTGGGCAGCGAGCAGGTGGCGGGATGAGCCGATGACCGCCGCGGCCCCAATCCGGCGCGGGCGCCCGCTGGGCGCGCGGCTCGGCGGCCTGGTGCTGCCGGGTTTCACGGTGCTGCTGCTGCTGTTCCTGTTCGCGCCGATCTTCGTCATGATCGTGTTCAGCTTCAACGACCCCGGCGGCCGGCAGAACATCACCTGGCAGGGGTTCACGCTCCGCAACTACGTCGACCTGTGGGGCCGCTCCCAGATCACCGGGCCGATGGTCGTCAGCCTGGTCATCGCCACCATCTCGACACTGGTGGCCACCACGCTGGGCACGATGATCGCGCTGGCCCTGACCCGCTACCAGTTCCGCGGCCGATGGTTGATGAACATGCTCATCTTCATCCCCATGACCGCGCCGGAGAT
The DNA here is from genome assembly GCA_036556985.1 of Candidatus Limnocylindria bacterium. GTDB lineage: Bacteria > Chloroflexota > Limnocylindria > QHBO01 > QHBO01 > JAPSGM01. The sequence goes on along the minus strand of DATBIK010000007.1, from coordinate 47,941 downwards.
CATCCTCGGCGCATCGCTGCTGACCCTGTGGGTCAGCTTCGGGGTGGAGCGCGGCTTCCTCACCATCCTGGTCGCGCACATCATGTTCAACATCAGCTTCGTGGTCGTCACGGTGCGGGCGAGGCTGGCCGGGCTGGGGCGCAGCCTCGAGGAGGCCGGCATGGACCTGTACGCGGACTCCCGGACGACGTTCTGGAAGGTGACCTTCCCGATCATCTTCCCCGGCATCCTGTCGGCCGCCCTCCTCGCCTTCGCGCTGTCGATCGACGACTACGTCATCACCCTGTTCAGCGCGGGCCGCACGGTCACCTTCCCGCTATGGGTCTTCGGCGTGAGCCGCCTCGGCATCCCGCCGGAGGTGAACGTGCTTGGCACCCTCATCTTCCTCATCGCGCTCGCCTTCATCGGCGTCCAGATCTGGACCCAGCGGGGTGCCGGGCGCTCGACAGAGGGCGCGCCACCAGTCACCATCGCAAGCCGATGAGCGTCGCCGACCGACCCGACACCGATCGGGCCCACGACAGCGCCCGCTGGCTCGACCGGCGGGCCCGGGTGCCCGGCGTCTGGGCGCGCTACACCGACCTCGTCATCGAGCGCGGCTCCGGCTCGTGGCTGGAGACGGTGGATGGGGAGCGCTACCTCGACTACACGAGCGGCATCGGCGTCACGAACACGGGCCATGCCCACCCGCGGGTGGCGGCGGCCATCGCCGACCAGGCGGCGCGGGTGATCCACGCCCAGCAGAACATCGTGTACCACAAGCCCGGCCTCGACCTCCACGAGCGGCTGCCCCGCACCATGCCCGGCATCGCCGACGGCGAGGAGGCCGGCCTGTTCCTCTCGAACTCCGGCGCCGAGGCGGTCGAGGCGGCGATCAAGCTGGCGAAGTACGCGACCCGCCGCCCGGGGATCGTCGCCTTCCGCGGCGGCTTCCACGGCCGCACGCACGGTGCCATGGCGCTCACCAGCTCCGGCGTGAAGTACCGCGGCCACTTCGAGCCGCTTCCCTCGGCATCGGTCCATCACGCGCCGTTCCCGTACGTCCTGCGCAATCCCACCGGCCGGACCGAGGATGCGGCACTGGCGTACAGCCTGGCCGCGCTCGACGAGCTGTTCGCCACGATGATCTATCCCGAGGACGTGGCCGCCTTCATCGTGGAGCCGATCCTCGGCGAGGGCGGCTACGTGGTGCCGCCCGACGGCTTCCTGCCTGCCCTGCGCGAGGTGGCCGACCGCCACGGCATCCTGCTCATCGCCGACGAGGTGCAGACCGGGTTCGGGCGCACCGGCCGCATGTGGGCCACCGAATGGACCGACGCGCGGCCGGACATCGTGGTCATGGCCAAGGGCATCGCGTCGGGCATGCCGCTGTCCGGCATCCTCGCCCGGCGCGAGCTGCTCGACCGCTTCGGCCCCGGAGCGCACGGCGGCACGTACGGCGGCAACGCGGTCGCCTGCGCGGCGGCGCTGGCCACCCTGGACGTCATCGCGGCCGAAGGGCTGCTCGAGAACGCCCAGCGCCAGGGCGAAAGGCTGCTTGGCGGCATCCGGCACGTGGCCGCCGGGCACCCCGGCGTGGCCGAGGTGCGCGGGCGCGGCTGCATGGTGGGCATCGAGCTCGCAGACCCGCAGACGCTCGCCCCGCGGCCCGAGCTGGCCAAGGCGCTCCTGCGCGAGGCGTTCGACCGCAAGCTCCTGCTCCTCAGCTGCGGGACGTGGAGCCAGGTCGTGCGCGTCATCCCGCCGCTGGTGACGACCGATGCCGAGGTCGACTCGGCGGTGAGCATCATCGGCGAGGCATTGGCCGCCATTCGCGGGAGCTAGGCCGGCTCCTCCGGCGAGAGCTGCCGGTAGCGCGAGCCGTACCAGACCAGCGGCTGGGCGGCCTCATCGTAGCCTGCACCCACGATCTCGCCGATGAAGATCGTGTGGTCTCCGCCGGCATGGCTGGCCACGAGGCGGCAGTCGAAGTAGGCGATCGCGCCGTCCAGGATCGGCGAGCCCGTCTCGCCCTCGTGCCACGGCGCGTCGCAGAAGCGCTGGAGCTTGGCGGCGGTCGTCGACTGCGCGAAGCAGTCGGCCACCGCCCGCTGGGTGTCGGCCAGGACACTGATCGCGAACGAGTGGCTGCCATGAATGGCGGAGTGCGTCTCCGAGCGCTGGCCGATGCTGGCCAGCATGAGCGGCGGGTTGATGCTGATGCTGGCGATGGCGTTGGCGGTCATCCCCGCCAGGAGCGGGCCATGGCGCGCGGCCACGATCGTCACGCCGGTCGCGAAGCGGGCCATCATCGAGCGCAGGAGGCGCTGCTGCTCGTCGCTGATGGGCTCGACACTGGCGCCGGCCGGGGCGCGCTCGAAGCGACGGAGGACGGCACCCAGGTCGTCGCTCACCGGTAGCGCTCGAGCTTCTCCAGCACGGCGTTGGCAGCCGCCCAGTCCCCGCTGTCGGGGGCCTGGCCGCGGTGGACGTGCACGAGCGGGACGGTGTTCCAGCTGGGGCCGTCCTCGCGGGGGATGTGGATCGCCAGGTCGCCGCGGTCGAGGACGGCGACGACGGTCGCCCCCCGCTCCCCGCCGCGGGTGAGCGCGCGCTCGAGCGTCTCGGTGAAGCCGTCCGGCGAGCCGTACTCGGCGGTGATCCGCATCGCGATGAGCCCGGCGGCCGGCGGCTCTACGCGCTTCATCGGTCCATCCGTCAGCGCAGGACGTCGAGCAGCCAGCCGAACGCGGTCGCCGAGCCGATGACCGCGAAGGCGACGAAGCCGATGACCAGGACGAGCCCGATGGCGCTGGCCCAGCCCGGCACGCGGGCGACCGAGGTGCTCACCGATCCGCGGGCCAGCCACACCGCGAGCGCGTCGCCGTCGACCCGCAGCTCGACGTCGTCGTCGAGCGGCACGACCACGATGCGATCGCGGCCCGACGCCGCCTCGCCGGTGATGAGCGCGCGGCTCGCGTCTCCCTCGCGCACGAGGAGCGCGTGATCGCCGGTGGCGTTCACCAGCGGCTGGACCGCGAGGCGCCCGGTGGCGCCGAGCGGGATCGACGGGGGAAGCTCGTCCATTCCGTGGGCGAGGATACCAGCGCGGCTCAGGCGTCGAGCCGTTCGAGGGTGGGCCGCAGGGCGCCGATCGTGTCGGCGGTGATCGGGTCCAGGACGAGCTGGACGTGGCTCACCCCTTCCTCGGCAAAGGCACGCAGGTGCTCCACGAGGACCGCCGGCTCGCCGCTGATCGCCTCCACGTCGGGGTCGGCCAGGTCGCCCAGGCTCCGTCCCTGGGCACCGGGGAAGGCGACGAACAGGGCCACCGTGCGCTCGACCTCGGACGGGTCGCGGCCCGCAGCGCGGCAGGCCTCGTCGATGCGCGCCCGCATCGGACGATAGCCGTCCGGCGTGTTGCCGAACCAGGTGAACCACGCGTTCCAGGCGTCCACGTGCGGCAGCGTGATGCCGAGCATGCGCGGCCCCTCAGAGCCGACCATGAGCGGCGGGCCATCGGAGCGGGGTCCGCGGGGCAGCAGGACGCAGTCGTCGAGCTGGTAGTACGCGCCGTGGAAGTCGGAGCGGCCCTCGCGGAGCAGCTCGCGGATGATCGTGAAGGCCTCCTCGAAGCGGCTGACCCGATGGTCGAAGGCGAAGCCGTAGGCCTCGTACTCGACGCGGTTCCAGCCGGCCCCCAGCCCGAGGATGAGCCGCCCGCCGCTGATCTCATCGATGGTGGCCGCCTTCTTGGCGAGCATCGCGGGGTTGTGGAAGCTCGTCGCCGCCACGAGCGGCCCGATCTCCACCCGCCGCGTCACCGCCGCCAGCGCCGCCAGCGTGGTCCACGCCTCCCACGGCGCGCGGGTCGGCTTGCCGTCGTCGCGATAGAGGAGGTGGTCGCCGACCCACACCGAGTCAAGGCCGATCTGCTCGGCGGTACGGGCCATGGCGAGCTGCTGCTCCCAGCTGGCGACGTACTCGACCTCGGGCAGCTGGACGCCGACCTTCAGGGGACGTGGCATGCCCGGATTGTGCGCCGCCCGGCCGGCCGGGATCGGCCTCAGGCGACGCGCTTCGTCTTCTTGCTCACGTAGTCGACGAGGACGTACTCGCCGAGGTGCTCGGGCTCGACGTAGAAGGCCCGACCGCGGTTGATGCGGCTCATGAGGTCGACGAAGTCGGACAGGTAGCGAGAGCGCTCGAGCATGAAGGTGTTGATGACGATCCCCTCCCGCGTCGCCCGACCGACCTCGCGCAGCGTGGACTGCATGGTGCGGATGGTGGGCGGATACGCGAACTCGACCTGGCCGTTGGCGATGTGGGCGGTCGGCTCGCCATCGGTGATGACGACGATCTCCTTGTTGCCGCCGGCCCGCCGGCCGAGCAGCTGCCGGGCGATCTGGAGCGCGTGCTGCAGGTTCGTGCCGTACTCGAACTCGTACGGCGAGAGCGTGGCGATCGCTTCCGGCTTGATCTGGCGGGCGTAGTAGGCGAAGCCGACGACGTACAGCCGGTCGCGCGGGTACTTCGTGTGGATGAGCGTGTGGAGCGCCATCGCCACTCGCTTTGCCGCGGTCGAGCAGCCCCGCAGGAGCATCGAGCGGCTCATGTCCAGGAGGAGGACGGTCGACGAGACCGTCGTCTCCTCGGAGCGCCGTACCTCGAAGTCCTCCGGAGCCAGCGCCACCGGCGTGCCGGCGCCCCCGCGGGCCATGGCGTTGAAGAGCGTTCGGTTCAGGTCCAGCACGAACGGGTCGCCGTGCTCGTACATTTTCGTCTCGTCTGTCGGCTCGCCGCCGCCACCGGCGACCGGCAGCGGGTGCCCGCCGAGCGACTCGCGCCGCAGGCGGCTGAAGATGTCGGTCAGGGCCCGCATCCCGAGCTTGCGCGCGGCACGCGGGGTGAGCTCCAGGCGCCCTCTGTCGCTCTCCAGGTAGCCGGCATCCTCCAGCGCACGCGAGATCTCCCGCAGCCGGTCGAGCTCGTCGGCGGCATCGTCCCCGCCGAGGTCGCGCAGCAGCTCCCGGTCGAGGCGCTCGAGCGCGGCTGGATCGCGCACGCCGGACAGCTCCTCGCCGAGCGCGTCGTACTGCTGCTGGCGGTCGATGGCGGCGAGCGCTTCGACGAGGCCCATCGGCTCGTCGCCGCTGAACGGGTACGGCTCGCCGAACGGCAGGTCAGGTCGCAGCGCCTGAAGCGTGCCGGCCAGGCGCGCCATGTCCCAGCGCAGCCGGTCGTCGCGCAGCAGGTCGTCCATCATGCGCTGCAGCTCGTCGCGCATCTGCGGGCTCATCCCGGCCAGCAGCGAGGCCATCTGCGAGGCCTGGCGATGGAGGTGGTCGATGAGCTCGTCGACGCTGCCGATTCCCGGCGGGAAGTACTGTCCGTGGCGCGCCATGAACTGCTCGAAGTCGGCCCGGGTATCGGCGCCGGAGGCATGCTTCTCGAGGAGTGCATTCAGGTCGCGGACCATCTCGCGCACGCCGTCCAGGTCGTCCGGCGTCAGCCCCGCGACGCCCTCCTTGAGGCCCTGGAAGTAGGTCTGCAGGAGCTGCTGGCGAAGCTCGTCGGTGAGGGCGTTGAAGGCGTCGCGCGCGCCGGGATCCATGAACTCGTAGTCGCGCAGGCCTCCGAGCCGGCCGGCCAGGTCCGGCGGGAGCGCGTCGAGCCGATCGCGGCGCTGCTGCGCGGCGCGCCGGAGCACCTGTTCGGCCATCCGCGCCCGGTCCTGGCCCTCACCCGGCGGCGCGTCGAGCGCGGTCCGCTCCGCCTCCTGCAGCCGCCGCTCGATGCCGCCGCGCTCCTGGTCGATGATCTCCGCCAGCCGTTCGGCGAGGCCGTCGAGCACGCCGTCCAGGTGGGCGCGCTCGAGCTCGACCTGCCGGCGCTCCCGCAGGCGGTCGACGATCCGTCGAAGGCCCTGCACGTCGCCGCCGCGCGTGCCACGCATGCCGCGCTGCATGAGGCGCTGGAGCGCGCGGCGTACGTCGCCCTCGGCCAGCAGGTCGTCCGACAGCGCCTCGAGCACGTCGTCCGCGTCGAACGGCGGCAGCTGCTGGCTGCCGTCCCAGCGCGAGTAGCGGAAGGTGCCCATCGTGCGCGCCAGCCTAGGCCGATCCGCGGGCGGCGTCCATCGGTCCTCCGGCGAGGTCCGGCAGCGCGACCGGCTCGGCAGGCCGTCCCGGAGGGGAGGCGAGGCGGAGCTCGTACCAGGCCACGTCGTGCCAGGCGCCGAACTTGTAGCCGACCCGCCGGTAGACGGCGAAGCGCTGCATGCCGATCGCCTGGTGGAGGCGCTCACTGGCCGGATTCGGCAGCGTGACGCCCGCGTAGGCGTTCACGAATCCCTGTCGCCGCAGCAGGTCGAGGAGCTCGGCGTACAGGCGACGACCGATGCCCCTGCCGCGCTGCCCGTCCGCCACGTAGGCGGACAGGTTCACCGACCAGCGGTAGCCGGGTCGTGCGTGGTGCGGGCCGGCGTAGGCGTAGCCGACGACCCTGCCGTCAGGCCCACAGGCCACGAGCCACGGCGTGCGCTCCAGGATGCGCCGCATGCGCTCGGCCATCTTTGCGGCCGTGGGCGCGACCTCCTCGAACGACGCGACCGTGCGCTCCACGCCATCGGCGTAGATGGCGGCCACCGCCGCGGCGTCCCCGCTCGGGTCGGCGAGGCGGACGTTGACCGGGTCGGCGTCGGTCATCCGCGGTGCGCCAGGCGCCGTGCGCCGCCCCGCGCCGCCCGCCAGGCGGCACGGCCGACAGCGCGACCGCCGCGCGCCGCGAGCGAGGCACCGCGTCGGGCGAGCCAGGCGGCGCCGGCCCCGACCGTGACGAGGTCGTCGTCGATGTCCCGGGCTGCCAGGCCCGCGGCCGACAGGTGCGCCGCCTGTTCCGCAGCCGGCAGACCGCGCAGCGCGAAGCGCAGCCCGAGCAGCGTGACCGCGGCGTCGTCGAGCTGGCCGGCGAAGGGGATGATCCCCGGCACGAGGTCGAGGGGCGAGGCGAGGTAGGCGGCCGCGCCCAGCACCGCGGCGCGGCGCCCGCCGCTCAGCCGCGGATCGCGGCCGAGACGCCAGGCGAGCCGGCCGTAGGCCGGCAGGCGGCGGACCAGCGCGGCAAAGCGCGCGGTCGGGAAGGGGTCCGCGGCCATCGGCCTACCGCGCGTAGCGAACCCCGCCGCCGCGGCGCTCCTTGTTCAGGCGGCGGTTCAGGTGCAGCCCCTCGAGCACGAACTCCACGCCACTCGCGACGCCGGCCGGCGACTCCCCGACGTCGAGGTGGCCGACCGCGCGGCGCAGCTCGTCGATCTCCGCCACGAGCCGCTCGTGGCGATCGCTGGCGACGAGCTCCCCCACCTCGGCCTCGGCCCCGGCCTCGAAGCGCTCGACGAGCGGCACCAGCTCGGACAGCGTGAAGTGGCGGTTGAAGACGTTCACGATCGCGCGCTGCACGAGCTTCTCGATGACCTTGTCCTCGCGCGTCTCGTCGCCGAGCGTCTCGAGCTCGATCTTGCCCGCGGTCGAGGCCACGACCGCCGGAAGGTCGCTGATGCGCGGCGCCGCGACGGGCTCGCCCAGGCGCACCGCGCGCTTCAGCGCGGCGGCCAGGAGCGTCTCCTGGTTCGCGATCGTGACGCGCACGCTGACGCCGGAACGCTGGCTGACCTCGGACGAGCGGCGGGCGAGCTGGGACAGCTCCGCCACGACCTCGCGCATGAAGCCTGGCACCTGGACCGGGACCGATGTCGCCGCGTCGTCGGCGAACGTCGTCCGCTCGGCCTCCACGATGGCGATCTCCACCTCCGGGTCATCCGGGTAGTGGGTCCGGATCTGGGCCCCGAAGCGGTCCTTCAACGGGGTGATGATCCGGCCGCGGCTGGTGTAGTCCTCCGGGTTGGCCGAGGCGATGACGAACAGGTCGAGCTCGAGCCGCACCTTGTAGCCACGGATCTGGACGTCGCGCTCTTCCATCACGTTGAGGAGGCCGACCTGGATCCGCTCGGCGAGGTCCGGCAGCTCGTTCAGCGCGAAGATGCCCCGGTTCGTGCGTGGCAGCAGGCCGTAGTGGATGGTGAGCGCGTCGGACAGATAGCGGCCCTCTGCGACCTTGACCGGGTCGACCTCGCCGACGAGATCGGCGATCGTGATGTCCGGGGTTGCCAGCTTCTCGCCGTAGCGGGCGCCCCGGTGCAGCCAGGCCACCGGCGCCTCATCGCCGCGCTCCCGCACGAGGTCGTGGGCGTACGGGCTCACCGGGCGCAGCGGGTCGTCGTGCAGCTCGGCACCGGCCAGCTCCGGGACCCACTCGTCGAGGAGGCCGACGAGCGATCGGGCGATGCGGCTCTTCGCCTGGCCCCGCTCCCCGAGGAGGATGATGTCCTGCCCGGCGAGCACTGCGTTCTCGATCTGGGGCAGCACGGTGTCGTCGTAGCCGAGGATGCCGGGCAGCAGCGGCTCGCCGTCGCGCAGGCGGCGGACGAGGTTCGCGCGCATCTCCTCCTTCACGCTGCGGGGGCGGTAGCCCGCATCGCGCAGCGCGCCGAGGGTGGTGATGGCGGGGGGCTGAGTCATGCGCCGGCTCCTTGGGATCGGTTCGGGGGCAGGTCCGGATAGTAGCGGGCCGCGAACGCCACCTCGGCGGGGCCGCATAGCCCACGCTGCTCGAGCGTCGCCAGGTACGTCGCCCGCTCGGAGAGCTCGCGCTCGAGGGCCTCGGCAGCCAGGCCCAGGCTGGCGGCCAGCACCGCGTATGCGTCCGGGTCGTGGACGAGGCGACGGGCGCCGCGGCCTCCGTCGTCCGACAGCATTGGCGGGACGGGCAGCCGCTGCGCCCCGGTCAGGCTCGGCGAGCGGCCGCCCTCGAGGGCCGCCAGCCGGACGGGCGCGAGGCGCCCGGACGCATCGGTCCGCAGGTGCCAGGCCTCCTCGACGCGCCGGTACATGCCGGCTGGCGTGCGATAGGCCGAGTACTGGAGGTAGACGGTCATCCCGGCCAGGTCGGCGTCGCTGGCTCGCAGCTCGTCGCGCAGGCAGTCCAGCGCCTCGTCGAGGGAGTCGGCGTGCATGGTGGCCCCCAGGCCGTAGCCGCTGCCGGCCAGGCGCAGGGCGTCCCGCGCGTTCGAGCCCCACACGTAGATCGGCAGGTGGTCGCTCAGCTCGTTCACGAGCAGGTAGCCGCGATCGGGGCCGATCTCATCGGTCCAGGACATGTCCTGCGCCCAGCCGCGCAGGAAGACGCCCACCGTCTCGTCCGGAAGGAAGTCGACCAGGGCGGAGAGCGTCGTCGTCTTGCCGGCTTGGGGCGCCTCGCTGGCGAGCATCACGCCGCGACGCCGCGCGACCACGGCCCACAGGGTTGCCATCAGGCGCGCGTCGAGGCTGCCGGATGCGACGATCTCCACGGCGCTCATCGGGGTCGGCAGCGTCCAGTGGTAACCCCACCATCCCTCGGGAAAGCGGCGGTACCAGTCGACGAGCGCTCGGTCCATGGTCGGGCCACGGTACGCGGCGCCCCCGCGGGGCGCAACCGGGTGGCCGGCTGACCGCGGGGTGGGCGCACACCGGTACCCGGGTACCGGTGCCAGTAGGCCCCAGAAGGGCCGCGTGGCGTGCCATTCGTGCGGACCCGTGGGCTGCGGTGAGGATAGTGGTAGTTGCCAAGTACCGGTCGCGCTTGGTCACATAGCGAGCATGACCCGCAGTGTGCTGCCCCCGAGCCGGCTGACGGCCGCGCGCGACGCCTACCGGGCGTTCTCGGTCGCGGTCGATCGCATGCGTGAGGGGGAGCAGGTCGTCGCGCTGGTGAACCCCGAGGCGCTCCAGTCGCACCCCGCGGCGTCGAGCATCTGGCTGGGCGCGCGACTCGCCATCGGCGAGCTGGCACGGCGCTTCCTTCCGCGCTGCGACGAGCGCTGCGCCGGCGTGTCGCACGAGCCGCACGCGTTCGTGGTGCTCGCCAACCTGTCGCTCGACCCGGCGGAGCCGCGACGCGCGACGTGGTGGGAGGGCTGGACCGACAGCCTGCAGCGGGAGCAGGCCAGGCACCATGCCTGGTACGCGGGCGCGCCGGAGCTGCCCGCCACGCCGGAGTCGCGCCGGCTGGTGGCGGGGACGCGGCTGCATCGGCTCACCGTCACCGACCCGTACTGGGTGCATTACGACACGCTCGAGCAGGAGACCCTGTATGAGATCGTCGACGGCCCACATGCCGGTGACGCGCTCGTGGCGGCCTCCTTCGGCCTCTCACCGCTGCTGCCGGCACTGGCCGGCGCGCTCATCGCCCCGGACCACCCGCCGGTCCGCGATCCCGCCACCGTGCGCCGCATGCTGGCGGCCGGCTGGGACGCGGTCGAGCGGGCACTTCCCTTCGAGGAGTAGCGTCCCCTAGCCCGGCAGCAGCTGCCGCTGCCGCGCCGCGCGCCATACGAAGGTGGCCCGCATCACCCACCCGGCGAGCCAGTCGAGCACGGCACCGATGCGGCCCTCCGGGCCGACCCGGAACGCGATCTCGTCGCTGATCCAGGTGCCGCGCCGCCCCGGTGCGAAACGGTGCGCGTGGTGGAACCGCGCCATCGGTCCCGTGATCGTCTCGTCGACGAACCGATGCGGCGGCTCGCGCTCGACGAGCTGCACCGTCCACGTCCGTCGCAGCGGGCCGATGCCGTAGCGGAAGGTCAGGATGGTCCCCGGCGCCGGTGGCGCCGGGTCGAGGGCGGCCAGCTCGATGCGGACGGGCGGCGGCATGAGCCGCCCGAGGTTGCGCGGGTCGTCGAAGAAGGCGAAGACCTCGTCGATGGGCGCCGCCACCCAGGTGCGGCTGCGGATGACTGCCATGCCGCCGATACGGCGCGCCGCCTCCGGCCGATCAGGCCTGCGGAGCGTGATAGCGCGGCAGGGCCATGGCGGTGGCCACGATGTGGCGACAGGCCTCGGGGACGTCCCAGCACGAGCAGTCGTACCCGAAGCGGCTGCCCGTGGCGGTGAGCTCGACCCGCGCGGACCCGTCCGGGGCGTTCACGGTGGCGATGACCCGCTCCGCCGTCACCGACTCGAAGACCACGCTGTTCGCTTCCGCGAGGGCCATACCGTCGTTCCAGCCGCGGGCGTCGGCGAGGGCGCGCATGTGCGCCTCGGAAGTGAAGTCGGTGACGCTGGGCATCGGTTCCTCCTGGGTTCGATGGCGACGCCGTCAGGCGCCGAAGGGGTTGACCGGCTTCGGGCTGGTACCGACCAGCACGGCCTTCGTTTCGGTGTACAGCTCGAGCGCCTCGAGCGACTGCTCCCGGCCGTAGCCGGACTCCTTGAAGCCGCCGAACGGGATGCCGGGGAAGGCGACGAACGGGGTGTTGATGCCGACCGCCCCGGCCCGGATGCGCTGCGCGACCCGGTGGCCGCGCGCGGAGTCGCCGGTCCAGGCCGTGGCGGCCAGGCCGTAGCGCACGTCGTTCGCCCAGCGCACCGCCTCCGCCTCGTCGCCGAAGCGCTGGAGGGTGACGACGGGGCCGAAGACCTCCTCCTGGGCGATGCGCATCTCGTTACTGACCGCACCGATGACGGTCGGCCGCACGAAGGCCTCCGGGTCGAGCCCGTGCGCCAGCGATCCATCCAGTGGCCCGCCGGTGAGGAGCTCGCCGCCCTCGTCGACGGCAGACTCGACGTATCCGAGGACCCGGGCCGCGTGGGCACGGCTGATGAGCGAGCCGACCTGGGTGTCGTCGGCCAGCGGGTCGCCCACCCGCAGGGCGGCGGCCTTCTCGGTGAATGCGGCCGCAAAACGCTCGTAGACCCCGTCCTGGACGAGGATCCGGGAGCGTGCCTCGCACGACTGCCCGGCCGAGTAGTAGATCGCCCACAGCGAGCCGAGGACCGCGGCGTCGATGTCCGCGTCGTCGAAGACGAGGTTCGGGGACTTGCCGCCCAGCTCGAGGCTCACCCGCTTCAGGCTCTCGGCGGCCACGGCCGCGATGCGCCGGCCGGTGTCCGTCTCGCCGGTGAAGGCCACCTTGTCCACCCCGGGATGCGCGGCGAGCGCCTCCCCCACCTCGCCGCCCGGCCCGGGAACGATGTTGAGGACGCCGGTCGGGATGCCGGCCTCGAGCGCCAGCCCGCCGAGCGCGAGCGCGGAGAGCGGCGTGGCCGATGCCGGCTTGAGGACGAGGACGTTCCCGGCGGCCAGGGCCGGCGCAACCTTCCAGACCGCCATCATGAGCGGGTAGTTCCAGGGGATGATCGCCGCGCAGACGCCCACCGGCTCGCGCAGCGTGTAGGTCAGCACCGACGGGTTTACGACGTGAGAGCGTCCGTAGAGGTGCTGGGCGGTGCCCGCGAACAGCTCGAGCGACGCGACCGCGGTCTTGATCTCCGCGGCCGACTGCCACTTCGGCTTGCCGTTGTTCCGCGACTCGAGGATGGCGAGCTCGTCGGTGCGCTCGTCGAGGAGCTGGGCCAGCCGGTACAGCATCCGCGCCCGCTTGGCTGGGCTCGTCTTCGCCCAGGCACCGTCGAAGGCGCCGCGCGCCGCGGCCACTGCGGCATCGACGTCCGCGCGGCCGGCCTGCGCCACGTCGGCGAGCAGCTCGCCGGTGGCGGGGTTGTGGGTCGGGAAGGTGGCGCCCTCGGTGGCGTCCCGGAACTCGCCGTCGATGAGCAGGCGCGACTCGACGGCGGCGATGGCGGCTTCGGTCATGGCCAAGATGGTAGCGCGGGCCGCCCGACCGCAGGGGCATCGGTATCATGCGCGCCATGCCGGAGACGGAGGCAGCCCCCGAACCACCACCCATGCTGCGTGGCGACCTCGTCTGGCTGCGGGCCATGGAGCGGGCCGACTTCATGGACGATCCGCCCGCGGTCAATGACCCGGAGATCGCGCACACCATGGGACTGAAGATCCCGGTCAGCATCGACGGGGCGAGCGAGTTCGCGCAGATGGTCATCTCTCAACAGGGAAAGACGCTGTGGTCCTTCGCGATCTGCGCGCTCGGCGACCGTCGCCCCATCGGCAACTGCAGCCTTCGCAACCTGGATGCGGAGAACGGCCAGGCCGAGATGGCGATCGTCATGACCGACCCGCGCTACATCGGCCGGGGGTACGGCACCGACGCGGTGAACTGCATCGTCGACTTCGGCTTCGGCGAGCTCCGGCTCGAGCGCATCTATCTCCAGGTCTTCGACTACAACCCCCGCGCCAGGCGCTCGTACGAGAAGGCGGGATTCCAGACCGATGCCACGCTCCGCCACGCCCGCTTCCACCGCGGGCAGCACCACGACGTCGACGTGATGTCGATCCTGCGCGAGGAGTGGCTGGCGCTGCCGCGCCGGCGCGCCTGGGACCCGGTGGCACCCTAGCGTTTCAGACCCCGCGCGGTAGGCGCAGCGCGAAGGTCGTCCCGTCCGAGCCGGTGCGCTCCACCTCGACGCTGCCGCCGTTCGCCGCCAGCAGCTCGCGCGCGATGGTGAGCCCGATGCCGCTGCCGGAAGGCTGCGCACTGCCGCCCCGGGAGGGATCGGCGCGGTAGAAGCGCTCGAAGATGTGCGGCAGGTCAGCCGCGGCGATGCCGCCGCCGGAGTCCGCCACGCGCACAACGACCTCGGCGGGCAGCACCTCGGCGGAGACGACCACCTCCCCATCCGCAGGCGAGTGCTGGATGGCGTTGGCGAGAACGTTGCGCAGCGCTCGGCCGACCTGGGTGGGGTCGAGTTCGAGGGTGGCGTCCGGGATGCGATCGGTCCGCAGGCGGACGCCGCGCTCTCGCGAGTACGGCTCGAGCGCCTGGGTCGCCTCGCCGAGCATCTCGGCGACGGAGGTGTGGCGGACGCTGCGCTGGGTTGCCGCAGCCTCGGCGTCGACGAGCTCGCGGAGCTGGACGATGACCTCGCTCAGCGCACCTGCCGCCGAGCGGGCGCGTTCAAGCTCGGCGCGGTCGGCCGGCACGACGCCGTCCACCATGGCCTGCAGCTGCGACTCGAGGACCGTCGCCGGCGTGGCGAGGTCGTGGGCCATGTCCGCCGCCGCGCGGCGCCGGAGTGCCTCCGAGCGCTCGAGGCGTTCCGCCATCGCGTTGAAGGAGCTGGCCAGCTCCTGTGACTCGCGGTCCGGGCCACCCGCTGCCCGCGCGCCAAGGTCGCCGGACCCGAGGCGGCGCGCGGCGGCCGCGACGCCACGCAGCGGCCGGGTCAGGCGCTCGGACAGGAGCGCAGACGCAAGCACGAGAGCCCCGACGGCCAGCACACCGGCCACGAGGAGCGTGGCGTTGAACACGCCGAGGAATGCCGGCCGCCCCCCGGGCAGGTCGACGGCCAGCGTCCAGCCGGCATCACCGGGGATCGCCTCCTCGACCCGTTGCGTTGCCGCGCCGGGTGGCACGTTCCCGGCCGTGACGAGCTCATTGCCGTCGGCGTCGAGGAGGACCATCCGACCGCCCGATCCGCGCGCGGCCCGCTGCATGGCCCGCTGCACGGCCGCCGCCACGCGCGGCTGGCTGACGTCCACGTCCTCCAGCTGCTGCGCGAGGAAGCCGAGCCGGTCGCGCTGGATGTCGGCCAGCTGGTCCTCGAGGCCGCGGCTCACGATGCGGTTCACGGCGAGGCCGGCGACGAGCAGGACGGCCACGACCACGCCCGACAGGACGAGCGCGAGCCGCACGGAGAGCGGCCGGCCGGTCACGGCGCGTCCCGGCTGGCCACGAGCCGATACCCGGTGGTCGGCACCGTCTCGATGAGCCACGGGTCGCCGGCATCGTCGCCGAGCTTGCGGCGCAGGTTCGCGACGTGGACGTCCACGACGCGCCCGTACACCTCGTCCGGCCGCCGCGCCACGGCCTCGACCAGCTGGTCGCGGCTGAGGACCGCGCCGGGTCGGCGGGCGAGGGCGACGAGCAGGGCGCTCTCCCCCGGCGTCAGCCGGCCGGTGGCGCCATCGGCCAGGGTGTAGCGCCGCGAGGCCGGGTCGAGCACGAGCCGGCCATCGGCCAGCGACAGGATCCCGCCGTCGTCAGGGGCGCCCTCGGGCTGCGTCCGGCGCAGGATTGCCGCCACCCGCGCCGTGAGCTCGTGCGGGTTGAACGGCTTGCCGAGGTAGTCATCGGCACCGAGCCGCAGGCCGGCGATCCGCTCGGCGTCCGAGCGCTTCGCACTCGTGATGAGCACCGGCACGTCACCCGCCTCGCGGAGCGCGCCGAGGACGGCCTCGCCCTGCAGGCCGGGCAGCATGAGGTCGAGCACCACGAGGTCGGCACCCTCCGCGTCGTAGGCGGCGATGGCCGCCGAACCGTCCCCCACATCGGTCACCTGGTGGCCGTCCCGCTCGAGGTACAGCCGCAGCAGCTCGCGCAGGCGCGGCTCATCCTCGACGACCAGGATGCGGGCTCCCATGCGGCGAATCGTAGTCGCGCGGCGGTTCAGGACTTGTCAAGACCGATAGGGCCGATCTTGACCCGATCTTCACGGCCGCCGGCGGATGCTGGTGCGGACGTCCGCTCCCGCCCGGCGAGACGCGACAGATGAGGAGCACGAAGATGCAGATTGCGAAGCTGCTCGGCGGCGCCGGCCTGCTGATGATCACCGCCCTGGTGGGCGGGACGCTGATCGGCGGGGTGCTGGCCGCCCCTGGCACCACCACCGACGGGACCGATGCCCGCGTCGACCTCCACGGCCCGTTCGGCGACGGCGAGTACTGCGAGGTCTTCCTCGACACGTTCGCCGCCGAGCTCGGCGTGAGCACCGATGACCTGCTTCCTGCCGGCAAGGCGGCCGCAATCGCGGCCATCGAGGCCGCCGTGGAGGCGGGCGACCTCGACGAGGATCGCGCCGCGGCCATGACGGAGCGGATCGAGAACCTCGAGGAGGTTGGTTGCGGCTTCGGGTTCGGGCTGGGCTTCGGCCGCGGCCTGGCGATCGGCGCCGCGCACGGCTTCATGCGCGCGGACGTCATCGAGGCGGCGGCGGGTGCGCTGGGCCTCGGCTCGGACGATCTCATCGGCCGCATGGCAGACGGCGAGTCCCTCGAGGAGATCGCCGCTGACGAGGGCGTCGCCTACGACGCGCTGAAGGACACGGTCGTCGCCGCGGTCGAGGCCGACCTCGACGCCGCCGTGGCCGAGGGCCTGGACCAGGAGCGCGCGGACGCGATGCTCGACCGGATCCGGGCCTGGCTCGACGAGGGTGGCGAGGGTCGCGTAGGCCGCTTCGGCCCGGGCGGGCCCGGCCATCGCGGCGGCCCCTGGCACTGACCCCACCCAACCGAGGGCCGCTCGCCGCGAGGCGGGCGGCCCGCTGGCGTCACTCCGCGGTGAAGCGGACCATGAGCGCATCGGTCACGCGCTCGTAGCCGATGGCCTGGTAGATGTGGTTGGCGGTCGCGTTGGCGAGGTTCGTGTAGAGGAAGCAGAAGCGGCGGCCCTGGTCGAGGTTCCATTGGCTGGCCACCGCCGTCAGGACGCTCGCATAGCCGTGGCCCCGCTCCTGCGGCGGGGTGTAGACCGGACCGATGCGGATGCCGTTCGGCGTCGGGCTGCCGGCACCGACCAGCGAGACGGGGCGACCTTCCACGTCCCACAGCCAGAACTGGCGGCCCGTCTCCGGCTCCCACTCGTCGATGATGGTGCGCGCCCGGTTGCGCTCCGTCGGCAGTCCAGCCTCGATGTGGAAGGCGCCCACCCATTCGCGCAGCAGCGGCCGGTCATCAGCGGTCGCGCGCCGAGCTCTGCCCCTCACCGGTGGCGGATGGACGACCCGCTCCAGGCGGTAGATGCCCTCCTCCATCGCCACCTCGCTGCGGCCGCCGTTCATCGTCGTCCAGGACGCGGCGAAGTGCCGCACGGCGTGGGGTGGGCCCGTGACGCCGGGCAGCTGCGCGCCGGCGAGGTCGTCGGCGAGCACGGCGAGCGCCGCCGGGTCATCCACCTCCGACAGGAGCAGGTTCCACGGCGGCGTGCGCAGGGCGGCGGCCACCGGGCGCGCGTCGTCACGCACGAGCGCCAGGTACGGGGGCTCGTCGGTGGCGCTCGTCTCGTCGTCTTCCAGTCCGGAGGCGATCCCCAGGATCAGGTTGTGCTCGGCCTCGCGCTCGGTGAGCCAGGCCCCGGCATCGGCGAGGAAGTCGGTGGCGCGCCGGTATCGGTCCAGCCTGAGCATGTACCTGAGGGTACGCTGTGCGCATGACGAAGATCGGATACGCCTGCATGCTCGAGCAGTTCCACCCCACCGACCTGCTCGACTGGGCGGAGCAGGCGGAGGGCGCCGGCTTCAGCGCCGGCTTCCAGGTGAGCGAGCACTTCCACCCGTGGACGCCGGAGCAGGGCCAGTCGGCCTTCGCCTTCGCCTTCATGGGCGCGCTCGGCCAGCGCACATCGCTGCCGTTCGGGACCGCGGTCACCTGCCCCGGCTTCCGCTACCACCCCGCGGTCATCGCCCACGCCGCGGCAACCCTCGGCGCCATGTACCCGGGGCGCACCTGGCTGGGCCTCGGCGCCGGAGAGGCGCTGAACGAGCACGTCATCGGCGGCGAGTGGCCGGAGATCGGTATCCGCAGCGCGATGATGTTCGAGGCCATCGAGGTCATCGACAAGCTGTTCACGGGGAAGGTGGTGAAGCACGACGGCGAGTACTTCACCCTGGAGTCCGCCCGCCTCTACACCCTCCCTGACGAGCGCGTGCCGATCTACGTCGCCACCGCCGGGCCGCTCAACGCGAAGCGCACCGGCAGGTTCGCCGACGGGATCATCACCGTCGGAGCCGCCGACGAGAAGATCGCCATGCTCTGGGACCGGTTCCGCGAGGGCGCGCGCGAAGCCGGCAAGGATCCCGAGGCCATGCGCACCCAGCTCCAGGTCCACGTCTCGTGGGCCGATACGCAGGAGGCCGCCGAGGAGCAGGCGCTGAAGGAATGGCCGAACGGCGGGATGCCGTTCCCGAAGCAGGACATCAAGAACCCGGAGGACTTCGCGAACATCGCGAAGCTCGTGCGGATCGAGCACTTCGCGAACCGGATGCTCATCAGCGCCGATCTCGACGAGCACGTCGACGCGCTCCAGAACTACGTCGAGATGGGCTTCGACGAGATCTACCTGCACAACGTCGGACGCAACCAGGCGGAGTTCATCGCAACCTTCGGCGACAAGGTGCTCCCTCGCCTCCGGCTCTCCTGATCAGCCCAGGTTGAACCAGGTCCGCACGCGTGCGCTGATCTCGATCTCGCCCACCGCCACCTCGGTTGGCGCACCCTCGGCGACCGCGCCGCGCATCATGGCCATGTCTTGGCCGCGGAACGGCACCCAGCCTGCCTCCTCCTCGATGCGGATCGGCTCGCCGAGCGTCAGGCCGGCCGCTGCCGCAAGCGCCTCCGCCCGCCCCGCGGCCGCCGCGTACGCCGCAGCGAGCGCCTCGCGCGACGCCTCCTCCGGCTCAGCGAGCTGCATCACGGTTCCCTGCACCTGCGTGGCGCCGTCGTCCACGAGCCCGTCGAGGACCGGGCCGAGCAGCTCGAGGTCGCGAAGGCGCACCGTGATCGGTCGCGACGCGTCGAAGCCGATGAGCTTCTGCGTCCCGGACGCGTAGTCGTGGACGGGCTGGACGACGAGGGATGCGGCCTGCACATCGGCATCGGGGAGGCCCAGCTGGCGGAGGGTGGCGAGGACGTCCGAAGCGCGCTGGCTGGCGGCATCGCGCGCCCGCGCGGGACGCGCGTCACGCACCGTCACAGCCAGCGAGACGACCGCTGTGTCCGGCGCGCGCCGCACGCTGGCCTCGCCGGTCACCACGATCGCGCGCTCGACCTGCTCCGCCACGGCTACTCGGCCGCCTCCCAGACCGATGCGATGCCCTGGCCGACGCCGATGCACATCGTGGCCAGGCCGTACCGCGCGCCGCGCCGCCGCATCTCGTGGAGCAGCGTCGCCACCAGGCGCGCGCCGGAGGCGCCGAGCGGATGCCCGATGGCGATCGCGCCGCCGTTCACGTTCACCTTCTCCGGATCGAGGCCGAGCTCCCGCATGCAGGGGATGGCCTGCGCGGCGAACGCCTCGTTCAGCTCGACCAGGTCCAGGTCGTCCACCGAGAGGCCGGCGCGCTCGAGCGCCCTGCGCGAGGCGGGGATCGGGCCCAGGCCCATCGTGGCCGGATCGACGCCCGCCACCGCCGAGGCCAGCATGCGGGCCATCGGCCGCAGGCCGAGCTCGCGCGCGCGCGCCTCGGAGGTGACGAGCAGCGCGGCCGCGCCGTCGTTGATGCCGCTGCTGTTACCGGCGGTCACGCTCCCGGACGCATCGCGCCGGAAGGCAGGCTTCAACTTCGCGAGCTGCTCAAGCGTCGTCTCCGGTCGTGGATGCTCGTCCGTGTCGAGCGTGCGGGTCGCGTTGCCTTCGGCGACGTCGATGGGCACGACCTCGTCCGCGAAGCGGCCGGTCGCCTGGGCGGCGGCCCACCGCTGCTGCGACTCGAGGGCGAAGGCGTCCTGCTCGTCGCGCGTCACCCCACAGCGCTCGACGACGTTCTCGGCTGTCTCCCCCATCGAGTACGGGTAGTGCGCCTCGGCCAGGCGCGGGTTCGTGAAGCGCCAGCCGAGCGTCGTGTCGTACAGGGTCTGCTCCCCACGCGGGAAGGCCGCCGACGGCTTGGCCATGACGAACGGGGCGCGGGTCATCGACTCCACGCCGCCGGCCACGAACAGCGAGCCGTCACCGGCAGCGATTGCGTGGGCCGCGTTCACGACTGCGTTCATGCCCGATCCGCACAGGCGGTTCACCGTCGCGCCGGGCACCTCGACCGGCAGCCCGGCGAGCAGCGCGGCCATGCGCCCGACGTTGCGGTTGTCCTCGCCCGCCTGGTTCGCCGCACCGAAGATGACGTCGTCGATGGCCTCGACCTCCACGCCGGTCCGGGCGACCACGGCCCGGATGACGTGGGCGGCCAAGTCGTCGGGCCTGACCTGCGCGAGCGCGCCGCCGTATCTGCCGAAGGGCGTGCGCAGGCCGTCGACGACGACCGGTGTGCGCGAGGGATCGGTTCGCATCAGGCGCCGATGCTAGCACCGCATGGCGATGCTGCCGTCCGCTCAATACGACGGCGGAGTGAGGACGAAGAGGACGCGCGCCGGGTCCGGCCCGGGGTTCTCGTTGCGGTGGGCGATCCGGCTCGGGTAGCGGATCGCGTCGCCCGCCTCGAGGCGGTACGTCTCGTCCCCGACCCACAGGTCGAGGCGGCCCTCGAGCACGACGAGGCACTCCTCGTCCGACTCGTGCGCGTAGGCTTCCGGCCCGGTGCCGCCGCCCGGCTCGATGTACGACTCGATGAGCTGCAACCGCGCGTTCGTCCCGTCGGTGAGGAACTCGTCGCGGGCGCCGAGGCCGGCGTAGGCCACGACCCGCCGCTGGCCACGCTTCACGAGGTGCCCGTGCGGGCCCGCCGCGTCGAGCAGCGCCCCGATGCTCGTCCCCAGCCCCCCTGCGATGCGGCGCAGGGTGGCGATCGAGGGGCTGGCGACGTCCCGCTCGACCTGCGAGAGAAAGCTCTCCGTCACGCCGGCCTGGTCCGCCACCTCGCGGAGCGTCATCCCTCGCCGGTGCCGCGCCGCACGCAGGCTCCGCCCGATGAGCGTCTCGTCGGTGGCCACGGCCGGATTGTACCGATGCGCCGCGATCCATTGACCGCGACGGCCGGCGGGCCGTACCATCCGGCTGACTTAAGCCCCACTTCAGAGGCTTGCCCCGCCGATGTCCGTGGCGCAACCGGTTGGCTGGTGGCTCCGCGAGGCGCTCGAAGCCGAGGCGGCCGAACTCTCACCGCCGGCCGCGGCCCTCGAGCCCGGCAGCCGCTATGACGTGGCGGTGGTGGGCGGCGGCTATACCGGCCTGTGGACCGCCTGGTGGCTGCTCGAGACGCAGCCGGGGATCCGCGTGGCGGTGCTCGAGCGCTCAAGCTGCGGCGGCGGCCCGAGCGGACGAAACGGCGGCTTCCTCCACGGCTGGTGGGACCAGGCACCGTACCTCGTCGAGCGCTTCGGGCCCGAGGCAGCGCTCGCCCTGCTGCGGCTCGTCGACGAGAGCGTCGGCGCCATAGGCGCATGGTGCGAGGCAACGGGGGTGGATGCCTGGTATCGGCGCGCGGGCTACCTCCGTGTCAGCGCCTCGCCGGCGCAGGACGGCGAGTGGTGGCCGGCGGTGCGGACGCTGCGTGGGCTTGGCGTCGACGACGCGTACGTGGAGCTGACCGCGAACGAGGCACGCGCCCGCTGCAACGCGCCGGTGATCCGGGGCGCCGCGCTCATGCCGAATGCCGCGACGGTGCAGCCGGCCCGGCTCGTCCGCGGGCTGCGGCGCGTGCTCCTCGCACGCGGCGCCACGGTCCACGAGGGCGTGGACGTCGCGCGCGTCCGTCCCGGCACGCCGAACCGCCTGGCGACGAGCGCCGGCGAGGTCCGGGCGGACCAGGTCGTGCTGGCGCTCAACGCCTGGGCGGCGGACTGGCCGGGCTTCGGCACCTCCCTCCTGGCCTGGGGCAGCCACATCGTGCTCACCGAGCCGGCGCCGGACGTGCTGCGCGCCGTTGGCTGGACCGGTGGCGAGGCGATCGCCGACGCACGCTTCACCGTGCACTACTTCCGCACCACGCCCGACGGCCGGGTAGCGTTCGGCGCCGGCGTCGGGCGGGCCGCATACGGGGGACGCGTCGACGGTCGCTACGACCGCGATCCGCGCGCCGAGGCGCGGGCGCGCGCCGCCCTGCACCGCTTCCTCCCCGGGTTCGCGGACGTCCCGATCGCCGATGCCTGGGGCGGCCCGATCGACATCAGCCCCGATCGCCTGCCGATCATCGGCTCGCGCGCCGGCGGCCGGATCCACTACGCGCACGGCTACTCGGGCAACGGCGTCGCGCCGGCCCATCTCGCGGGCCGCCTGCTGGCCGCCATGGTCGGCGACCCGGCCGGCGAGCTGGCGCGCCTGCCGATCGTGAACCGCCACCACCAGCGCTTCCCGCCGGAGCCATTCCGGTCCGTCGGCGTCCGGCTCGTGCGCGAGGCGCTGGTGCGGAGTGACGAGGCACAGGACGATGGACGCCGCGCCGGCATGCCGATCCGGCTGGTGGCCGGCCTGCCGCGGGCGCTCGGGTATCGGCTCGGCAGCCCCAAGGCTCCCGTCGATGGAGCGGGAGGTGCGTCGAAGCGTTGACCTTGACGGAGGGTGCGCATACCATCGGCCCCTGCAGTATTGCTTCAGGCGTGGCCGAGGCGAACGTGGAGCGGTGGAGGTTCGATCCGAGCATGACCATGCAGTTCCGAACCAGTGGGCGCTGGGCCGCCGTGACGGCCAGCCTGGCGCTCGTGCTGACCGCCTGCGGCGAGCAGGCGGCGAGCAGCGCGGGATCGCCCGCATCGGCGCCGGCATCGGCCGCGGCATCCGAGATGGCGTCCATGGCGCCTGAGCCCAACGAGCTTCTCGTGCTCGAGTGGGCCGGCTACGAGGCCGAGGATTTCTGGGTCGATTTCGCCGGCGCGAACCCCGACACGGAGGTCTCCTTCGAGTTCGGCGCCAACGACGCCGACATCCTGGCCCAGATGCAGGCCGGCAGCCAGGCCGACGTGTTCCACTTCTACACCGGCTGGCAGCAGTTCTACGTGGACGAAGGGCTCGTGCTGGAGATCGACACGAGCAAGCTCGCCAACTGGGACAAGGTTCCCGACTCGTTCAAGGAGCTCGGCCAGGTCAACGGCAAGCAGTACTTCCTCCCCTGGGACTGGGGCTTCACCTCGATCCTGTACAACACCGAGCACGTCGACGAGGTGACGAGCTGGGACGCGCTCCTCAACGAGGAGTACGCGGGCCACATCTCGATGTGGGACGACGGCCCGGCGGCGGTGACGGTGTCCTCGTACATCCACGGCTATGACGAGACGGCGATCACCGACGAGCAGCTGGCGGCGATCGAGCAGGAGTGGATCGACCAGAAGCCGCTGAACATCCACTACTGGGACTCCGAGTACGAGAACCTGTGCCCGGAAGTCATCAGCGGCGAGATCTGGGTGGCCTACGCCTGGCAGGGCTGCTACGCGACGGCGCTCTACGAGGGCGTGCCGGTGGCGTACGCGAACCCCGAGGAGGGGCGGAACTCCTGGGTGGGCCTGTACGGCATCAGCGCCACCAGCGACAGCCCGGAGCTGGCCCATGCCTTCCTCGACGCGAAGCTCGCCGAGGCGAGCTGTGGCAACGCGGTGAGCCTGTTCTACTACGGCTGCGCGAACGGGGACGTCATGGCCGGCATCACCGACGAGACGCTGATCGAGGCGTTCGCCATCAACGATCCGGCCATCCTGGAAGCGACGAACTTCACGCCGCCGATCACCGCGGAGCAGCGCGACGCGTGGACCGCGATGTGGACGAGGGTGAAGGCGAACTAGCCGGTCGCGGCGCGGACGGAGGCGGGTGGGGAGCATGCTGGAACGCCGCGCGTTCCTCGGCTACCTGACTTTGCCTCCCTACCTGTGGCTGGCAGCACTCCTCCTGGCGCCGGTCGTCCTCGTCCTCGTGATCAGCCTGCGGCCGGAGCCGGGGCCGATCGACTTCGGCGACCCCTGGACGCCGACGCTCGTCCAGTACGAGCGCATCCTCGGGACGCCGGCATACCTGCGCCAGCTCGGCATCTCGGTGCTGATGGCGCTCATCGTGGCGGCCAGCGCCACGGTCCTGGCGTACCCGCTCGCCTACTTCCTCGCCTTCCGCGCCGGGCGCTGGGCGACGGTGGCCCTCACCCTGCTGCTCATCCCGTTCGCGGTCAGCTTCCTGCTGCGGGTCATGGCCTGGCGGCTCATGCTTGGCCAGGAGGGAGCGATCAACACCCTGCTGCAGTGGGCCGGCGTCATCGGCGGCCCGCTCGACCTCCTCCTCTACTCGCGGGCGGCGGTGGTCGTCACGCTCGTGTACGTGTGGGTGCCGTTCGCCGCGCTGCCGATTTACGCGGCCATGTCTCGCATCGAGCGCCGCCAGCTCGAGGCGGCCGCGGACCTCGGCGCGGGGCCGTGGAGCCGCTTCACGCGGGTCACGCTGCCATTGAGCCTGCCGGGCGCCATCGCCGCCTTCTTCATGGTCTTCATCCCGAGCGTCGGCGAGTACGTGACGCCCCGCCTGGTCGGCGGCAGCGAGACGTACATGTACGGGCAGCTCATCCAGGACTTCTTCGGCCGCGCGGCCAGCTGGGCGACCGGGGCCGCGGCCGCGATGATCATGCTCGCCATCACCGGCGTCCTCGTCGTCCTCGCTGCCTGGCTCGTGCGCTCGCGGGTGAACGCGTGAGCGCCGTCGGCGTGCATCGCACGCGAATCCCGCTCGGCACCGCCTACGCGGTGATGCTCTTCCTGCTCTACCTGCCGATCGCGATCCTGTTCGTCTTCTCCTTCAACGAGCGCCCGGTCCTCACCTTCCCCCTCCGCACCCTGACCCTGCACTGGTATGGCGAGGTCTTCGCCGATGCCTCCCTGCTCGGCGCCGCGCGGAACAGCCTCGTCGTGGGCGCCGGGGCGGCGACCGCCGCCACCGCGCTCGGGTTCGCGGTGAGCATCGTCTTCACCCGGCTGCGATCGCGCCTGCGTGTCCCGCTCCTCGGGCTCGCGGTCCTGCCGCTTGTCGTCCCCTTCATCGTGCTCGGGGTCTCGGTGTTCCTCCTCTTCTCGTTCTTCGACATCCCCCGCTCGCTGTTCACGATCGCCGCCGGCCACTCGGTCATCGCCCTGCCGTTCGCCACGCTCATCCTGCTCGCCCGCATGGGTGGCATCGACCCCGCGCTCGAGGACGCGGCCATGGACCTGGGCGCCAGCTACCCGACCACGCTGCGCCGCGTGGTGCTGCCGCTCATCGGGCCGTCCCTGCTCTCGGCGTGGCTGACCTGCTTCATCGTCTCGTTCGACGAGGTGGCGGTGGCCCTCTTCCTGGCCGGCGGCGACCCCACCTTCCCCGTCTTCCTCTATGGGCAGCTGCGCTTCGCCCAGCGCCTGCCGGTGCTCATCGCCATGGCGGTCATGCTCATGGTGGCCACGGTGACGCTCACGCTCGTGGCGCTCGGCCTGGCCCGGAGGCGGGCATGACCGACATGCCGGACCTCGTCGACCCGAGTCGCGGCCCGACCGCATCACAAGCGGCCGGGCTCACGCTCGCCGCTGCGCGTCGCGTGGTGGCTGCGGCGCTAACAGAGGGCCGGCGGCTGGGCGTGCCGCTGGCCGTGGCCGTGGTGGATGCGGGCGACCAGCTCATCGCGTTCGAGCGGATGGACGGCGCCGACCTGGTCAGCGTCCGCCTCGCGCAGGACAAGGCCTACACCGCGCTCATGAACCGCATGCCGACCGGCGACCTGGGGCCGATGGTGCAGCCCGGCACCGAGTTCTACGGCTACGACTCGGTCGCGGTCGGACGGATGATCGTCTTCGCCGGCGGACTGCCGCTCGAGCGGGACGGCGTGCTCGTCGGCGCGGTCGGCGTCAGCGGCGGCTCCGCGGAACAGGATGGGCTCGCCGCAGAGGCGGGCGCCGCCGCATTCGCGGAGGGCGCCGCGACCTGACGGTCAGCTCGCCGCGCGGCGGGCGGGGTGGGTGGCGGTGACGGCGTCGAGCAGGCGCTGCGACGCGCGGGCGACCTCGTCGACCGCGGCGTTGAAGGCGGCCTCGTTCACCGGCGCCGGCTTGCGATAGCCGCTCACCTTGCGCACGTACTGGAGGGCGGCGGCACGCACCTCCTCGTCGGGCGCCGCCACGTCGAGGGTGCGGAGGGTCTTGATGCTTCGGCACATGCGCGGAGTCTACGTCTCCGCGAGCAGCTCCTCCAGCGAGTCGACGATGCGGTCGGCGGCGGAGACGTCGATCTCGGCAAACTGGGGGACGGCGATGCAGGTCAGGCCGGCCGCCTTGGCGGCCGCGATCCCGCTCGCCGAGTCCTCGAGCGCCAGCGCCTCGGCCGGCGCGACCCCGAGGCGCTCGCAGGCGAGCAGGTAGATGTCCGGGGCCGGCTTGAATGCGGCATCGTCGGAGGTCACGATCGCCTCGAAGGCGTCGGCCAGGCGGGCGGTGGCCAGCGCCGCATCCACCAGCCGGCGCGGCGAGTTCGAGGCCAGGCCGAGGCGCGTCCGACCGCGCAGCCGCTCGACGAGCTCGATGGCGCCAGGGCGCCCCGCGACCTGGACCTGGAGATGCTCGTGCATGGCGTCCATGAGCTCGTCCACGAGCGCCGGCCCGCGCTCCGGCGGCTGTCCCAGGCGGCGCGCGAAGTAGCTCGCCGTGTGGTCGAAGCTGGTGCCGATGACCGCCAGCTTGTCCTCCATGCTGAACTCGTCGCCGTAGCGCCGGAAGAGGTCCTCCTCGGCGCGCTGCCAGACGACCTCGGTGTCGAGCAGCAGGCCGTCCATGTCGAAGACGACCGCGCGATATCGGTCCGGCAGGAGCTCGTTCACGCGGTCGTGTCGAAGAACGAGCCGCCGTCGTCGGCGAGGGTGCGCAGGATGGGGATGACCCGGTAGCGGCCGTCGGGCACGGCGGCGTGCAGCGCGTCGAGGGTGTGGACCACGTGCGACAGGCCGATGCGCTCGCCCCACTCCAGCGGCCCGGACGGATAGCCGGTGCCCAGCCGCATGGCGGTGTCGATCGCCTCGGGGGAGGCGACCCCATCGGCCACCGCGGAGGCGGCTTCGTTCACGATGGTGGCCAGGATCCGGGCGGCGATGGCCTGCTCGTCGAGCGCCGCGACCGCGGGCCCCGCGGGCCGGCGATCGAACCCGGGCCAGGGGCCTGTCCGGGCGCCATCGGCGTCGTACTCGTAGAACCCGCCGCCCGCCTTCCGGCCCAGGCGCCCGGCGTCGACCATCGATCGCTGGATCGGGTGCGGCCGGTAGCGCGGGTCGAAGAAGAACTGCTCGTGCACGCTCTGGCTGACGGCGAAGTTCACGTCCAGGCCGATCGTGTCGATGAGCTCGAACGGCCCCATCCGGAAGCCGATGCCCCGCATGGCGGCGTCGATCGCGGCCACCCCGGCCGCGCCCTCCCCGAGCATGCGCAGCGCCTCGAGGTAGAAGGGCCGCGCCACGCGGTTCACGATGAAGCCCGGGGTGTCGGCTGCGACGACGGGGGTCTTGCCGAGGCGGCGCGCGAAGAGGGCGATGGAGTCGGCCACGACCGGGTCGGTCATGGGTCCGGCCACGACCTCGACCAGGGGCATGAGCGGGACGGGGTTGAAGAAGTGCATGCCACACACCCGCTCCGGCCGTCGCGTGGCGGCCGCGATGCGCGCGATGGACAGGCTGCTCGTGTTGGTGGCCAGGATGGTGTGGTCGGCGGCGGTGGCGTCGAGGAGGCGGAACGCGTCGCGCTTCAGCTCCAGCTCCTCGGGGATGGCCTCGACCACGACGTGCGCGGCGCCCAGCTCGTCGATGCTGCCCACCGGCTGGATGCAGCCCATCGCCGCCTCGCGGTCCTGGGCGGAGAGCTC
The DNA here is from genome assembly GCA_036556985.1 of Candidatus Limnocylindria bacterium. GTDB lineage: Bacteria > Chloroflexota > Limnocylindria > QHBO01 > QHBO01 > JAPSGM01. The sequence continues at coordinate 20,505 of DATBIK010000007.1, read as the reverse complement.
GCCCTTCTCGACCTTGCGCGCCAGGAAGCGGCTGATCCGCTCTCGCGCCCGGTCCGTGGCCCCGGGCACCGGGTCGTGGACCCGCACCGGGACGCCGGCCTCGGCCGCGACCTGGACGATGCCGGCGCCCATCGTCCCGGCGCCGAGCACCCCGAGGTCGTCCGGCACGCCGCCGTCATCCGGCACACCACGGTCCGCGAGGACGCCGGGCCGCGCCACGTCAACGGCCAACGAAACGCGGCTCCCGCTTCTCGCCGAAGGCGGCGACGCCCTCGGCGTGGTCCTCGGTGCGACCGGCGAGCTCCTGGAGCGCGGCCTCGGTGGCCAGGCTCTCGTCCAGTGTGGCGTCCTCGGCGGCGTTCATGAGCCGCTTGGCCAGCGCCAGCCCGCGGGTCGGGGCCGCGGCCAGGCCCGCGGCCGCCTCCCGGACGGTCGCGGCCAGCTGGTCGGCAGGCACGACCGCGGCCACCAGCCCCGCTTCGCGCGCCTCGGCGGCGGACAGCGGGTCGCCGCTGAAGATCAGCTGCGCCGCGCGATGGCGGCCGAGCGCCCGCACCAGGGTCCGGGTCGAGCCGGAGTCCGGGACGAGCCCGATCCGGACGAAGGCCTGGATGAAGCGCGCCTCCTCCGCGGCGTAGACGAGGTCGCAGGCCAGCGCCAGGCTCACGCCCGCCCCGGCGGCCACCCCGTTCACCGCGGCGATCACCGGCTTCGGCAGGTCGCGGATGGCGCGCACCAGCGGGTTGTACTCGGTGGTGAGCACGCGCCGGAAGTCGCGCTCCCCGGCGCCGCCGCGCAGGTCCGCCCCGGAGCAGAAGCCGCGTCCCGCGCCGGTCAGCACGACCGCCCGCACCGCCTCGTCGCGGCCGAGGGCCTTGAATGCCGCGAGGAGCTCGGCTCGCATCGTGGCGTTCAGCGCGTTCAGCGAGTCGGGGCGGTTCAGCGTGACGGTGGCGACGCCGTCGGTGCGCTCGACGCGGATCGTGTCCTGCGCGAGATCTTGGGCGGGATCCGGCATGCGCCGATTCTAGCCGCCGACCACCTGCCGGGAGCGCGTCACCGTCGGGGCGTTACCACTCATCAGCACTTGACTGGTGATGGACCGATGCGTAGCATCGGTCTCGACGCATCAGGCACCCAGGAGGAGCAGCGATGGACCGGGCCGGCGTGGAGCGATGGATCGAGGGCTACCGCAGGGCGTGGGCGAGCGACGACGCAGCCGACATCGGCGCCCTGTTCACCGAGGACGCGACGTACTCGCCGTTTCCCTGGCCGCGCGGGGAGAACGCCTGGCGCGGTCGTGACACGATCGTCGAGAAGTGGCAGGGCCGTGGCGACTCGAAGATCGGCTGGCGCTTCGAGCACGAGATCCTGGCGGTCGAGGGCGACACCGCGGTGATCGAGGGCTGGACTTCCTACGATCGTGGCGAGGGTGAGCCATGGGACGAGGCGTACGCCAACATCTGGCTCGTGCGCTTCGCGGACGAGGGCCGCGCCCGCGAGTTTGCCGAGTGGTGGGTGGAGCGCCCGAAGGGCTGACGGCTCAGGCGAGCGAGTGCCCGCCTCCCTCCGAGAGCGCCTCGGCCACGGCATGCCGGCTCGCCGCCCACTCATCGGCCGGAACCTTCGGCAGCAGGTCGTCCCAGATCGCGATCATCGCGCCGCGCAGCTGCCGCATGCCCCGCGGCCGAGCCAGGAACCAGACATGGAAGTGAAAGCCGCCGTCGCCCCAGCGGTTCACGTGCACGCGGCCGATCCCGTCCAGCCGGCCGATCGCCCAGGCCACACGCTGGATCATGATCCCGAGCTCCGCGGCAAGATCGGGAGGGAGGTCTTCCAGGTCGTGGTGCGCCCGCGGCATGAGCACCGCGACCATCGGCAGGCCATGCGGCTCGGGATCCACGAGGACCCGCCATCGCTCGTCCTGCCAGATGAGGTGGGCCGGCACGTCGCCGCTGTCGGTGCAGCTCCAGCAATCCGCCGCGGACTCACCGAATCGGGTGGGCTCGGGCAGCGTCGGCGCCTCGAGGGGCCGCGTCCTGATCTCGCCCTCGAACGGGAAGAGCGGGTCGGCCACGACCTCGTCCGCGGGCATGCGCTCGCCGATGGGCAGACGCCGGACGAAGTTGCTCGGCTCCTCGGCCACCTAGTCCTCCCGGCGGAGCACCCAGGTGTGCCCCACCTCGGCGAAGCCGATGGACCGATACAGCCCGTGCGCCGCTGTGCGCTGTGCGCCGGACTCCAGCCGCACCTCGGCCGCCCCATTGTCTCGCGCGGTCCGTAGCGCGGCGAGAAGCAGCGCACGCCCGATGCCGCGGCCGCGCACCGGTTCGGTGACGACGAGGTCCGGGATCCAGGCATGGAGCTCGTCGGCCCAGAACGGCTGCTGCCACTCGAGCGTGCACACACCGACCGTGACGCCCTCCAGCTCCGCTACGAGCGACGCCGCGCGGCCCGCGGCCACGTCCCGCGCGTGCGCCGAGAAGGTGCGTCCCACCGCCTCCATGCGGTCGGGCACCGGCGAGCGTCGCGAGCCGAACTCGGCGATGAGCCGCGTGACCGCGTCGAGGTCGCCCTCGGCGAGCGGCCGCAGCCGGACGTCGCGCGGCTCGGTCCACTCGCCAACGGTGATCGGCGCGAGGACGAAGTCGATGAACGCCTCCCCGAACCCGACGCTGGCGAGCGCTCGGCGGCGGACCTCGTCGCCCTCCGGCACCGGGGCGAGGATGCGATGGCCGCCGCGCAGGCGCCACTCGGCGACGAGCGCCTCGGCCAGCGCGGGCGCCACCTCGTCGCGGCCCGCCAGCTCCGGGATCCAGCCCTCGAAGGTGGCGAAGTTGAGGCGACGGCGGATGAGCATGAGCCCCAGGCCGACCGGGTCGTCGTTGCGCGCGGCGAGGTAGCCAATCGTGTCCGGGTCGTTCACGAGCGCCTCCCAGCGAGGGCGCAGTGCGTCGAGTTCACCGACCGCCGACAGTCCGCGTGCCGCCCGGGCGAGGGCGACGGCCGCCGGCAGGTGGTCGCGGCCCAAGGGCAGGAGCTCGACGCCGGGCGGCGTGCGGACCGCCAGTCCGCCGATCGGCCGATCCGGGTTGCCGAGGCCGGCCACGCTATCGGCCCTTGAAGTCGGGCTTCCGCTTCTCCAGGAAGGCTGCCATCCCCTCCTTCTGGTCCTCGCTCGCGAAGAGGAGGTAGAAGAGGCGCCGCTCGTGGGCGAGCGCATCGGTGAGGCCCATCTCGTAGGCGGCGTTCACCGCCTCCTTCGCCAGGCGCAGGGCGATCGGCGACTTCTCGGCGATCCTGGCCGCCAATGCCAGCGCGTCCTCCACCACCAGCTCGTCCGGCACCACCCGCGCCACCAGGCCGCGGCGCTCCGCCTCGCGGGCATCCATGGGCTCACCGGTCAGGATCATCTCCATCGCCCGGCCCTTGCCGATCGCCCGCGTGAGGCGCTGCGTCCCGCCGGCACCGGGAATGACGCCGATGTTGATCTCGGGCTGCCCGAACTTCGCCCCTTCGCCGGCCAGGATGATGTCCAGCGTCATCGCCAGCTCGCAGCCCCCGCCCAGGCACCAGCCGTTGACCGCGGCGATCACTGGCTTGGCGATCCGCCGGATCCGGTCCCATTGCCCGATGCGGTTGCTCGTCAGCATCTGCACCGGGGTGGCATCCGACATCTCACCGATGTCCGCGCCAGCGGCGAAGGCACGCTCGTTGCCGGTCACCACGATGGCACGCACGCCCTCGTCGCGATCCAGCGCCTCGAGTGCCTCGCACAGCGCGTCCATGACCGCGCCGTTCAGCGCGTTCAGCTGCTTGGGCCGGTTCAGCCGCACGAGCGCGGTGCGCTGCCCGTCCTGGCGCTCGACGAGGACGAGATCGGTCTGCTCCGCTGTCATCTGTCTGTCCTGGCCGCGTAGGACGAATGTGGTTCCAGTGACCGCACGATCATGCGCCCTCCCAGGCATCGGTCAGCGGCGAACCGCAGATCCCGCAGAAGCCGTGGCCGGCGGGGAGCCCGCTCGCGCCGCACCGCCCACAGCGCCGCGGGTCGTGAGCCATGCGGCGCAGGGCGTCGTATCGCGGCGGGCGCTTGTCGTGGAAGGCGGCCACGGCCTCTCGCGTCTCGTCGGAGGTCGAGTGCACGGCCAGCCAGTCACGGGCATGCGTGATGGTCCCGGCCCACACCATCTCGCGCCACCAGTTCAGCTGTGCCTTCGTGTAGCGAATCGTTTCCGGCAGCTTGCGCCGAAGCGACTCCGCCATGGCCGATACCGTCGCGTCCAGCTCGGCGCGCGGCACAACCCGCGACACGAGGCCCCACTCGAGCGCCTGGCTCGGCGCGATGCGCTCGCAGAGCATGACGATCTCGCGCGCGCGCCGGTCGCCCACGACGAGCGGCAGCCACTGGGTTGCGCCGCCGGCCGGCACCGATCCGTGCTCGGGGCCGACATGGCGGATGTACGTGTCGTCGACGATGACCGAAAGGTCGCAGGCCAATTGCAGCTCCTGCCCGCCGCCAACGCAGACCCCGTTGATGCGCGCGATCGTCGGCTTGCCGATGTTCCGCAGCCGGTCATGCATCTCGACGAAGGCACCCATCCAGCGCCAGTACTGCCCCGAGTGCGCCCCCATCGCGGCCTGCTCGTCGAGATCCGCGCCGGTGCAGAAGGCGCGGTCCCCCGCCCCGGTCACGACGACGACCGCCACCGAATCGTCCCAGCTCGCGTCCTCGAAGGCGCGCGCCAGCTCGCGGAGCGTGCCGAAGTCGAAGGCATTGAGCACGCTGGGACGGTCGATCGCCACGGTGGCGGTGGCGGTGGCGTGATCCTTCTGATAGCGGACGCGGCTGAAGCCGAGGTCGGCCGGTTCGGATGGCAGCGGCGCAACGGGCTCCGGCATGTCGATCAGGCGCCCGGCACGGCAGCGTCGTCATCGACGACGAGCAGTGTCACGCCCGCGGAGGCGAAGTTGCGGAGGTCGCGCCCGCTCTCGACGCCCGCGTCGGATCGCATCGCCGCGTCAAGGTCCTTCCGGGAGTCGAAGGTCATCTCGGCGACCAGATAGAAGGTCGGCGGGCGGCCGCCGAGCCCATCGGTCCGGGTCAGGCGCAGGTCGCGCAGGCCCGGGTAGCGCCGGACGATCGGCCCGTGCACGTCGCGGTAGTGCGCGTCGAACGCGGCCGGGTCGTCGGGCTGGTTGTAGAGGGCGATCAGTCGGACGGGCACGCTACTTGTTCGCGAAGTAGTCGGCGTTGATCTGGATGTACTTCTGCTGGTCGTCGGGCACCGCGTCCTCGGCGAAGATGGCGGTCACCGGGCATTCCGGCTCGCAGGCGCCGCAGTCGATGCACTCGTCGGGGTCGATGAAGTACATCGCGTCGTCATCGGTGGCGTGGATGCAGTCCACCGGGCAGACGTCGACGCAGGACGCGTCCTTGACGCCGATGCAGGGCTCGGTGATGACGTAGGTCATGCGGGTGGGTACCTCGCGACAGGCGGATCGGCTGTCGCGTCAGGATACACCGGGCGCTGCCTCCTCCGGCAACGGCGTCGCTCGCCGTTTCCGGCGGCGAGGAGGGCGCGTCGCCTCCGGTGCAGGCACGGGTGGGGCCGGCACATGGGTGTCGCTGTCGGGCGCCGGCGGGTCCGGGGGCCGGTCCCCGGGTGCCTCGGCCAGGCCGATCGCCACCAGCCGCGGGTCCACCCACTCCTGATCGTGCCGGACGTGCTCGAGGGAATCGAGATCGGCAGCATCCAGCTTCGGCTCGTCGGCGGGATGGGCGAGGAGGTACCCCTGCCCGGCGGCGATCCCCAGCCGCCGCACGACCGAGAGCTGTTCCGGGGTTTCGATGCCCTCGGCCACGACCACGGCCCCGGTCCGGCCGGCGAGCTCGCGGATCGCGCGCAGCACGCCGAGCGCCGCGTCGCGCATGACGCCGCCCTGGACCAGGGACAGGTCGATCTTCACGACGTCGAACTGGATGTGGCTCAGGAGACGGAGCCCGGCGTTTCCGGCGCCGACGTCGTCCGCCGCGATCCGCATGCCGGCCGCGCGGCAGGCATCCAGGTTCTCCTGCAGCCGCGCCAGGTCCTCGATCGCCTCGCGCTCGGTGAGCTCGATGACGACCCGATGCGGGTCGATCCCATGGCGGTTGAGGATCACGACCACGTCCGAGGCGCGGAACGCGCCGGCCTCCAGCGTCCGCGGCGACAGGTTGAGGCTGAGGTATCTGCCCGCCACGGCGTCGCCCACGGCCGCCGCCACGACCTCGATCGCGGCGAGGTCGAGCTCGACGGTGCGCTCGGTCGCCTCGGCCGCGACGAACAGGCTCACCGCATCGGCGAACTGCGAAGTCTCATCGGGCCGGACGAGTCCCTCGAAGCCGACCGGCTCGCCGGTGGCGAGGTCGAAGATCGGCTGGTAGCGGGGGACGAGCGCGCGCCGCTGGGCAATGTCCGCCACCGCGGCGGCGAGCTCGGGCGTCGCCCGATGGTCGTCCGCCGCACCGTGCCGATCGGGGTCGAAGATCTGCACATCGGTGCGGCCGTGCCGCTTCGCCCACATCAGCGCTGTGTCGGCCTGGCGGCGCAGCCGTGTGGCGTCCGGCGAGAGCTCCGGGTAGGTCGAAATGCCCGCCGAGAACGAGAACGACGGTCGCCCGTGCGACGCCCCTTCGTCGCCAAGGGCCATCGCCAGCAGGCGCCGGACGCTGACGTAGGCACCATCGGCACCGCTTCGCGGCATGAGCACGACGAACTCGTCGCCGCCGATGCGGAACCCACGGTCGCCGGAGCGCATCATCGTGGCGATGAGCCGGCCCATGGCGGCGAGGAGTCGGTCGCCCGCGGCGTGCCCGAGCTCGTCGTTGGTGCGTTTCAGGTCGTCGACGTCGATGAGCGCCACGGAGAGCGCGTATCCCAGCTCCCGGGCTCCCTCCAGCTGCCGAGGCAGCTCTTCCTGGAAGGCGCGATGGTTGCCCAGGCCGGTGAGCGGGTCGACCAGTGAGTCGTTTCGCGCGTCCTGGTAGAGGCCCCGCAGACGCTCGCCGGTCGCGACGAGCCGCTCGATCGGGCCGAGGACGTGCCGCGCGGCAAGTGCCATGCCCACCGATACGCAGGCGGCCAGGGTCGCGACCCAGGCGAGGACCGGCAGGCTGTCGACGTCGGAGAGCATCGCCGGCAGGCCGGCGACGGCCATGACCCCGACGAACAATGCGGTGAACGCCCGCAGCAGCCGCCGACGGACGGCGACGGCGTCGAGCGTCTCCGGCCCGGTGGCGCTGGTGGCTGACGTCGTGGACGGCGACACGCAGGGCCTCGTACTGGGTGCAGGAACTCGTGATACCCCGGTCGGCACTCCCCCGACATGACCCGAAGGTACCTCTCACGGCCGCGGCCTCGACCAACTGCGGCGCGGCACGCCTCGCCGCGACGGCCGTCCGCTGGTACGGACGTCCCATTGGGCGCCCGGCGGGCGAGCGTTACCGTCGCGTTCGAGCCGGGGAGGCCGAGCCCTTCCACGGAGGAAACGCACATCAGGTCAATGCTCCTGGGGGCACTGCTGGCAGTGGCTGTGATTTCACTGTCCGGACCGAGCCTGGTTTCGGCTGCCTCCTGCAACGGCGTATCCCACCAGCCCAGCCTCTCCGATGGCGTGGTAGCGCCGGGGTCCGCGGGCGTGGGCAGCACGTTCCGCTTCTCGGTCACCTACCGCGACACGGGCAACTGCGCGCCGCAATACGTCCGCGTACGGATCAATGGCGTGGGCACCTTCTCGATGTCGGGGAATGGCAGCGACTGGGACGGTGGCGTCCGCTTCACGCGATCCGTGCGGCTCACCCCGGTCGGCGACCACGCGTATGTCTTCCTCGCGTCCTCCGGCTCGGGAAACGGCCAGAAGGCGGTCCAGCTCTCGGATGTTCGGCCCCGTTCGGTCGTGGTCGAGGCGCCGAAGCCGACGCCCAAGCCGACACCGAAGCCGACGGCCGTACCCACGCCGCGGCCGACGGTGGCACCCGCGCGAACCCCGAAGCCGACCGTCAAACCGACTCGGCGCCCGACCGCCAGCCCTGAACCTTCGCAGACCAGGCGGCCGCGCGCCTCTCGGCAGCCATCGGCCAGCCCGTCCGAGGCGTTGGAGGCAGTGGGACCTGGCCCGACGCAGCGACCCGGCGGCTTTCGCTGGCTGCCGCACCCGCGGTACACGCCACCGTCCGGTATCGACCTTCTTGATCTTCGCCTGGACTCGACGCTGGTCAGGGTCGGGCAATGGGGCGCCCTCACCGCCGGCGGCCTGGCCCTCCTCCTGCTGCTCTCTGCGCGGCGCGGTGAGGACCGAAGGGAGCGCCTCGCTGTCGCGCGTACCGGGTTCCCGGCACCTGCCGCCGCGTCGCCGGCCGTCTCCGCAGCCGCGCCCGCCGATCTGCCCGGCGCGCGCCCGAGACGCCGCGACGAGACGAACATGCCGCGCTGGCTGCGTCCATCGGTCCAGGCCGGCCGCCAGGGCCGCAACCTCGACGACTGATCAGCCGGCGCCTGGTCAGCCGGCGGCGATCTCCACCGCCGTCTGCTCGGCCCGCAACTGCGCGTAGGCTGGCTTGATCTGCTCGTTGATGATTCGCAGCCGTCCGTCGAAGGGCCAGAAGGCGGACTTCATGGCGTTCAGCGTGAGCCACTCCATCTCGTCCAGGCCGATGCCGAACGCCTCGTGCAGCGCCGCCATCTCGCTCGTCATGCTGATGCCGCTCATGAGCCGGTTGTCGGTGTTCAGCGTGACCCGGAAGCGGAGCCGCCGCAGCAGGTCGATCGGGTGCACGGCCACACCGGCGACCGCCCCGGTGTGCACGTTCGAGGTGGGGCACATCTCGAGCGGCACGCGGCGGTCACGGACGTAGGACGCCAGCCGGCCGAGCACCACCCGCCCGTCATCGCGCACGGTGATGTCGTCCACGATACGCACGCCGTGGCCCAGCCGCTCCGCGCCGCACCACTGCAGCGCCTCCCAGATGCTCGGCAGGCCGAAACCCTCGCCGGCATGGATCGTGAAGTGGAAATTCTCTCGAGCGATGAGGTGGAAGGCGTCGAGGTGCCGGCTGGGCGGAAAGCCCGCCTCCGGCCCCGCGATGTCGAAACCGACCACGCCCGCGTCGCGGTGCCGCACCGCCAGCTCGGCGATCTCCACGGAGCGAGCCGCCTGGCGCATCGCCGTGATGATCAGCCCGATCGTGATCGACCGGCCCTCCGCGCCGCGCCGCAACCCGACAAGCATCGCCTCGGTCGCATCGTCGAGCGTCAGTCCGCCATCGGTGAGCAGCTCGGGTGCCATCCGGATCTCGGCGTAGACGACGCCATCCGCGGCGAGATCCTCCACCGCCTCGGTGGCCACCCGCTCGATCGCGTCGCGCGTCTGCATCACGGCCACGGTGTGCCGGAATCCCTCCAGGTAGAGCTCGAGGCTCTTGCGGTCGGCGCCCCGCGTGAACCACCGGCCGAGCTCGGCGGGATCGGTGGTCGGCAGCTCGCCGTACCCTGCCTCGCGCGCCAGGTCGATCACCGTCGCCGGTCGCAGGCCGCCGTCGAGGTGGTCGTGCAGGAGGACCTTCGGGGCACGCCGGATCGTCTCGTTCGCCAGCCCGTCGAGCGCTGCGGTCACCATGGTGGCGGGAGCCTAACCGGCAGTCGGGTCGTGCGGCAAGGTAGGCTGTGCACGTGCCAGACCTCCCATGGGATCTCCCGCACCCGCCGCTCATCGCGGCGTCGGTCACGCCCCTGCGCGACGCCGGTGCCGCCCTCGACGAGGAGGCGTTCTGGCCCCTGGCGCGCTTCTACGCCGAGCATGGCGCCGATGGGGTGTTCGCCTGTGGCACCACGGGCGAGGGCATCCTCCTCTCACTCGACGAGCGGCGACGCGCGGCGACCCTGTTCCGCGCGGCCTTGACCCGCGACCTGCTGGTTGTCCACTGCGGCGCGCAGACCACGGCGGACACCGTTGCCCTGGCGGCACATGCGGCCGAGATTGGAGCCGACGGCGTGGCCGTCATCCCGCCGCCCTACTTCCCGCTGGATGAAGGGGCGCTGACCGCGCACTTCTCCGCCGCAGCCGCCGCCTGCGCCCCAGTTCCCTTCTTCATCTATGCCTTTGCCGCCCGGAGCGGCTATCCGGTGCCGGTCGACGTCGTGGGTCGGGTTCGCGAGGCCGCGTCGAACCTGGCGGGACTCAAGGTGAGCGAGTCTCCCTTGGAGCGGCTGACCCCCTACCTTGATCTCGGGCTGCCGGTGCTCGTCGGTTCCGAGCCGCTCATCCCGCCCGCACTCACCCGGGGCGCGGCGGGCAGCGTCTCCGGCCTGGCCGCCGCCTTCCCGGACGTCGTCCGCGCCGCGCTCGACACGCCCGATGCCGATGCCGAGTCGCGCCTCTCCACGCTGCGCTCCGCCATGGAGGCGCAGCCCTTCATCGCCGCGGCGAAGCACGTCCTGGGCCGCCGCGGCATTCCCGTCCGGCCCGACATGCGCGCTCCGATGCGCCCGCTGTCGGCGGAGGAGACCGAGCAGCTCGACCGACGCCTGGCCGAGCTCGAGGCAGAGCCGGTCGCCTAGGGGCTCAGCCCGTCTCGCCCGGGTCGGTGGCCACGGCCATCTGGCCGCCGGTGGCGATCCCCGTCTCGCGGTGGTGCGGCGCGGTGGCCGCGTCGTTCATCTCGAAGCGCGACGGCGGCGCCGCGTCGGCCAGCTGCGCGATCTCCTCCTGCGTGAGGTCATAGCCGAAGCGGATGGCGGCCACGTTCTCGTCCACGAAGCGACGCGGCAGCGACTCGCGGATCGCCGGCTCGTCGAACTCGATCTCGGCCAGGCGCATCACGCGCCCGAGCGCGATCATGTTGCCGAACAGCTCCTTGCCGAACCGCTCGGACCCGAGCGACGCGAAGGGGATCTGCTCGGCCCCCGGCACGTTCAACCCGAGGTCGGTCACGAGTTTTCGGCCGTGGATGCGCAGGTGCCCTTTGTCCGCCAGCTTCAGCATGATGTCCGCCTCCTCGACAACCGGGTTGAGGATCGGCTCGTCGTCGAAGATGACGAACGCGTCTGACATGCTGCCGCGCACGCTCGAGTCGTAGTCGTACAGGACGGTCACCTGCTTGCCCATGCGAGCCAGCAGCGCGCCCAGGACGCCGGCGATGACCCGCACCCCCTGCCCGCCGACGCCGTCGAGCGCGATCCGGGTGGCCATGCCTAGACCGATGCCTCCGGGTCCACACCCGCCTCGCGGAGCGCGTCCTCCAGGCTGATCTCGCGCCGCGCGACCCGCAGCTTCACTTCGGTCGGCAGGCGCTGCATCATCGCCAGCTTGCGCCGGGCATCGGCCTTCCGCGCCTCCTTGGGGTCGAGGTCGGCAGGTGCCGCATCGGACGACGACAGCGGCCTCGCGGGCTGCGCGGAACCGGACTCCTCGGCGACAGCCTCCGCCTTCTGGGCGGCAAGGTCGTCGGGCTGGTCCTGGGTACGCGGGTCGCGTCCGGACTCGCTGATCTCCACCTCGCCGGCGGCCACCGGCGCGCCGGCCGGTGCGCTCGCCCCGGTGCGCGCCCACTCGGGGACCGGGATCCCCGCCTGGGACAGCGCGTCGACGAGCGTCATCTCCCGCCGTGCGACGGCCATCTTCGCGTCGGCCGACAGCTGCGCCATGAGCGCGGCGCGCTCCTTCGACTCGGCGCGCTTGCGGGCCCTGGCCTCGTCGTCGGCGGTGGGCGGCTTGGCGGTGGCACCCGCCGACCCGGGCGAATCGGCCGCCGAGGTCATCGGTCCGGCAGGCTGCGCCGGCAGCTCCTCGGGACGCTCTGGCGCCGCTGTCGTGCTGGAGCCGTCACCGTTCGTGGACCCCGCGACGCCATCGGCCGCACCATCGGCTTGCGGGTAGAGGATGCCGATCTCGAAGGGGTTCAGCCGCACGGCGTCCTTCGCCGCCCGCTTGTAGGTCTTGCGGTAGAAGGTGAGCATCTCGTTCGCGCTGGCGAAGCCGATGCGCCGCCCGTTGTTCTCGATGCACTGGCTGGTGATGTCGACGAAGCTGAAACCGGGGTGCTCGATCGCCTCGCGCACGACGTTGCGCATGTGCTGCTGGTGGTAGACCGTCGTCTTCGCGTAGAGCGCGTGCTGCGACGAGCGCACGAGCCCCTGCAGGTTGATCGGGGTGCCGGGGTTGCCGGCCGGCGAGGAGAGCGTCTTCGTGCCCGCTGGCGTGGTCGGGCCGGTCTGGCCGCCGGTCAGCCCGTAGATCTCGTTGTTGTTGCAGAGGACCGTGACCGGCACGTTGCGGCGGATGGCGTGGATGAGGTGGTTGCCACCGATGCTCGCCGTGTCTCCGTCGCCGGACACGACGATGACGTTCATCTCGGGCCGGACCGTCTTGATGGCCTCGGCCACCGGCAGCGTCCGGCCGTGGAGCGTGTAGACGCCCTCGTACTTCATGTAGCCGCCCATGCGCCCGGTGCAGCCGATGCCGGTCACGATCACCGTGTTTCGCTCGTCGAGCGCCATCTCGTCGAGCACCATGGCCAGCTGCATCATGATCGTGCCGATGCCGCAGCCCGGGCACCAGATCGTCGGGAACAGGTCGAGCTTCAGGTTCTTCTTGAATCCCAGCTCGGCGAGCGTCGTCTCGGGCATGGACCGATGCCTCCGCTACCCGACGCCCAGCGGCGATCGCGGCTGGTGCTCGCTCGGCGCGGGCGGGATCGGCGGATCACCGGACCCGCCGGCGAGCACCCGCTCGAGGCCGTCGCGCACCGCCTCGAGGCTGATCCGGCCGCCGAGCAATGGCACCCGCTTCACCTCCCGCCCCAGCGCGAGCTGCGCGAGGTCGGCGTACTGCCCGTCGTTGGCCTCGATGCAGACAACCTGCTCGTAGCGGTCGGCGACCGCCCGCAGCTCGTCGCCGAGCACCGGGTGGATGCGGATCGGGCGGAACAGGGCATAGTCCGGGGCGAGCGGCGCCGCCACGCGCGAGACGATGCCGTAGGCGATGATCAGGACACTGGCGTCCACGTTCCAGCCGTGCTCGTACAGGGCATAGCGCCGCGCAACCTCGAGGTGGCGCTGCTTGGCAGCGTAGAACTGGCGCAGGTACTCGTCGGCGTCGGCGGTGGCGGGCTCTCCGGCGTTCGGCCCGTGCTCGTACATGAGCACGCCGGCGAAGAACCGCGGCTTCCCGGCGTCATGTTGGCCCAGCGGCGGCACGGCCCGCTCGACGACCGACATCCCCTCGGCCAGCGCGTCCAGGTCGACGACCTCGTTGAGGTGCGCGACGAAGGTGTCGGAGAGGAGCACGACCGGGCTGAGAGACTCCTCCGCGGCGTTGAAGGCCTGCATCGTGACCCGGAATGCCTCCTCCACGCCGTTCGGGTAGAAGGCGATGGGAGTGTAGTCACCGGTGCTGCCGTAGCGCACCTGCATCACGTCGCCCTGGCCGGGCATGGTCGGCATCCCGGTGGCGGGCCCGACCCGCTGGACGTTGACGAAGACGCATGGCACGCCGACCTTCTGCGCATAGCCGACCGCCTCCTGCATGAGGCTGAACCCCGGCCCGCTCGTGGCGGTGAACGCCTTGGCACCCGCCAGCGACGCGCCGATGATCGCGTTCGCGCTCGCGATCTCGTCCTCCGCCTGGAGGAATCGGAACTCGGGATGATCGGCGGCCCAGCCGGAGGCGACGTTCAATATCTCGGTGGACGGCGAGATCGGGTAGCCGGCGTAGTAGGTCGCCCCGGCGGCGATCGCCCCGCGGAATACCGCCTCGTTGCCCTGGGTCAGACGGCGCGTCACCCGGCGTCTCCCTTTCGCGCCTCGTGGGCGGCGACGGCCGACGGGATCATCTCGATCGCCAGGTCGGGGCAGTACCGCTCGCACAGGCCGCAGAGGATGCAGTTCTCCTCTTCGATGATCGCGTCGTTGCGCAGGACGAGCGTGTCCTTGGGGCAGATCTCGACACAGATGTCGCAGCGCTTGCAGAAGACCGGGTTCCAGCTGATGTTGGCGTAGTCAACCCAGCGGATGCCGTCCTTGTGGTCGTCGGAGGTGCCGGAGCCGAACCCGATGGCCCCCGCTGCCCGGTCGCGTGTCATGGGCGGCCAATGTTACGTGGATCGGCGCTCGGGTGTCCCCTGCCGATGCGACCGCTCAGAGCATGCCGGCCGGCCCTCCCAGCGCTGCGGTTGCGTTCGGTGAGCCCCGCGCAGCACCGAACGCCCACTTCATCGGTCCTTCACGCGGAAGACATACTGTGCGGGCCATGGCCACGGTCCTCCTCGTCGACGACGACGCGAAGATTCGCGACCTCCTGCGCGTGTACGTCGAGCGCGAGGGACACCGGGCGCTGTTCGCGGCCGATGGCGAGGCCGCCCTGGACGCCGCGCTCCGCCAGCGGCCGGACCTCGTCCTCCTCGACGTCATGCTCCCCGGCCTCGACGGCTTCGAGGTCTGCCGCCGCATCCGCGACGACTCGGACGTGCCGATCCTGCTGCTCACCGCGCGGAGCGGCGAGGGCGACAAGGTCATCGGCCTGGACATGGGCGCCGACGACTACGTCGTGAAGCCATTCAGCCCCCGCGAGCTCATGGCCCGGGTGCGGGCGCTCCTCCGCCGGCGGCGGCTCGAGGAGGACCGCGAGGAGCCGATCCTGGTCGCCGGCTCGCTCGAAGTCGACCCGAACGCGGTCGAGGCGCGCCTCGACGGACGCTCGCTCGATCTCACGCCGTTCGAGTTCCGCATCCTGCGCGGCCTCATGCAGCGCCCCGGCCGGGTCTTCACCCGCGACGACCTCATCGACGCGATCCACGGCATGGACGACCCGGGGATCATCGACCGGACGATCGACGTCCACCTCGGGCGGCTGCGCCGGAAGCTGGGTGACGATGCCGCCGCTCCCCGCTGGATCGCCACGGTGCGCACCGTCGGCTACAAGTTCGTTGCGCCGGTCGAGCGCCGCGAGCCCGCCCCGGCAGGCTAACCGGAGCGCCGCGATGCCCACGCTCCGGGTCCGTCTCATCGGCCTGTGGGCGCTCATGGCCCTCGTGGTTGCCGGCGTCATGATCCTCGCCGTGCACCGCTTCGGATCGGCGCAGATCATGCACCTCGCCATGGAGGCCGGCGCCTCCGAGGCGGAGGCCCAGGCGATGTTCGACGAGTACGTCGGCCAGGTCCTGCTTCTCGGCGCGGGGGTGGGGGTCGTCCTCGGCGGACTGGCCGCCTGGTGGCTCCTGCGCCGGATCCTCCGCCCGCTCGACCGCATGGCCGATGCCTCGCGCGCCATCGCCAGCGGCGACCTCGCCGCCCGTGTCCCGGCCGCCCCCGATCCCGAGCTCCAGCGCCTGACCGATGCCTTCAACGCCATGGCCGCCACGCTGCAGCGTGTCGAGGAGCTGCGCCGCGCCCTCGTCGAGGACGTGGCGCACGAGCTGCGCACGCCGCTCACCTCGCTCCAGGGCTACCTGGAAGCGATGGCCGATGGCGTGGTCGAGCCCACGCCGGAGATGCTCCGCACCGTCCACGAGGAGATCGTCCGGCTCACGCGGCTGGTGGAGGGGCTCGACCAGCTGGCGCGCGGCGAGGCCGGCCACCGGGAGCAGGCCCGCGGAGAAGTGGACCTCGCCGCCCTCGTCGAGCGGGCCGTGGCGATCCAGTCCCCGGAGCTTGCCAGCCGGCGAATTGCCATCCGGGTCGAGGATCCCGCGTCTCTCCCTCGTCTGCTGGCCGAGCCGGACGCGGTCGGCCAGGTCCTCAGCAACCTCATGCAGAACGCGGCGCGCTACACCGACGATGGCGGCGAGATCGTGGTCCGACTCCGCGAGGAGGGCGGCTGGGTGCGCTGCGCGGTCGAGAACACCGGCGCCGACATCCCGCCCGACGAGCTGCCGCTCATCTGGGAGCGGCTCCATCGCGTCGACCCCTCGCGGGCCCGCGTCAGCGGCGGCGCGGGGATCGGCCTGGCGATCGTGCGCCAGATCGTGGAGGCCCACGGCGGCCAGGTCGGCGCGGCCTCAGCCGACGGGCGCACCTCCATCTGGTTCCGGCTGCCGGCAGCGCCGGCCTGACTCAGCGCGCCGTGGGGCGGCGTCGCGCCGCGAAAGCGATCGCGGCGATTAGGAGGAGCACCGCGAAGCCGGCAACCGCCAGGAGCCACGGGTTATCGAGCAGCTCGCCGACGGGCGAGGCATCCGGGGACTCGCTGGGCGCGAGCGACGGCGTCGGCATCGGCGTGTCGGACGGCGCCTCAGTGGGTGTCGGTGAGGGCGTGGGCGTCGGTGTGGGTGTCGGGGTCGGCGATGGCGTTGGGGTCGCCACCGGCTGGAGGTTCGTGTCGAGCATGGTGTGGTGCTTCCACAGGTACTCGCGGATCGTCAGCCCCGCGCGATGGATCCTGCGAGCGATCTCCCGCCCGACGTACCGGTAGTGCCACGGCTCGTAGTGGAAGCAGGTCTCCTGCGAGAAGATCTCGCCGTTCGGTCCGAGCGGGTAGCTGAGCACCCAGCCGTAGCGCCACGAGTTCTCGATCATCCATCCGCCCGTCGGGGTGGTCGCCCAATCGCCCTGCAACGCGCTTGGTCCGCCGAGCGCCTGGAAGTCGATCGTCAGCCCGAGCTGGTGCTCCGAGTGCCCCGGGCGATGCGAGTAGGTGATCGCGTCCTCGTAGCCGTCCACCGCGACCCAGCCGTTGAACGACGCGACCTGCTCCTGGTAGCTGCGGTAGGGGCTGTTGACCTCGATGGGAGTGCCATTCGCGGCCGCGGCCTCTGCCAGGGCACGGAGGTCGTCGATCGCCACCTGGCGGATGAGGCCGGGTCCGGCGATGCCTGCCTCGCTGACCGGCACGAGGTCCGGCGGGACGTACCGGCGCGGGACCCGGAGCAGCCAGTCGACGAGGGTCACGCTCCAGTCGTCGTAGCCGCGCGGCACGGTGAGCACGTCGTCGAGCCGGCAGTCGGGCAGCGGCCCCACCGCGCGCACGGCAGGCGGAGCGCTCCACGGGATGACGAGGAGCGCGGCGACGAGGGCCAGGGCAGCGGATGCCCTGCGGCGTGTGCGCATCGCCCCCTACCATACCGTGGTGATTGTTCGCATGAGCCAGCGGGCCGTCAGCCTGGCGATCGCGCTCGCGATCCTTGCCGGCTGCGGCTCCGACCAGCCCTCCGCCGGCCCTTCAGCCGATGGAACGCCCGCCTCCGGGGGCCCGGCACCGTCGGACGCGCCGGCCTCGGCCTCGCCGGGCGGGCCACAGGCGATCGAGTTCCCGCTCGCGGTCGTCACCGGGATCACGAACCTGAAGCACGTGATCTCGATCCAGGAGCTTCGCCGGCTCGCCCGCCGCGGCGAGCTGGTGGTCCCGTGCGGCGTCGACGTCCAGCGGCCGCGCGTGCCGGACGGGAGCGCCTGCGTCGCCGCCAATGAGATCGCCCGCCTGCTCGAGGCGGACCAGGCCCGGGTGGCCCTCCTCCCGCCGGGCCTCGTCGAGCCCGCGACGAAGGTCGTGCCCCTGCCGGGTGACGGGCCGTTCCGCATCTTCGGGCCCGACCTGTTCGGCGACACCGAGGCGCGTGCCCTCGACTACCCGATCACCGGCCTGGCGACGCCCGGCGCGGACGGGTTCGACGCGGCCTGGGCCGCGTACGACCCGTCGGAGATCTGGACGCTGACCAACCTCGGCAGCCTGTGCGCCGATCGCTGGGCCGCCCACCAGGCG
Source organism: Candidatus Limnocylindria bacterium (assembly GCA_036556985.1). Lineage (GTDB taxonomy): Bacteria > Chloroflexota > Limnocylindria > QHBO01 > QHBO01 > JAPSGM01. The sequence continues at coordinate 2,772 of DATBIK010000007.1, read as the reverse complement.
CATACGCTTGGCAAGGGCTGGCGCTGGATCTTCGACGGCGGCACCGCCCGCTACGCGGCACCCGCCCCGGTCGACCCGCCGGTGGTCCCGCCGTTCGAGAACGCCGTTCCGGTCGACCCGATCGACACCGGCAACGATGGCGCCACCGCCGCCCTCGTCCGTCGCTCGGACGTGGCGATCGCCGACCACGAATGCCCGGTCGTGCCGTCCGACAGGTGGGTCCCGCGCTCGATCTCCGATCCGCTGAACGTGTTCAGCGTGCCGGAGGACGTCCTGCCGCTGTGGCGGGACCACCTTGGGCTCGACGCGATCTACCTGGCCGCAAACCACCTGAGCGACCAGGGCGTGGCGGGCATCCAGTCCACGCTGGAGCTCATGGACGAGTATGGTCTGCGGCGCACGGGGCTGGGCATGAATCTCCGGGAGGCCCTCGAACCGACCTACGTCGAGGTCGCCGGCCTGCGGGTCGGCTTCGTGGCCTTCAACGACGTGCCCGGCGTCGCCGCCGCCGGCCCCGACACGCCGGGCGTGCCGTGGATCACCCGCGAGAACGTCCGCCGCGGGGTCCGCCTGGCGCGGCAGGGCGGCGCCGACCTGATCATCTGCAACCCGCAGTGGTGGGGGGGCGCCGAGTACCACGACGAGCTGTATCCGCTCCAGGAGCAGCAGCTGGGCTGGTTCGACGGGGCCGGCTGCGACCACGTCATCGGCTCCGGCACTCACGTCGCCGGCCCGCTGCTCCTTCGCGACCGGGCCGACGGCCCGAGCGTCGTGCTGGTCAGCCCCGGCAACTTCGTGTTCGGGCAGGGCTGGTGGCAGGAGACGCAGGAGGGGCTCATCCTCGACCTGACTTTCCGCGGCACGACGCTCGTGAACGTCCGGCTGCGTCCGACCGTCCAGATCCTCGCCGCACGTCCGGCGCTGCTCGACCCGGAGGGCGACGGCAGCTACGTCCTCCAGCGGGTCTGGAAGTACTCGACCATCGACTAGCCCGCGATCTCGGACTCCCACTCCGGGAAGTATCTGCCGATGACCGGCAGGTCGAACTCGCCCAGGATCGCCTCCCGGGGCTCGCGGGCGAGCAGGAAGGCGAACGAGTCGCGCACGAGATCGACCGGGTCATCATCGCCGGGGCGCAGCCGCGCGAGCAGCGCGGCGTCGACCGTCACGTGGTGACGAGTGGCCGCGGCATCGGTCCCGACGGTGACCACGCAGGTCCAGCCGGATCCGGCGGGGCTGCAGGCTACCTCGACGGGATGGCTCATGCGGCACCCCGCTCGAGCTCGTCGTCCGGCTCGAGCGAGGCGGCGTCCGGCGACGGGCCCGGCTCCTCCGCCTCGCGCGGGCGTCCGGTCACCATCGCCACCACCGCGCCGATGATGAGCGCCACGGCGACCAGCATCCGCGGCGACAGCTCCTCGCTGCGGAAGAGCATGCCGAGACCGACCGCCACGATCGGGTTGACGTAGGCGTAGGTCGACACTGTCGACACCGCCACGTGGTTCAGCAGCCAGACGTAGGCGGTGAAGGCCACGAGCGAGCCGAACACGGTGAGGTACGCGAGGCCGAGCCACGAGGCAGCCGACACGCCAGCCAGGTCGAGCCGCCCAGGCTCGCCGGCGATCAACGCGGCGACGACCAGCGACATGCCGCCGGCCAGCTGCTGCATGCTCGTCCCGGTGAGGCCGTTCGCCGGCAGCGGGCCGTGGCGCGCGTACACCGAGCCGGCGGCCCAGGTGAGCTCGGCGAGGATCAGGAGCCCGATGCCGACCGGGTCGAGCCGCGCGAAGCCCTCCTCGGGCATGAGCAGGATGACGACGCCAACCAGGCCCACCAGCAGGCCGCCGACGGCCAGGAAGCTCGGCCGGCGCCGCGTGACGGCGGCGTCGAAGAGGTTCATCCAGATCGGCGTGGTGGCGATCATGACCGCCGCGATCCCGGACGGGATCGTCTGCTCCGCGACCATCACCATCCCGTTGCCGCCGAGGAGCAGGAGGGTGCCCACGATCAGCGCGGTGCGCCATTCCACCCAGCGCGGCCGATGGACCGATCCGGGGGCGCCGCGGCGGCGGCGCCATCGGTCCTGGGCGAGGAGGAACGCGCCCAGCAGCGCGCCGGCCACGAGGAAGCGGGCGCCGGCCGCCAGGAAGGGCGGCAGCGTCTCGACGACGTAGGCGATCGCCAGGTAGGTGCTGCCCCACACCACGTAGACGATGCCGAGGGCGACGACGACGGAGATGGTCGAGGGCGCGGGTCGCGGGGTCATGCGCTGATTGTGACCCGGGCGACGCATCGGTCGATTCCGACAAATGTCGCGCGTCGATGACAATGAATGGCGCACATCCGATGCGCCGAGAGCGCACGAGGGACGAACCGATGAAGTACATGGTCCTCATCAGCGGCAACGAGGCCTGGGACGAGCTCACCGAGCAGGAAGAGCGCGAGACGTACGGACGCATCGTGACGTGGTGGAACGACCACGCCGCCTCGGGGGAGATCCTGGAAGGGCACCAGCTGCAGGGCGTCGAGACCGCGACCACGGTGCGGCTCGACCGCACGGGGAACGCGACCGTCACGGACGGCCCGTTCATCGAGGCCAAGGAGTCGGTGGGCGGCTACGCGGTCATCGACGTGGCGGACCTCGACGCCGCGATCGCGCTCGTCTCCGGCTGGCCCGGCCCGGACACGCTCGAGATCCGGCCGATCGTCGTCCGCGAGGAGTAGCGGCGGAGCGGTGCGCGGGCGGGCGACGGTCGATGCGTCACTGGAAGC
>DATBIK010000006.1:0-6977 GCA_036556985.1 Candidatus Limnocylindria bacterium | reverse complement strand
GGTGGAGCTCGGCGCCGACGCGATCGAGCTCGACGTGCACCTCACCGCCGACGGGCAGCTGGCCGTCATCCACGACGAGACGGTCGACCGCACCACGGATGGCTCGGGCGCGGTGGACGGCATGACGATGGAGCAGCTGCGCAAGCTCGACGCCGGGTTCCACTTCCACACCGATGCCGACGCCGGCTTCCCGCACCGCGGCACCGGGCTGCGCATCCCTACGCTTCCCGAGGTGCTCGACTGGTTGCCCGATGGCGTGGGCCTGGTGGTGGAGATCAAGGCCCGGGGAGCGGCAGGCGCAGTCGTCGAGGCGCTGCGCGGCCGGCCGGTACGCGAGGCGGGGGCGGCGAGCGTCATCAGCTTCGACGAGGCGGCGATCGAGCGCGTCCACGAGCTCGATCCCGACCTCGTCACCGGCTACCTCCTCGTGCCGACCCAGCCCTTCGAGCCGGCGCTGAAGTGGGCCACCGAGCACGGGCATGTCGGCATCCATCCCTGGGAGGGCGACCTCGGGCTCGACCCGGTGCCGATGCTGGCGCAGGCTCTCGCCTACGGGCGGCTGGTCGGCTGCTACGTGGTCAATGACCCGCAGCGCATGCAGCAGCTGGCCGCGTACGGCCTGTGGGGATTCGTCACCGACGTGCCGGGCGTGGCCCGCGAGGCCCTCGGCCCCCGCGCGGAGCGTCCCTAGGCGAGGTCGGCGAGCGCGCCGCGCGCCGCATCGGCGTCGTCCACCGCGAAGGCGACCCGCACGCTGCCGCCCTCCATGCCGGTCGCGAACAGCGCCTCGACGTTGACGCCCGCATCGGCGAGGCGCCGTGCCGCGGCCGCCAGTGTGCCGGGTCGATGCTCGAGTGCGGCCTCCACGGCCCCGCAGGCGCGATAGTCCACGCCCGCGTCGTCAAGCGCGGCACGTGTTCCGGCATCGTCGTCGGTGGTGAGCGCCACCGCCCCGGTGTCGGTCGTCGTGGCGGCCGCCACCGCGGTGATGTTGATCCCCCGGTTGCCGAGCGACTCGGCCAGCCCGGCCAGCATGCCGGGGCGGTTCTGCAGGCTGACGATGAAGACGTCCATCCGATACCTCCTCCGCGCTTTCCCGTCCGCACCCCGTAATCAGGCTGTGAGTCTACGACGCGTGTCACCCTGTCCCATGGTGGTGCGCCCTACCGATCTATCGGTACAGAATCGGCCTGAGCCCCGTTCGAGGCGCGGTTCTATCGATCTATCGGCACACCCCACGCCGGAACTGCGCCCAGTGGTGCACCTCTGGCTCAGCCTGCACCGATAGATGTGACAGGCGGCTCCCGGAAACGCCCTCCGGTGCAGTTCGGCCGATAGATCGGTACAACTGACGTGCGGCGCGTAGTCGGCCAGCAGTCAGCGGCCGCCGGGCTGAAATGCCCGGCGGCCGCATCGGTCTGCGGTCAGGCTGGTCAGTGCTCGACGAGCTTCTCCATGCGCTGCGCCTCTTCGATCCAGCCGGCGACCTCCTTCTCGCCTGGGATGCGGCGAGTCGTGTTGCGCGCCATGTCAAGCTCGCCGAACGTCTGGGCCAGGTTGGCGGCGTTCCGGCGCGCGAGCTCGGCGGGCGAGTCCACCCCGGCGGCCTCGAGCATGTCGGAGAACTCGGAGCCCACGCCCCTGATCCGCATCAGGTCGACGTGGTTCACCCACTCCAGCAGCATCCCCTCGTTGATGCCCGTCTGCGCCGCCAGCGAGGCCCGCCCGGCACGGGTCGCCCCCGCGCGCAAGAGGTCATCGGTGGTCTGGCAGCCGGCGGCCCCCAGCTTCTCGGCGAAGACAGGGCCGATCCCCTCGACGTCGACGATCTTCAACGGTCTCCTCCTCGTGTCTCGCGTAAGCCGGCGCCGATCGTGCCGCCGGACCGCCAGCATGCCGCGCGCTCGCCGGGCGGGCAAGGGTCATTCGGCCCACGGATCAGCGGCGGCCGGTGACCGCCTTGATGATGCTGCGCAGGATCGTGTTGAACGTGCCCGAGCGCGAGAAGCGGGCACCCTCCTCGGCCACCTTGCCCCAGTCGACGCCGCCCCGCTCAGGCGCCCGCGTGGGCCGCTTCGCGCCACCGCCGGGCGCGGTGGAAGGCGCCTCGACCTCGCGCATCGGCTCCGCCGCGTCCGCGGGCGGTCGGGCCAGGGCATCGGCGGCGGAGGCGGGGTCCGCGTCGGTCGCGTACTTCGTGGCGATCTCGGAGGCCGCCACCGCGGCGGCGAAGGCCGCCGGATCGAGCTGCGCCATGAGCGACATCGGCGGACGCATGAGCGTGCGCACGGTGGGCATCGGCACGCCCTTCGGGTTCAGCGCGGTGATCATCGCCTCGCCGATCCCCAGCTGGGTGAGCTCGCGCTCGACCTCGTAGAAGGTGCTCACCGGGAAGGTGCGGGCCGTGGCGCGCACCACCTCGAGGTCGTCGGGGGTGAAGGCGCGCAGCGCGTGCTGTACCCGGTTGCCGAGCTGGGTGAGCACCTCGGAGGGGACATCGGACGGGCTGTGCGTGACGAAGAAGACGCCAACTCCCTTGGAGCGTATGAGACGTGCCACGAGCTCCACCTGCTCGAGGAAGGTCTCGTTCGCGTCGCGAAAGAGGAGGTGCGCCTCGTCGAAGAAGAAGACGAGCTTCGGCTTGTCGGGATCGCCGACCTCCGGGAGCGTCTCGTACAGGCGGGCCAGCAGCCACATCATGAACGTGCTGAACAGGGCCGGGCGGTCCTGCATGTCGGCCAGCTCGAGGACGTTGATGAGGCCGTGGCCGTCGGCCGTCAGGCGCATGAGGTCGTGGACGTCGAACTCGGGGGCGCCGAAGAACGCGTCGGCATCCTGCTGCTCGAGCTCCACGATCTTGCGCACGATGACCCCCACCGTGGCAGTCGCCACCCCGCCGTACTCGGCCATCTCCGCCTTCGCCGCATCGGTGGTGAGGTGGTTCAGCAGGGCGCGCAGGTCGCCGAGGCTGACGAGCGCCATGCCGCGGTCCTCGGAGTACTTGAAGGCCAGGGCCAGCACGCTCTGCTGGGTCTCGTTGAGCTCCATGACCTTGCTGAGCAGGATCGGCCCGAAGGAGCCGACCGTGGCGCGCAGCCGGACGCCCGGCCGGTCGCGGACGAGGGTCATGAACTCCACCGGGAAGGCCCGCGGCGCATAGTCGGCCAGGCCGATGGCCTCCACCCGCGCACTGAGCTTCTCGTTCGGCTGCGCCGGCGCCCCGAGCCCCGAAATGTCGCCCTTGATGTCGCTGATGAAGCTGGGCACGCCGGCCAGGCTGAGCTGCTCGGCGAGAACCTGGAGCGTCTTCGTCTTGCCGGTGCCGGTCGCGCCGGCCACCAGCCCGTGGCGGTTCAGCATCGCCAGCGGGACGCGGACCGGCGCCTGCACGTGGGCCTGCTCGCCCTGCATCGCGGCGCCGAAGCCGATGGAGGGGCCGTCGAAGCCGTACCCGGCGGTGATGGCCTCGAGGAAGGTGGGGTCGCTCACCGTCGGAGTATACGGAGCGATCCGGCTCCCCAGAGACGCGGCCGGCCGCTAGGCTGCTGCCCATGACGTACAGCATCGTGGCGCGAGACCCGAAGACCGGGCGCTTCGGGGTCGCCGTCCAGTCGCACTACCTCGGCGTGGGGCCGGTCGTCCCGTGGCTGGAGGCCGGGGTCGGGGCGGTCGCCACCCAGGCCCGGGCCAACACCTCGTTCGGGCCGGTGGGCCTCGAGCTGCTGCGCGCCGGGCGCACCGCTGGCGAGGTCGTGGCCGCGCTCCTGGCGTCCGACGACCATGCCGAGCAGCGGCAGGTCGGCGTGGTCGACGCCTGGGGCGGCGCGGCGGCGTACACCGGGTCCGAGACGATCCCCGCCGCCGGGCACCTCGTGCGCGACGGCTTCACCGTGCAGGGCAACCTGCTCGATCGCGACACGTGCTGGCCGGCCATGGCCGAGGCCTACGAGGCGGGACTGGCCGAGGGGCTGTCGTTCGTCGAGCGGCTGCTCCGCGCGCTCGAGGCCGCCGAGCGCGAGGGCGGCGACGTCCGGGGGAGGCAGTCGGCGGCGATCATGGTCGTGGACGGCGCGCTCCATACCGCCGCGTGGCGGGGCCGGATCCTGGACATGCGCATCGAGGACCATCCCGATCCCGTGCCCGAGCTGCGGCGGATCGTGACGATCCAGCTCGCCTACGATCTCACCGACGACGAGGGCGACGCGGCCAAGGCCGGCATGAGCGCCGCGGAGCGCTATGCGGAGGCGCGGCGCATGGCGCCCGACGCGTACGAGCTCGTCTTCTGGAAGGGCGTGGAGCTGGCGGTGGGCGGCGACGTGGACGCCGCGCGCCGCGAGCTGGCGATCGCCTTCGCAGCCGACGCCCGCTGGCGCACGACGCTCGAGCACCTGGCCACCGCCGGGCGGGAGGGCGTCACCCCCGAGCTCGCGTCACAGCTCCTCCGATAGGCGCGGCTGGTCGCTTCCCACCAGGTATGCCCACCCAGCATGGTATGCGGGTGCGGCCGGTTCTCGGGCGGGCCGGACCCTCGCGCTGAGCGTGAAGTTGCGGCGCGGCGAGCGCTCCTGCGCGGAAACGGGCAAGGAATCGTGCTTAACATGCCCACCAGACGTACCTGGCGGAAACTCCCCGAGCCGAGACGACCCGCCTACCAGTTCGTGGCGGTCGCCGCCTCGATCTCGCCCACCGATTCGAGCCAGCGCTCGACGTCGATCGCCGCCTTGCAGCCCTCGCCCGCGGCCGTGACCGCCTGGCGGTACTTGTGGTCGTGGACGTCGCCGGCCACGAACACGCCGGGGATGGCCGTGGCGGTCTCCCCCTCCTCGATCGTCCGGCAGTAGCCGCGCGGGTCGAGGTCGAGCTGGCCGCGGAACAGGTCGGTGTTCGGCTTGTAGCCGATGGCCACGAACAGGCCCTGGACCGCCAGCGTCGACTCCTCGCCGGACTCCGTGTCGCGCAGCGCGAGCTCGGTGACCGTCATCTCACCGCGGACCTCGGTGACCTCGGTGTTCCAGCGGACCTCGATCTTGGGGTGGGCAAAGGCCCGGTCCTGCATGATCTTGCTGCCGCGGAACTGGTCGCGGCGCACGAGCATCGTCACCTTCGACGCGAACTTGGTCAGGAAGAGCGCCTCCTCGAGCGCGGTGTCTCCCCCGCCGACCACCGCGATCTCCCGGTCGCGGAAGAAGAAGCCGTCGCAGGTGGCGCAGGCGCTCACCCCGCGCCCGCGGAACTCCTCCTCCGAGGACAGGCCCAGCCACAGGGCCGATGCCCCGGTGGCGACGATCACGGCATCGGCGACATATTCGTCCTCGCCCACCCACAGATGGAAGGGCCGCTCGCCGAAGTCGACGCGGGTGACGTCCTTCTCGATCATGGTCGTGCCGAAGCGCTCCGCCTGCTCGCGGAACAGCTGCATCAGCTCCGGCCCCTGGATCCCGTTCGGGAAGCCGGGGTAGTTCTCGACGTCCGAGGTGATCATCAGCTGCCCGAGGGGCGTGTTGCCGGCGAAGACGATCGGCTCCAGGTTGGCCCGGGAGGCGTAGATGGCGGCGGTCAGGCCGGCGGGGCCGGAGCCGATGATCGCGACCTTGCGGTGGCGGGAGTCGGTCTGGGCGGATTCGTCGGTGGTGGGGGGCACGGTCGCGGTCATATCGGGTTCAGCATACCGCCGCCTCAGCTGACGATGTTCGACCAGTTCTCGCGCAGGTCCCACAGGCCGATGGCGACCAGGGCCACGCCCAGGACCACCTGCAGCGGCCGCTCCCAGCGAACCATGGCGCGCGCCAGCTGGGCGCCGCGCACCTGGCCGAGGGCGCCGAGAACGAAGAGCGGCAGCCCGAAGCCGATGCCGAAGAAGAGGAAGAACAGCAGCTGCTCCGCGACGTCGCCGATAGAGATGCTGTACACGAAGATGCTGATCAGGAAGGGGCCGCTGCACGGCAGCGCGATCGGCGCGAAGAGGAGCCCGTACAGCAGCGCGCCGGCCGCCGGGCCGGCGCTGCCCAGGCCGCGCGGGGAGAGCTGCGGCAGCCGTGCGAACGGGTTGCGGCCGAGCAGGAGCAGCACCCCGAGGAGGATGAGCAGGCCGTCGGCGATCGGCAGCAGGTAGCCGATCACCGAGCCGAACGAGATCGCCAGCGCCGCGAGCACGCCGCCGATGGCCACCATGCCGATGACGACGCCGGCCCACACCAGCGCGGCTGCGGCGATGGGCGTCAGCCGTGGGCCGGGGAGCGCCGCCGCCCCACCGGGAGCCGCGGCGGCGACGGTGGTCGCGCCGGTCAGGTAGGCGAGGAAGGCGGGATACAGCGGCAGGATGCAGGGCGTGATGGTGGCGCCGATACCGAGGCTGACGGCCGCGACCAGCTCACCCACCGCTGCGTCGCCCCGCCGTTCAGCCGCCGACGGCCTGCGCGACCTGCTCCGCGCTGTACAGCTCACCGAGCCCGATGAGCTCGATGCTGCCGTCGGTGCGGAAGAGGACCTTGGGCATGCCCGGCGGGGCGGCGATGGCGGTTCCGAAACGGTCTCGGAGCGTGGCCAGCAGCTCGGCATCGGCCATCGCGAAGCGCCAGTCGAAACCCTCGCGCTGCGCGTAGGCGGCGAGATCCCCGGGCTGCTCCGTCGGGTCGACGTCCAGCGAGATGCTGTGGAAGCTCGCCTGGTTGTGGGCGGCCACCACGTTGTGCATCTGGGCGCGGCAGTTCGAGCACCAGATGGCCATCGTCTCGAGCAGGACCGGTTGGCTGGCGGCGAGCTGGCCGATGGTGAACCTCTCGCCGCTGGCCACGTCGACCAGCTCCAGGGCATGCAGCGGGTCGCTGCTGAGCGGCGCGTTCGACGGCCCGGCGCTGCCTTGGGTGGTCGCGGTGGCCGCGGGCGACGCGATCTCCGCGGGCGATGAGCCGCCCGGCGATGGAGTCACCCGGGACGACCCCGGCCCCTGCGTGCCCGGGGCACTGGAGCAGGCCCCC
>DATBIK010000005.1:0-9237 GCA_036556985.1 Candidatus Limnocylindria bacterium | reverse complement strand
ACGCCCCCGGGCACCGGCGTGATGGCGCTGACCACCGGCCGCACCCGGGCGTAGTCGACGTCGCCCACGATCCCGTCCGGCGTGGTGTTGATGCCGCAGTCGATGACCGTCGCCGATCGGTTCACCATCTCGGACCGGATGAGCCCCGGCTGGCCGGCGGCCACGACCAGGATCTCGGCCCGTCGCGTCTCGCGCGCCAGGTTGCGGGTGCGGGAGTGGCAGATCTCGACCGAGGCATCGGCCCCCAGCAGCAGCGAGGCGACCGGCCGGCCGACGACCGCCGAGCGACCGACGACCACCGCGCGGCGACCGGCGATCGGGATGTCGTAGGTGCGGAGGATGGCCATCACCGCCAGCGCGGTGGCCGGGGCGAAGGCGGCCTCGCCGCGGGCCAGGGTGCCGACGTTCAGCGGCGTGGCGCCGTCCACGTCCTTGGCCGGGTCGATGAGGGCGAGGATGTCCGGGGTCTCGAGGTGCTCGGGGATCGGCTGCGCCACCACGATGCCGCTCACCAACGGGTCTCGGTTCAGCGAGCCGATACGGGCGGCCATGTCCTTCAGGCCCGCGCCCTCCGGCGGGAGCACCTCGACCGGCTCGACGCCGATGCTGCGCGCGGCCCGCGCCAGGCTGGCGGCATACACCTCGGCCGGGCCGCTGCCCTCCCAGCGCACGATCGCCAGGCGCGGCGGCGTCTCCTCCTCGAGCGCGGCGACGCGGTCGGACAGGTCCCGCCACAGGCGGGACGCGACCGCGCGGCCGTCGAGGATCTTCGCGCTCACGAAGGCGTGATCCTCCGGTTCACCTCGGCCACCGTGGCGCGCTCCACCTCCTCGGACCGTGCCTCGAGCGCCTCGAGCTCGGCCGGCGCGGTGTCGCGCAGCTCCGCCTCGGCCGGCAGGTAGGGCAGGTTGATCCGCACGTTGAGGATCGCGCCCCGGACGGCGGCCGATGCCAGCTGCGCGGCGACGCCGGCGTCGCTGGCCGCGTTCGGGTTGCCGATCGGCGCGATGCGCGCCGCGAGCTCGAGCGTGGCCGCCGCGAGGCGGGCGACATGCAGTGGTGCGTCGGCGGCGGCGACCATCGCCGTGTCGAGCGCGGCGCGCCGAACCGCCTTCTCCTCGTCGGTCTGCTTCGGGAGCTTGCGGGCGGCGACCACCGCGGCGTAGGCCGCGGCATCGGTCTGGGCCAGGGAGAGGAGCTCGTCGCGGTAGCGAGCCGCGTCGTCACGCAGGGACGCGAGCTCGGTGGCGTGCGCCTCGGCGTCGGGTCGCCCGATGGTGAGCTCCGCCACCATGCCGACCAGCGCCGCACCCATCGCGCCCGCGATGGCGGCCGCGCTCCCGCCCCCCGGGATCGGGTCGCGGGACGCGAGTCGCTGGGTCAGCTCTCCGATGGGGAGGTGGCGAAGATCGGTGGCGGTGTCCTCCAAGCCGGTGGCCTCGTGCGCGGCGCGCTGCGGCGTCGCGTCCGGCGCACCGGACGAATTGTACTCAGGCTGCCTGGTCGAGTGCCTCCACGAACCAGCGCCGACGCCGCCCGTCGAAGACGAGCGATGCCTCGCCGGCGCTCGTCTGCACCAGGTACGTGACGCGCGGGCCGCGGGCGGCGGGGTAGGCGGCCATCTCGTCGCGCACCGCCTTCAGGTCCGTGACCGCCAGGTCGCGATCCCCGAGCCGGACGGTTCGCGGTCGTGCGTGTCCCCGGTCCCAGCGGACGCGGACGGGGACCGGCGTGATCTGCTTCAGCGCCATGGGTTCCTCAGTCTCCTTCCGTCACGCCGCCTGGCAGGGCACCGAACAGGCGTTCGAATAGAAGCCGATGATATGAACGGATGTTCTACTTGTCAAGATCCGGATCGTCGCTCGGCGCCTCCGGCCGCATGCCGAAGTCCGGCCGGCGGCGATCGCGGTGCCCGACGAGCCGCGCGCGAGTGATGGCCGCGCTCCCGAAGCGCTCGCGCACGGCGTCGATCGAGCGGGTGAGGCGATCGGTCCGATCCGGAGCGTCGAACAGGGTCAGCTGCTGCACGTCGGACAGGTGGATGGCGGTGACGCCGATGAGCCGGACCGCGCGCTCCGGCGCGAGCGCCTTGCGCAGGAGGGTCACCGCCAGCTCGTAGATCGGCGCCGACTCGCGCACCTGGTGGCCGAGTGGCGCCTGTCGGGTGATCGTGTCGAAGCCCTCGTAGCGGAGCTTGAGCTGCACGCCGCCGGCGGCGAGGTCGTGCTTGCGCAGGCGCGAGGCGACGGACTCGGCCAGGTCAAGCAGCGTGGCCTCGAGCCGCGCGGGGTCGGTGACGTCGTGGTCGAAGGTGATCTCGTGGCCGACCGATTTGGGCGCGTGGGTCGGCACCACGGGTGATGGATCCACTCCATGGGCCCGCAGCCGGAGCTCCGCGCCGTGCGTGCCGAAACGGCGCCGCAGCGTCCCCTCCGACAGCGCCGCGAGCTGCCCGATCGTGGTGACCCCGTAGTCGGCCAGCGCCTGGCGCGCCTGCGGCCCGACGCCCCACAGCCGGCTGACCGGCAGCGGGGCCAGGAAGGCGGCCTCACCGCCGACCGGGACGACGACGAGGGCATCGGGCTTGCGCAGGTCCGATGCGACCTTGGCGCACAGCTTGTTCGTCGCCACGCCGACGCTCACCACCAGGCCCGCCTCGTCCAGTACCCGCTCTTTGATGCGGCGGGCGATCGTCTCGCCGTCGCCGAAGGCGGCGAGCGAGCCGCTCACGTCGAGAAACGCTTCATCCAGGCTGATCGGCTCCACCAGCGGGGTGTAGGACGCGAAGATCTGCATGACCTGCCGCGACAGCTCGTGGTAGCGGCCGAAGCGCCCCGGCAGGAAGACCCCGTGCGGGCAGAGGCGCTGCGCGGTGCGCAGCGGCATGGCGGAATGGACGCCGAACTTCCGCGCCTCGTAGTTCGCGGCGCTCACCACGCCCCGGGCGTTCGGGTCGCCACCGACGATGACCGGCTTGCCACGCAGATCCGGGTTGTCGAGCTCTTCGACGCTCGCGTAGAACGCGTCCAGGTCGGCGTGGAGGATCGTGCGCATCGGTTTCGGACCGATGTCAGTCGGTGCCGGGGTAGCGGCCGAAGGCGCCGTCGCGCAGCGTTGGCAGCAGCCGCTCGGCCTCGGCCTCGAGTGCGTCGCGGTCCGCGCGTCGCAGCCGTCCGAACGGCCGCAGCTCGACCCGCGGCGTCCCGTCCGCCGCGCGGCGAGGCAGCCAGGAGCCGGCCACGAACCCGTCGACGAGGAAGGTGGGCAGCACGTCGGCGTTCTTCGTGATCACCGTGGACTGATGGGCCTCCGGCAGGACCCGCGCGCGATGCCGCGTGCCGAAGGCCAGCAGAAGGCTGTCCCAGCGGGCGAGGAGGCGTGGCGGCGCCGGCGTGTCGCCGGGCGGTCGCGGGGCGTCGGCCAGGTCGACGAGCGCGCGGCCGGCCTCGTCGCGGAAGTGGGCGAGCCGCTCCCCGAGCGCCTCGATCCCGCGGCGCAGCCGGGTCAGCCCCTTCCCGCGGCCGACGTACGCGGCGAAGTCCTCGACGCTCGCCGGACCGAACGCGGCGAGATAGCGCTCCGCGACGTGGGCCGCGGCCGTTGTCTCGTCGGTGGCGCCGTCGCGCGGCGGTCCCAGCCAGTCGGCGGCTGCCACGTAGCGCGAGCGGCCGTAGGTCTCCCCGTCGTACGGGACCTGGACGAGCCCCACGCTCCCCGAGAAATGGCGCCACAGCGAGCGGTGCGGCGGGATCGCGACCCTCGGCCCGAGCTCCTCGCGCAGGATGGCCTCGATCTCGGCGGCGCTGCGCGGGAGTTCGCGCATCGCGGCCACGGCCGCCGGCTGCGCCGCGCGGAGGCGCATGGCGAGCGGCGAGGTCACCGGGTCCAGCTTGTACAGCAGCCGGAACTGATCGAGGCGGAACGGGGTGGTCAGCGCCGACATCGGCCAGTAGTCGGCGGCGGCCACGACGTGGACGGTGAGGCGCATGAGCGAGGCGCGTACGACCGTGCGGCGCCGCCGGGCGTTGTCGAGGTCAGGCGCGTTCCCGGCGGCGAGTCGGGCGGCGAGCGCGAGGGGCGGCCAGTCCGGGTGCTGTGCCTGGAGGGAGCCCAGACGACCGACGACACGGGCAACGCTCCGGTCGCGGATCGGTTCCAGCAGCCCCTGCCGCGCCAGGGTGGCGCGGTTGAGCTGGCGTGCGTCGAGGACCGGCGGCGTCATCGGTCCATGATGGGTCAGGACAGCTTGCGGATGACTCCCACGACCTTGCCCTGGATCTGGACCTCGGTGGCGTAGATCGGCTCCATCTCGGCGTTCGCCGGCTGGAGGCGGATGCGGTCGTCCTCGCGGAAGAAGCGCTTCAGGGTCACGCCGTTGTCCTCGAGCAGGGCGACCACGATGTCGCCGTCACGGGCGGTGGCCTGCGGCTGGACGACGACGTAGTCGCCGTCGTCGATGAGGGCGTCGATCATGGACTTGCCGCGGACGCGGAGGACGTACGAGTCGTCGCGAGCCTGCATCGAGCGCGGGACGTCGAGCGATTCGGCGCCGTCGTCGTAGGCCTCGATGGGCTGGCCGGCCGCGATCTCGCCGAGCACGGGGAGGGCCAGGACGTCGCGCTCGACCGGCATGCGGAATGGCGTGACCCGGCTCGTGGCGCGCCTGGGTCCGGCCTCGAGCTCGCCCTCACCGCGGGCAGTCAGGCGCAGCGCGCGCGAGGAGTGGGAGCCTCGCTCAAGGAGCCCCTCGCGCTCGAGAGCGGTGAGGTGATGGTGCACCGCCGAGGTGGAGGCCAGGCCCACCGCGTCGGCGATCTCGCGCACCGAGGGCGGGTAGCCCCGCTCCGCGACGGTGCGGGCGATGCATTCGATGATCTTCTGCTTGCGCTCGGCGTCGTGCCTGGTCACGCGGGCCGATCTCCTCGTAGCGGTGGCTCGGCAAGCATGCTACCCGAACAGACGTTCTATTGTCAAGGTCGGAGGCCGCGCTGTCGTGCTTCTGTTGGAATTGGTCAGCAGGTGGTCGCATGGATCAGGATGATCCCTTCCTCGGCCGATTTCGGCGCACATTTGGTTCGATCTGACCAGCGGGTGGCGAAATTGGCTGCGAAGGTGGCACTTCTTGATCGATGTGACCACTGGCTGGTCAATATCGGCGCGAAAGATGCCGCGTCAAGGACGCGCTAGAATCGCGGCTCACCCACCGAACCTGGAGCAAGCCGCGTGAACGTGTCCGGCCGATGGCGCTACCTGCGCCTCGCGCGTCTCGTCTGGAAGCTGCCGACCTACGCCCGCGTGGTGTGGGGCATCGTCCGTGACCCGCGAACCCCGCTGCCGCTCAAGGCACTGCTCGGCGCGGGCCTGGCCTACGTCGTCGTCCCGCTCGACCTCGTTCCGGACGCCATTCCGATCCTCGGCCAGGCCGACGATCTCACCGTGCTCCTCCTCGTGCTCGACCTGTTCATCGCGAACGCCCCGGCCGAGGTCCGCGAGGAGCACGCCGCCCGGGCGCGCAACGGCACCGCCCAGCTCGACAGCGACCTGGCACGCCTGCGGGAGCTGATGGGGGACCGATACGACCAGGTCCGCGACCGACTGCCGGAGCTGCTGGAGCGCTACGGCGACCTGCGCGACTCGCGCGCCGTGAAGCGGATGCTCGGCGAGTGGCGCGCCCGACGGGTGCGCTCCGGCGCCGGCATGCCCGCCGCCGGGGACGAGACGGTCGACGCCCCCGTCGCAGTCGGCAGCACGCGCGACAGCCTGAACTGAAAGGACTTCGATGAAGGTCATCCTCAAGCACGACGTGAAGGGCCTCGGCCGCGAGGGCGACGTCAAGGACGTCAAGGACGGCTACGCCCGCAACTACCTCTTCCCGACCGGCGCGGCGATCAAGGCCGATACCGGCGCCATGAAGAACTGGGAGCGCCACCGGGAGGAGCGCGAGGAGCGCGACCGGCTCGAGCGCGAGGGGGCGGAGGCCACCGCCGAGAGGCTGCGCGAGCTGAGCCTGCAGGCATCGGTGAAGTCCGGCGAGAAGGGACGGCTGTTCGGGGCGGTCACGAACCGCGAGATCGCCGATCTCATCGCCACCGAGGGGATCGAGGTCGACCGGCACGCCATCCATCTGCGCGAGCCGATCAAGACGCTCGGCGAACACAAGGTGGATGTCCGGCTGAGCCATGGCATCGAGGTCAAGGTCACCGTCACCGTGGTCTCCGCCAACGCCTGAGCCGATGCCGCCTGCGCACGCCGCCCGGCGCTGGGCGGCGACCTGGCAGCGCGCCTGGGAGGCGCTCGACGTCGACGCCATCGTGGCGCTCTATCACCCGGACGCGGTGTTCTCCTCGCAGCCGTTCCGCGCGGTCTACCGCGGTCGTGAGGGCGTGCGCACGTATGTCTCCGCTGCCTTCGCCGAGGAGCGTGACGTGCGGGCCTGGTTCGGGACACCCATCGTCGACGGCGACCGCGCCGCGGTCGAGTGGTGGGCGGCGCTCGTCGACGAGGGCCGCGAGGTGACGCTGGCGGGGACATCGGTCCTGCGCTTCGATGCCCGCGGGCTGGTGCTCGAGCAGCGAGACACCTGGAACGTGCGCGACGGGCGCTCCGAGCCACCGCCGGGGTGGGGCGCCTAGGCCGGACCGGTCTCCGCCGCCCGGTTGGCCCGTGCGCGTCGGCCGCTCCGCGACAGACAACCTGTCTCGGACCAGTCTGATCCTGCGGCCGGTGGCGAATCCACAGCATCGCGAGGGTTATCCCCGACGAACTTTCGAGGTTGTGGTTAACCGCCTGCAAATCGGCGCAGAACCGACCGGATGGATGGTCGTGAGGCCCTAGTGTCAGCCTGCCCGTCAGCCGACCGGCGGGCGCAGCGACGGAACCCGCGCGAACCCGACGTCCATGAGCATCGACAAGCTGGCCCCCCAGGCGGTGGAGGCGGAGCAGAGCGTCCTCGGCTCCATCCTCATCGATCCCGAGGCGATCCTGAAGGTCGCCGAGTTCCTGCGGCCGGTCGACTTCTACCGCGCTCAGCACGCCGACATCTACGAGTCGATGCTCGGCCTCCACGGCCAGCGCGAGCCGATCGACCTCGTCACGCTCGGCGACGAGCTGGCACGGCGCGAGCGGCTCGATGCGGTGGGCGGGCCGGCGTACCTCGCCAACCTCATGAACGCGGTGCCCACCGCGGTCCACGTCGAGCAGTACGGCCGCATCGTCGAGCGCAAGGCGGTGCTGCGCAACCTCATCGCCGCCGCCGGGAAGATCGCGGCGGTCGGCTACGAGGAGGCGAACGACGCGGAGATCGCCATCGACCGCGCCGAGGGCATCCTGTTCGAGATCAGCCAGCGCCGCACGGTCGGCGGCTTCGAGTCGCTCGCCACGCTGCTCGGCCAGGCCTACGACCGGCTCGAGTACCTCCACGAGCACCGCGGCCAGATCCTCGGCATCCCGTCCGGACTGTCGCAGCTCGACACGCTGCTCGGCGGCTTCCAGCCGTCGGACCTCATCATCCTGGCCGCCCGGCCGAGCGTCGGAAAGACGAGCATGGCGCTCAACGTGGCGCAGCACGCGGCGGTGCGCGAGGGGAAGAAGGTCGGCATCTTCAGCCTCGAGATGAGCCGCGAGCAGCTCGCCCTGCGCCTCCTCTCGGCGGAGAGCGGCATCAACCCGCGACCGCTGCAGACCGGGTTCGTGGACGAGACGGACTGGTCGAAGATCGCCGAGGTCATGAACGCCATGCACAACGCGCCGATGTGGATCGACGACTCGCCGGCGCTCACCGTCATGGAGCTGCGCACCAAGGCGCGCCGCCTCGAGGCGGAGCAGCGGGGGATCGACCTCATCATCGTCGACTACCTCCAGCTCATGCAGGGGACCGCGCAGCAGAAGGAGGCGAACCGCGTCCAGGAGGTCAGCGAGATCAGCCGCGGCCTGAAGCAGCTGGCCCGGGAGCTCAAGGTGCCGGTCATCGCCCTCTCCCAGCTGTCCCGCGGCGTCGAGCAGCGGGGCACGCAGGAGCCGCGCCTGTCGGACCTCCGCGAATCAGGCTCGATCGAGCAGGACGCGGACGTCGTCATCTTCCTCTACCGCGAGGGCGAGCAGAACCCGGAGAGCGAGGTCGAGCTCGTGAAGGCCAAGGTGGCGAAGCACCGCAACGGCCCCATCGGCGAGGTCCCGCTCCAGTTCCGGAAGGCGAACACCCGCTTCTACACCATGCAGCGCGAGGCGGAGGTGCAGGCCTACTGAGCGTGCAAGCTATGTACAGGTGCTTGAACCCGCGTGTATAGTCGGGCGCTGAACGTCCGGCCCACTGCTCGCACCCCGCGCCTGTCGCACGCAACTCGCCCAGGACCAGGGGAACAAGCACCGTCCAAGTTCCGGTCCGGGCGTGCGAACAGGAGGCAAGGGTAGGGTGTACGCCGACAAGACCATCCAATGTCGTGACTGCGGGATGGACTTCGTCTTCTCCGCCGGAGAGCAGCAGTTCTACGCGGAGAAGGGCCTGATGAACGAGCCACAGCGCTGCCCGAGCTGCCGCGCCGTGGCGAAGCAGAACCGCGCGCTGGGCATCGGCTCCGGTGGCGGCAACGGGGGGCAGCGCGAGATGCATGCCGCGGTGTGTGCCGAGTGCGGCGGGCAGGCGCTCGTCCCGTTCCTGCCGCGCAACGACCGACCGGTCTACTGCTCCAGCTGCTTCGACAAGGTTCGCGCCACCCGCGCCTGAACCAACCTCGTCCAACCCTGGACCGATACGAGCGCCGCCGACGCGGCGCTCGTTCCGTTTCCGGGCCCAGCGGCTACCATGAGGCACCTCCCATCGCCGCGAGGTCGAGCCCGCCAGTCATGTCCGTCATCGCCGTGGTCGGCGCCCAGTGGGGCGACGAGGGCAAGGGACGCGTCGTCGACTACCTGGCGCGCGACGCGGACCTCGTCATCCGCTACGGCGGCGGCAACAACGCCGGCCACACGGTCATCAATCCCCATGGGCACTTCAAGCTCCACCTCATCCCTTCGGGCATCTTCTATCCCACCACCCGCAACCTGCTCGGCAACGGTGTCGTCATCAATCCGCCGGCGCTGGTCCGCGAGCTCGACGGGCTGGCCGAGGCGGGCTTCGACTGCGGCAACCTGTTCATCAGCGACCGGGCCCACCTGGTCATGCCGCACCACATCCTCATCGACCAGCTCGAGGAGCGGGAGCGGGGCGCCGCGAAGCTCGGGACCACCAGCCGCGGGATC
>DATBIK010000004.1:0-17618 GCA_036556985.1 Candidatus Limnocylindria bacterium | reverse complement strand
GACCAGTGCTCTACCAATTGAGCTACACCCCTATCGCCGCGTCGCACTCCCCTACTTCGTCTCCCGGTGCAGCGTGTGCTGCCGGCAGCGCGGGCAGAACTTGTTCAGCTCCAGGCGCCCCGGGTCGTTCTTCTTGTTCTTGCGGGTGCTGTACGTGCGCTCCTTGCAGGTGGTGCACGCCAGTGAGATCACCGGTCGGTTCTCGGCCTTGGCCACGTTGGATTCCCTGTGTCGTCCTCCCGGAGCCGCCCACGCTTAACTAGGGCTGGGACCCCGGGGGAAAGCCGCGTGATTATCGCGCCCCGGGCCAGCCGCTGTCAACGCGCGGTGGCAGGCGGTGTCAGGGCGAGCGGATTCTCAGGCGGTGAGTCTATCGACCATCGGCACGCGCTCGGCAGCCCACGGCAACCGCTCGTTGGCGTCATGTCTCAGCTGTTGGCCCGAAATCGCCAGGGAAGCGCCGAGGAAGTGCCCGGGCTCTCGGCCCACGTCGGTTCGGTGGTCCATGGACTCACGGGCTGATACACAAGCGCCCAGGATGCCACCCTGAAATGCGAATTCAGCTCCGCCCGTCGGCCGGAGCCTCGCCGCCGGTGGCGCGGTCGCGGCGCGCGAGGACCACGCGGGTGAACGGCAGGCGGATGTCGCTGAAGACCTCGATGCTGACCAGGAAGCCGAGGAAGATGAACAGCACCCCCAGGAACTCGCCGAGGTAGAAGGCCCATGTCACGCCGAAGCGGTTCAGGCCGCTGGTCCAGCCCGGGATGAAGCCGCCGATCGCGATGAGCAGCGTCGCCGGTACGCGCGAGTTCAACGTCCCGCGGCCGAGCGCCGCCACCGCACCGGGGATGGACGCGAAGAAGTTGACGACCACCGCCACGCCGCGGCCGATGGCGCCCAGTACCGGGATCCGGCTCTCGACGCGGAGCAGCCGCCGCTTCGGCATGAAGATGTACGCCGAATACACCGCGCCGAAGACAAGGGCGAAGGCGCCGGCGATGTTGAACGGCGGGGTAAGGACACGCAGGTCGGCCGGCAGCGCCTCGCCGGTCGGCACGCCGGTGACCGGGTCCACGGCGAAGCCAGGCGCGGCGACCGGAACGGTGAGGGTCAGGACCGTGACGATGACCGAGGCGACCACGAGGATGCCGGCGGTGACCGTCGCGGCCATCGGCCGGCGGATCCGGGTCGCGACCGCGATGGCGATCGCGGCGACGGCGGCGAAGCCCACCACCATCGGCACCACGCCAGCCGAGACCGGGTCGCCTTCCCGCGCGCGCGCGAGGGCGGACAGGATCGAGAACAGGCCCCCGGCGAAGACGCTGAAGGCCACGAAGTACCCGAACCGGGTGTTCCGCAGCAGGTACACCGTGCCCATGCCCAGGTAGGCGGCCACGAAGAACGCGCCGATGAGGTACCAGGCCCGATACAGCCCCTCGTTCCAGCCCCACGCCCCGCCGATGAACTCGGTGCCGGCGCTGATCCCGTACCACAGCAGGCCGACGGCCCAGACCAGCTGGTACGGCTGCCGTCGACGCAGCCACTGGTCGGCGACCATGACCGCGAAGACGAACGACAGCAGCGACGAGAGGAAGGGAAGGACGACGTTCGGATCCAAGGGGCTGGCTCTCGACCTCCGGCTGCGACGACTGCGGCTGGGATGGAGCCCACGTCCGGGCTCGAACCGGAGACCTCTTCCTTACCAAGGAAGTGCTCTGCCTACTGAGCTACGTGGGCGCGCCGCGATTCTGCCGGAGCCGATGGATCTTGGGCAACCATCGGTCTTTCTTGGTAAATCTATGACCGAGATTCAGCGGAAGCGATGGTGGGCAGGGAGGGAATCGAACCCCCACAGTCGAAAGACGGCTGATCTACAGTCAGCGGAGCTCACCACCTGCTCAACCTACCCACGCGAACGACCGGCGCCGTGGTGTGCCGCGCCGATCGGACGCGCAGTATATCCGAGCCCACACGAAGCCTCAAGAAGCGTTACCGGCTGCGTCGAGCTGCGTCGTGCGCAGGTCGCGCCCGTCGCGGATCAGCCGCTCGTACTGGTAGCTCGTGCGGACGGGACGCATCCCGGCGCGCTCGTACAGGCGCGTCGCGCCGGTAAGGCTCTCCGCGTCGACCCCAAGTCCTACCCGCCGGCAGCCGCGTCCGCCGAGGACCCGGAAGGCGTGGCGCAGGATCGCGAGCGCCAGGCCGCGGCGGCGCCACGGCCGCCGCACGCCAAGCGTGCTCACCCAGCCGAGGTCCGGCTCGCCCGGCCGCGACGAGCTGCATAGGGCCATGCCGGCGATCTCGTCGCCGTCAACGGCCAGAAACCACAGGTCCGGCTCGGCCCTGCGGAACTCGGTGCGAAAGTGGAACCATTCCGCAAACGACTCGGGCACGAAGCCATAGTGGTCGCTGAAGAAGTCCTCCTCTGCCGCGTGGATCGCGCGCGCGTCGCGATCGAGGTCCGCGGTCCGGACGGCGATCCCTTCCGGCCACGCCGGTTCGGGGATGGGTGACGCGGCGGCGAGGTCGATCTCCATGGTCAGGTCCGTGCGGTCATGCCGCCAGCCGTTCCGTTCCAGGGCGGCGATGACGGCCGTGTTGACGCTCGGCACGTCCGTGACCATCGCCACGCGCGCGTCGGGTGGCGCCACGTGCAGGCGCTCGCGCGCCAGGCGATCGGCGCGCTGCAGCAGCGCATCGGTCAGATTCGATGCGTTGAGGTCGGGGCGCACGCGCAGGAAGGCGTACGGCGCCACGTGCAGCTCCTCGCCATCGTAGTAGTCGATGACCCCGGCCGCGCGGCCATCGGCGTCCAGCACGAGGCAGGAATCGGTCTCGGGGTGGAACGCCGGCAACGTGTAGGCGCCCCGGACCAGCCGCTCGTCGACATCGCTCACGCCGTATTCGGCGATCGCGACCGAGCTCCACAGCTCGACGAGCGCGGCGACATCGGTCTCCAGGTTGACCGGGCGGGCCGTGAACCCCGGTGGAAGGTCGATCATCGACGGCGATTCTAGGCGTCGGCGGACGGCACTGGCGATAATCCGCCGGATGCTCCGCATCCTCCGGCAACGCAACTTCCAGCGCCTCTGGCTGGGCGGCCTCATCTCGATGATCGGCGACTGGATCCTCATCGTGGGGCTGCCGTTCGAGATCTACCGGCGCACCGGCTCCACGCTGGCGACGGGGGCCATGGTGCTCGCCTACCTGATCCCCTCCATCGCCCTCGGCTCGGTCGCCGGCGTCTTCGTGGACCGATGGGACCGCAAGCGGCTCATGGTCGTCATCAACCTCGTCATGGCCGTGGCGCTGCTGCCCCTGCTCGCCATCGACGCGCTCGGGCTGTGGGTGGCGTATGCGGTCCTCGTGCTCACCAGCGCGCTCGAGCAGCTCTTCGGGCCGGCTGAGGGGGCGCTGCTGCCGAACCTGCTCGAGCATCCCGACGACGACCTCGTCACCGCCAATGCGCTGAACGGGATGAACAACCACCTCGCCCGGCTCATCGGCCCGGCCATCGGCGGCATCGTGGTCGCCACCGGCGGGCTGCTGGCGGTGACGATCATCGACGCGGTCACGTTTCTCGTGGCGGCGGCGCTCATCGGCTCCATCCGTGCCCCACACACGCGGGCCGCGCGCACCGATTCCGTCGAGCACGAGGCGGCAACCGCCTGGCGCCGCCTCGTCGCGGAGTGGCGCGACGGGCTGGGGGTGGTGTGGCGCCACCCCGTCCTCCGCGCAGTGCTGGTGTTCTTCGCGATCACCCGCATCGGCGAAGGGCTGACGGCGACCCTGTTCGTGCCGTGGACGACGGACGTGCTCGGCTCCGATTCCGCCGGATACGGCGCCCTGCTGTCGACGCAGGCCATCGGCGGTCTGGCGGGCGCGGTGATCATCGGGCGCATGGGATCGCGCATCGACCCGTTGCGGCTGCTCATCGCGGGAGCCACGATCTTCGGGCTCATCGACCTCGTGCTGTTCACGTACCCGGTCCTGTTCCCGTTCATCGGGCCGGCGCTGGTGGGCATGGTCATCGTGGGCGTGCCGGGGGCGGCGATCATGGCCGGCATCACGACGCTCGAGCAGACGCAGGCCGGCGACAGCCACCGCGGCCGCGTCATCGGGGCCATGGGCGCGGTCGCGGGACTGGGCTCGCTGGTCGGCGCGGTGGCGGCCGGGTTCCTGGGGGAGGTGCTGCCGATCGTGGCGCTGCTCGTCATCCAGGGCAGCGGCTACGTCGTCGGCGGCCTGACGGTGTGGACCATGACGCGCCGGCATCGGGCCCAGGTGGCCCGGGAGGCATTGACGCCGGTGGACTAGGAGCCCGAATCAGGAACTCTGGAGCGGTTGCCCGTCCCCGTTGCGAAGAGCGAGACGAGCGCCGCACTGCGCGCATTGGGCGAACGATCCGCCGTTCCTCCCGTAGAGGACATACGCGACCGAGGTGCCGCCCTCGTGGGCGTGCTCGACCATCGGGTCGCCGTAATCCGTCTCGTCGAGGATCCAGCCGCCAACGGCGCGGTCGACGGTCTCACGCGCGACGGTCGCCACGGTCCCCCTGGCCCTTCTCCGATGCGTGCTCGGCGTCGCGTCGCTGGTCCTGGCTCAGCGAGCGCCCGACGTCGTCGGATTCCCTGAACCTGCCCTCGTCGTCGCGGCGGACGTATCGCTTGTCCGATCCGGTATCGATCTGCTCGCGCCTTGCCATGGCTCCCCTCGCCCATGCGGATGTCCTGGCCGAACCATCAGCAATCGGCGTGCCTGCCTGTGGCGCGGGGAAGAGGGACCGCGGCGCGTGGAGCCGACGGAGGGAGTCGAACCCACAACCGGCGGTTTACAAAACCGCTGCTCTGCCGTTGAGCTACGTCGGCCTGTGGCCCATTCTACGCAGCCGCCGCAGGACAAGGCCGATGGCGACCAGCCAGACCGCGGTCAGCGCGATCCAGCCGCTTCCATCGGGGTCCCAGGGTCCGGGAGCCAGACCGGTGGCACGGATGCGCACGACAGGGATCGCCGCGCTCATCGCCTCCACCTCCTTGTCGGTCAGGGAACGGACGTCCCCGAGGAGCGGCCGGCTGATGATCGGCATGGAGCCGAGCAGCTCGCGCAGGGCGACGACTCGCTCCGCAGGGTCGGAGACGACTTCCGCAGTCCCGGCCAGGGCCCGGCCCGGCAGGAGCACCTCGACGCGCGGGTCGGAGGCCAGGTTCCGCAGCCAGTGGGTGGTCGGGCCGAAGCCGGCACAGCAGTACACGCTGCCGTCGCTGATCACGTAGCCGAGCGGCGCCTCGCACCAGCGGCCGCTTGTCCGGCCGCGCGTGCGCAGCAGCATGAGCGAACCGGTCAGCGGCGTCGAAACAACGGGTCCGAAGCCGGCCCGCAGCAACGGCCCGGCCAGGTAGCGATTGACGGTCAGGAAGGATCGCCGCATCCCGGGCAGCCGGCGGCGGATGGCGGGCCGGTAGGGATCGGCTGCTGGCGCGCTGGCACTGCGGGGGGCATCCGCCACGGTTGTCATGGGAGCAGCGTCGGCTCCTCGCTCGCGGCCGGCAAGGGCCGGTCGGCCCCATCGACTCCTGCGGCGGCCGATGAGCGGGCGTCAGCCGCCGGCGCGCTGCCGCACGACTTCGAAGAGGAGGAGAGCGCCCGCCACCCCGGCGTTCAGCGACGCCACCTGGCCGGACATCGGAAAGCTGACGAGGGCGTCACACCGACGCTTCACCGCACCGGACAAACCGCTGCCCTCGCTGCCGACGATGACCGCCAGCGGTCCGGACAGGTCCGTCACCCAGGCCGATGTCGGGGCGTCCTGGTCGGCCGCGACGAGCCGGATGCCGCGCTTCCGGAGCTCGTGGAGGGTGGCACCCAGGCTCCCCACCCGGGCGAGGAGGAGGTGCTCGCTGGCCCCGGCACTCGCCTTGACGGCGGCGGCGGTGAGCGGTGCCGCGCCGCGCTCCGGGAAGATGACGCCGTGGACGCCGGCCGCCTCGGCCGAGCGCAGCAGTGCGCCGAAGTTCACCGGGTCCTGGAGGTGCTCGAGGACGAGGACGAGCGGTTCCTCGCCCCTGGTGGCGGCGCGGGCCAGGATCTCGGCCGGGTCCGACCAGCGACGGGGCTCGACCTCGAGCAGCACGCCCTGGTGCCCGTCGAAGCCCGCCACGCGCGCGAGCCGGTCAGCCGGCGTGCGCTCGACCGGGACCGATGCCTGCCGGGCCGCGGCCAGGATCGCCTTCAGCTCCGGGTTCGGCTTCGCGCTGGTCGACACGAGCAGCCGATGCGTCGGGCGGCCCGCGGCGAGCGCCTCGGCGACCGGCCGGCGGCCGCCGATCCATTCCGTCACTCGCCGGCGCCGACCACGGTCGCCACCGCGAAGGCCGCCACGCCTTCCGCGCCGGCGAAGCCCAGCCCGTCGGAGGTGGTGCCCTTCACGCTGACCGCCTCGGGCTCCATTCCGCACAGCTTCGCCACGCGCGCCGCGATCTCGTCCCGACGCGGCGCGATCGCCGGCCGCCGGGCCGCGATGGCGAGGTCGATGTTGGCGGGGCGCCAGCCGGCGGCCGCCAGCCGCTCGACCGCGCCGGTCAGCAGCTCGCCCGAGTCGGCGCTTGCCCAACGCTCGTCCTCCGGGGGATAGAGCGCCCCGACGTCCCCCAGCCCGGCGGCGCCGAGCAGGGCGTCGATGACCGCGTGGAGCGCCGCGTCACCGTCGGAGTGGCCAGCCAGCCCGGCCTGCTCGCCCGGCCAGTCGAGCCCGGCCAGCCGCATCGGCCGGCCGGCTTCCAGCCGGTGCGCATCGAAGCCGATCCCGGCCCGCGTGCCGGCCCCGACCGCCTGCGGCGGGGCGGCCGGCGCGGCCCACGAGGCGAGCGCCGCACGGAGCATGGCGTCGTCGCCCGGCTCGGTGAGCTTGCGGTTCAGCGCCTCGCCCTCGACCGCCCGGACCGGGATGCCGCCGGCCTTCATCGCCTCGGCCTCGTCGGTCGCGGTGCGACCCCAGGCGTGCGTCTCCTCCATCGCGGCCCGGACCTGGCGCAGCGTCCCGGCCTGCGGCGTCTGTGCCGCGAGCACCGTGTCGCGCACGACGCTGCCGCTCACCATGCGCGCGCCGTCGAGCGTCTTCAGCGAGTCCGCGACCGGCACGACCGGCACGACGCCGGTCCCGCCGCGCACCGCCGCCACGACCCGCACCATGAGCTCCGGGGTGGCCGCCGGCCGCGCGGCGTCGTGGACGAGGACCGGGGTGTCCTCCTCGACGCCGGCCGCGGTGAGCGCGGTGATGCCGGCCACCACCGAATCGGTCCGCTCCGCGCCGCCGGGCACGACCCGCACGCGCTCCTCGGAGCCCTCCGGCAGCGCCTCCCGGAAGCGGGCCACCTCCTCGGCGGGGACGACCAGCGCCACCAGCGACAGGTCTGGCACCGAGAGCAGCGTATCGAGCCCCCAGCGCCAGACCGGGCGCCCCCAGAAGTCGAGCCACAGCTTCTCGCCGCCGAAGCGGCGGCCCTGGCCGGCGGCCACCAGGACCGCGGCGACGGGTGAGCTCACTGGCCCTTGGGCTGGGCGGTCCGGGTGATCGGCGTTGGCGCCGGCGTGGCCGACTCGGCGAGCTCGCGCGGCTGGGCGAAGATCATCCGCCCCGCGACCGTCTGGAGGACGCGGGTCACGCTGATGCCGATCTCCTGCTCCATGAAGGCGCTGCCGCCCTCGACCACGATCATCGTGCCATCCTCGAGGTAGCCGACGCCCTGGCCCGGCTCCTTGCCCTCCTGGATGATGCGCACGCTCATCTCTTCACCGGGATGCACGACCGCCTTCACCGCGTTCGCGAGCTCGTTGATGTTCAGCACCCGGATCCCCTGCAGCTCGGCGACGCGGTTGAGGTTGAAGTCGTTGGTGAGGATCGCTGCGCCGGTGTCGCGCGCGAAGGCGATGAGCTTGGCGTCCACCTCGTCGAGTTCGGGATAGGTCGCCTCGGTGACCTCGACCGGCGAGACAGAGTCCTTCTGGAGCGCGGTGAGCATCTCGAGCCCTCGCCGTCCGCGGTTGCGACGCATGGCGTCCGGTGAGTCGGCGATGCGCTGCAGCTCGTCGAGCACGAAACGCGGCACGACGAGCGTGCCGAGGATGAAGCCGGTGCGGCCGATGTCGACGATGCGCCCGTCGATCACCGCGGATGTGTCGATCACCACGGCCCCCGGGTGCTTCGCCGCCCGGCCCCCGGGGAGGAGGCCGCCCAGCGCCGGGAGGAGGACGTCGCGCTTCGACATCGTCGTCCACAGCAGCGCCAGCGCCAGGAGGATGGCGGTGATCGGCGGAAGGATGGCGCCCCAGGGTCCGCCGAGGGCGGCGAGCGGCACGCCTGCGAGGAGCCCCATCAGCAGGCCGACGACGATTGCCGTCACGCCGAGCGCGTACTCCGCCGCACCGGCCTGGGCGATGCGGTCCGCCGCCCAGCGCGTGGGGTACACGGTCACGTACGGGATCGCCAGGTAGCCGAACAGCAGCGAGGCGGCGACGACCGCCATGAGAAAGGCCGGGCGATTGGGCGTGCTCACCACGCCCCCGGCGCGTTCGAGGATGAGGAGCCCCAGTCCGAACCCGAAGAGGGTCCCCAACAGGGCTCCCACCAGCTGGATGATCTTGGTCATGGACCGATGAGACCGTGTATGAACGTGAACCGCGGCGGAAGAATCCGGATGAAGAGATGAACTCGCGCCACGGCCCCCTCGCGGGGGCGGCAACGGTAGCACGCCCCCCGAGGCGCGGCAACGATCCGGATCAGCTCTCGACCATGGCCATTGCCAGCGCCTGGCGGACGTCCGGTGCGGTCAGCAGCCCATCCTTCGACGCATGCGAACGGCCCGGATCGCGTATCGGCCCGGTGACGAGGCGCTCGAAACCGATGCGCCGTGCTTCCGCCAACCGGCGGTCGGCGCGGCCGGCGGGGCGCAGCCGGCCCGACAGCGACAGCTCGCCGGCGAGCACGGTACCGGAGCGTATTGGCCGCTCGCGCAGGCTGGAGGCCAGGGCGGCGGCCACCGCCAGGTCGCTGGCCGGCTCCTCGATGCGCAGACCGCCCGCCACGTTGACGTACACGTCGTGGCCGGTCAGGTTCAGCCCGGCGTGGCGCGCCAGCACGGCGATGAGCATGAGCACGCGATTCACGTCGATGCCGGTGGTGGCGCGGCGGGGCGACCCCGCGCCCGACGGCGCGACGAGCGCCTGGATCTCCACGGCCAGCGGCCGCGATCCCTCGAGCGCGATCGTCACCGCGCTGCCCGCGACCGGCGGCTGCTCCGACTCGAGGAAGAAGCGGCTGGCATCTGCCACCTCCACCAGGCCGTCGCCGCGCATCTCGAGCACGCCGACCTCATCGGTGGAGCCGAACCGATTCTTCGCGGCGCGCACGAGGCGGGTGCTGCCCAGCCGCTCGCCCTCGAGGTAGATGACCGCGTCGACGAGGTGTTCGAGGGTCCGCGGCCCGGCCACGGTGCCCTCCTTCGTGACGTGGCCGACGAGCGCGACGCAGGTGCTGCCGCCCTTCGCCAGCTCCGCCAGCCGAGTGGCCACCTCCCGCACCTGCCCCACGCTCCCCGACGGACCACCCAGCTCCTCCGAGGTCATGGTCTGGACGCTGTCGACCACGGCCAGCGCCGGCGCCGCGGAGGCGATCGCCCCCAGCGCGGTGTCGAGCTCGGTGGTCGCCACCAGCCCGAGGCCGTCGACCACGCCGTTCACCCGCTCCGCCCGGCCGCGGACCTGCGCGGCCGACTCCTCCCCGGTGACGTACAGCGCGCCGTGGCCGGCCGCGGCGAGACGCGCGGCGAGCTGGAGCAGGAGCGTGGACTTGCCGATTCCGGGGTCGCCGCCGAACAGCACGATCGAGCCGGGCACGAAGCCCCCGCCGAGCACGCGGTCCACCTCGCCCATGCCGCTCAGGAGGCGACCCGCCTCGGCGCTCTCGACCTCACCGATCGGCGAGATGACACCGGGCCCCACCGGCACCGGCCCCGCGCCACGCGTCCGTGCGCGAGCGGCGGCGGTCGCCGGCGCGCGGCTGACGACGGTCTCGACCAGCGTGTTCCACGCCGCGCAGGACGGGCACTGCCCCGACCACTTCGGTGACTCGGCGCCGCATTGCTGGCAGACGTAGACGGATCGGACGGCAGGCACGCAGCCCATCTTGCCACGCGGCCGGGTACGGCCGGCTTATCGGTCCGTTATCGGCCGCGTCCGAGCGCGCTCAACGGGCCTTGGCGGTCTCGCGCTGCGGCGCCTGGGGCGCCTGCTTCTCGATCTTGAGCCCCGCGCCGTCGGGATCGACGTCGATGACGATCGTGTCGCCGGACTCGAACGTGGCCTGCAGCATCCGCTCGGCGAGCGGGTCCTCGATCTGGTTCTGGATCTCGCGCCGCAGCGGCCGCGCCCCGAAGGCCTGGTCGTAGCCCTTCTCGATGATCGCGTCCTTGGCGGCATCGGTGACCACCAGGTCCATCTGCTGGCCCTCGAGCTGCTTCTTCACGCGGACGAGGAGCAGGTCCACGATCTCGCGGATCTCCTCGCGGGTCAGCTGGCGGAAGACGACGGTCGCGTCGATCCGGTTCAGGAACTCGGGCCGGAAGGCGTTCTTCAGCTCGCTGAGGACCTTCTCCTTCATCCGCTCGTAGTCCGCGGCCGCCTGCTTCGCTTCGTCGCCGCCGGCGCGGAAGCCGATCGAGGTGTCCTTCTGCAGCTGCTGCGCGCCGACGTTGCTGGTCATGACGATGACCGTGTTGCGGAAGTCGACGCGGCGCCCCTTGGCATCGGTCAGGTGGCCGTCCTCCAGGATCTGGAGGAGGATGTTGAACACCTCCGGGTGCGCCTTCTCGATCTCGTCGAGCAGGACCACGCTGTACGACTTGCGCCGCACGGCCTCGGTCAGCTGGCCGCCCTCGTCGTATCCGACGTAGCCGGGCGGGGCGCCGACCAGGCGCGACACGTTGTGGCGCTCCATGAACTCGCTCATGTCGATCTTCACGAGCGCGTCCTCGGAGCCGAACATGAACTCGGCCAGCGCCTTGGCCAGCTCGGTCTTGCCGACGCCGGTGGGGCCCATGAAGATGAACGAGCCGATTGGCCGCTTCGGGTCCTTCAGGCCGGCGCGCGCGCGGCGCACCGCCTTGCTGATGATGTCGATCGCCTCCTGCTGGCCGATGACCCGCTTGTGGAGCGCCTCCTCCATGTGGAGCAGCCGCTCGGACTCCTCGGCGCTGATGCGGATGACCGGGATGCCGGTCCACATCGACACGACCTGGGCGATGTCCTCCTCGGTGACCTCGGGAACGTCCTTGGCCGCCTCCTCGTGCCACGTGACGCGCAGCGCCTCGATCTTCTCCTTGGCCTGCGCCTCCTCGTCGCGAAGCCTGGCCGCGCCCTCGTAGTCCTGTCCGGCGATCGCCTCGTCCTTCTGGCGGGTGATCTCCTCCAGCTCCTTCTGGGCGTCGCGGATCTCCGGCGGGGCCGATGCCTTGCGCAGCCGCACCCGCGACCCGGCCTCGTCGATGAGGTCGATCGCCTTGTCCGGCAGGGCGCGGTCGGCCACGTAGCGCACCGACAGGTCCACCGCCGCGTGGACGGCCTCGTCGGTGATGTTCACCTTGTGGTGCTCCGCGTATCGGCTCCTGATGCCGAACAGGATGTCGACGGCCTCGTCGACGGTCGGCTCCTCGACCATGACCGGCTGGAAGCGGCGCTCGAGCGCGGCGTCCTTCTCGATGTACTTGCGGTACTCGTCCAGCGTGGTGGCACCGATGCACTGCAGCTCGCCACGGGCCAGCGGCGGCTTCAGGATGTTTGCCGCGTCGATCGCTCCCTCGGCCGCCCCGGCGCCGACGAGGGTGTGCAGCTCGTCGATGAACAGGACGCTGTCGGACGAGCTGCGCAGCTCCTCGATGATCTTCTTCAGCCGCTCCTCGAACTCGCCGCGATACTTCGTGCCGGCCACCAGCGAGCCGATGTCCAGCGTGAGCACCCGCTTGTCGGAGAGCGTCTCCGGGACGTCGCCGCTCACGATGCGGTGCGCCAGCCCCTCGGCGATGGCCGTCTTGCCGACGCCGGGCTCGCCGATGAGCGCCGGGTTGTTCTTCGTCCGGCGGCTCAGGATCTGGATGACGCGCTCGATCTCCTTCTCGCGCCCGATGACCGGGTCCAGCTTGCCGGCCCGCGCCGCGTCGGTCAGGTTGATGCCCAGCTGGTCGAGCGTCGGCGTCTTCGACGGACGCTTGCTCTCCTGCGCCGGCGCGACGCTGCTCGACTGGGAGAGCACGTGAATGACCTGGTGGCGGACCTTGTCGAGGTTCACGCCCAGGCTTTCGAGCACGCCCGCCGCGATGCCCTCGCCCTCGCGCACCAGGCCCAGCAGCAGGTGCTCGGTGCCGATGTAGTTGTGCCCCAGGCGCCGCGCCTCGTCGATCGCCAGCTCGATGACCCGCTTCGCGCGCGGCGTGAGCCCCACCTCGCCGACGACCGGGCGGTCGCCGCGACCGATGATGAACTCGACCGCGGTGCGGACCTTCGACAGCTCGACGTTCATGTTCTCGAGCACGCGGGCGGCTACGCCCTCGCCCTCCCGGACAAGGCCGAGGAGCAGGTGCTCGGTGCCGATGTAGTTGTGATTGAAGCGCTGGGCCTCGTCCTGCGCCAGGGTGAGGACCTTCCGCGCCCGGTCGGTGAACTTGTCGAATCGGTCCATGTCGGGTATCTCGCTGGGTCTGTCGGGATCGGCTGGTCCGACCCCTTCGCCTGAGTGTACGGCACCACTCGGGTGCGCCGTCTTCAATAGGTACTACGTTCTATAGCCCGTGGATGATGCACGGTTCATCACACAATGCACGAAGCGGGCCCATGACGGGACCCGCTTCCGGCGCCGGGATGGACCGATGGGCCGCAGCCGCGACCCACCGTCAGGCCTTCGTTTCCTCGGCGTCCTCGGACTCTTCGGTCGCCTCGGTCACCTCGGCTTCGACGGCGGCGGGCTCCTCGGCGGGTGCTTCCGCCTCGGCCGGCTCGCTGGCCACCTCGGCCGCCGGCTCGGGCGCCGATGCTTCCTCGGGCGCCGGTGCCTCTTCGGCCGGTGCCTCTTCGGCCGGTGCCTCTTCGGCGGCGGGGGCTTCGGCCGCCGGTGCCTCGTCGGCAGCGGGCTCCTCGGCGGGAGCCGGCTCCTCCGCCGCGGCGGTCTCGGAGGCATCGGCCTTCACCCCGCCCTTCTGCGAGGCGCGGAACTGGTCGAGCAGCCCGGACTCGGCGAACGCCGCGGCCATGGTGTTGTCGATCCCCTCGTCCGGCTCGCGCACCGCGTCCTCCGGCCGGTAGTCGCGGTCGCGGCGGTCGCGCCGATCGCGGCGCGGCCGGTCCTCGTACCGCGGTTGCGGTGCGCCGGCCCCGGGGCCGACCGCGGCCGGAGCGCGGTCATCGGCCTGCTTGAGCGAAAGCCCCAGGCGATGGCGTTCGGAGTCCAAACTGATGATCTTCAGCTTGAGGGTCTCGCCCTCCTTCACGACGTCACCGGGGTGGGCGACCCGCTGGTTCGAGAGCTCGCTGATATGGATGAGGCCCTCGAGGCCCTCCTCGACGCGCACGAAGGCGCCGAAGTTCACGAGCTTCGTGACCTGGCCCTCGATGACGTCGTTGATCTTGTACTTCGCCACCGACTCCTGCCACGGGTCGGGCTGCAGGCGACGGATGGAGAGGCTGATCCGACCGCGCTCGTGGTTGATGTCGATGACCTCGGCCTCGACCTCCTCGCCGATGGCGTGGGCGGTCTCCGGGTTGTTCACCTTGTTCCAGGACAGCTCGCTCTTGTGGACGAGGCCGTCGATCCCGCCGAGGTCCACGAACACGCCGAACGGCGCGATGCTGCGGACGACGCCGGTCACGCGCTGTCCGACCTGGAGGCTGCTGAAGAGCTCGTCCCGCTTCTCGCGGCGCTCCTCGTAGAGCGCGACCTTCTCCGAGAGGATGAGGCGGTTCGCCTTGCGGTTCACCTCGAGGATCTTCAGGCGCAGCGTGCGGCCCACGAACGGCTGCAGCTTCTCCGCGATCTCCTGGGCCGCGTCGCGCGGCTGTTCGTCGCGCGGGCGCCGCGGGAAGTCGACGATCTGGCTGATCGGGACGAAGCCGCGGACCCCGAGGTCGACGATGAGGCCGCCCTTGTTGTGGTCGATGACCCGGGCCTCCACGATCTCGCCCGCGTCGAAGCGCTCCTGCATGGCGCGCCACTTTCGCTCCAGCCCGGCGCGACGCAGCGAGAGGACCGCGTGGCCCTCCGGCGACTCCGGCTGGAGGACGTAGACGAGCACCTCGTCGCCAATGGACAGCTCCGGCCGCTGCTCCTCGCCCTCGCGCGGCGCGCGACGGCTCATGAGCTCGCGGTTCGAGACCACGCCCTCGCTCTTGCCGCCGAAGTCGACGAGGATCTCGTCCGGGTCGATCCGGACGACCGTGCCCTCCACGACGTCGCCGTGCTTGAGGCTCTTCACCTCGTTGCCCTCGGCATCGAGCAGGTCGGCCATGGTCATGCCGCCGTCGCCGTCCGGAGCCTCGTCCGCGGCGGTGACCGTCTCGGCCTCGGGCGCGAGTGTGGTCGCGGGTGCCTCCGCCATCGCGTCGGCGGCATCGGCCTCGGCCTCAGTGGCGGCATGGGCCTCGGTCATGGCCTCGCCATCGGTCTGGGCGGTGACCTCGGCGACCGGCTCCGTCTCGGGGGCCACCATCTCGACGGGGGGCTCGGGTGCAGCCTCCTCCTGGGTCGCATCGGTCTCCGGCTCCGATGCAGGCGCCTCCTCGGGAGCGGTCTCGGCCTCCGCGGTCGCCTCCGGCTCCGCGGTCGCCTCCGGCTCGGGGGTCGCCTCCGGCTGGGACGCCACGGCGGTGGCCCTGGACTCCTCCTTGGGGTCGACCTGGGGCTCGGGCTGCTTCGTCTCGTCAGTCAATGTGGTGGGTTGCTCCTCAATCAGTGTCCCCGTGGCAACAACAACGCCCTCCGTGCACGGAGGGCGACTCGTTCGCGCTCAGATCGTTGTGGAAGCTGCCGGCATTGTCGATCGACGACGAGGGCTCCTCCGCTACGGACCGATGGGATACGAAACGCGCCACCGCGCAGGTATGCGGTTGTTCGCCACAGAGCCGACGCAGCATACCATACGGTCGTGAGCACCCCCGATGCCTGAGCTCCCCGACCTGACCGTCGTTGCCGAGGAGCTCGCGCGTCGCGTGGCGGGAGCCACCGTCGTCCGCGTTGAGGCGCCGACCCCGATCCTCGTCCGGGCCACCCCGGCGGAGCTTGGCGCGCTCGAAGGCTCGCAGCTCGGCGAGGCCTCACGGCGCGGGAAGTTCCTCCTGCTCCCCTTCGAGCGCGGGGGGCGCGTCGAGCGGCTCCTCGCCGCGAACCCGATGCTGGCGGGCCGCTTCTGGCTGCTCGACAAGGCGAGCGAGCGAGTACGTGCGCGGACGGGACTGCGCCTTCGCCTCGAGGACGGACGGGAGCTGCGCTACGTCGATCGCGAGATGCTCGGCAAGCTGTACCTCGTCGACCCGGACGGCCTGGACGCCATCCCCGGCTGGACCGAGATGGGACCGGACGCCGACGATCCCGACCTCACCCTGGAGCGCTTTCGCGAGCGCATCCGCCGGCATCCCGGCGAGCTGAAGTCGCTGCTGCGCAACCCGAGATTCGTGGCCGGCATCGGGAACGCGTACTCGGACGAGATCCTGTGGCGCGCCAGGCTGGCGCCGCTGCGCAGGCGAAGCAGTTTGCGCCCCGAGGACGTCGATCGGCTGTACGCCGCCATGCGCGAGGTGCTCGCCGAGGCGACCGAGCGCCTGCGGCTCCTCGTCCCGCCGGACATCCACGAGCAGCATCGCGAGTTCCTGCAGGTGCACCTGCGCGGCGGTCAGCCCTGCCCGCGCTGCGGCCGAGAGCTGCGGCAGATCGGCGGGTCCGAGGCCACGACCTTCTGCCGCGGCTGCCAGCCACCGTTCTAGGGGATCACGAGCACCTGGCCGATGAGGATGACGTCGGTGTCGTCGATACCGTTCGCCGCCTGGAGCGCCTCGACCGTCGTCCCGAAACGGACCGCGATGGCGGCCAGCGTGTCGCCCGGCTGCACGGTGTAGGTCTGCGGCTGGGGGGCCGGCGTGGGCGTCCGCTCCGCGGGCGCCCGGGTGGGACGTGGCGTCGAGGTGGGAGCCTCGGTCGGGGTGGGACTGGCGGTCGCCAGCGGCGGCCTCGGCGATGGGCCGCCGACGGCTGGCTGCGCGGTGGGCTCCGGGGTGGCACTGGGCACGGCAGTTTCCGATGGCGTGGCGCCGAACGGGAGCCCATCGAGCGCACCGGTGGCGGTCGCCGTCACGGCCGCCGCTCCGACGACGGCGGCGGCAGCGCCAAGCCCCCAGCGGCTCGCCGCCGGCCGCGCGCCCCCCGAGCGAGAGCGTCCGGCGTCGGGACCCAGGACGAGTCGCGTGGAAAGCAGTCGCGCGTCGATGGCCGGTGTCGGCGATCCGGCGGTCAAGCTGCTCCTCGCCTCCTCCGCGTCGAGGTAGCGCGGGCACGAGCGATGCTCGATCACGAGGCACGTGGAGAGCTGCTCCTCGCGGGTGAGCGACGTTCGGGGTTGGACGGCGCCGCAACGGTGCTCCGCATCGAACACGCCGATGACGGTGCGCCGGTCACCCTCGAGCGCCAGGAACGGGCAGATGCGCTCCACCTCAGGAGGATAGCGCCGGTCGCTCGGCGGGCGATGCCCCGAATGGCACGAAGCCCGCCGGGACGATTGGCGGGCTGGGTTCGCGGTAATGAAAATCCCGGCGACGACCTATTTTCCCAGGAGGTTGCCCCCCAAGTATCTTCGGCGCTGGAGAGCTTAACTTCCGTGTTCGGGATGGGAACGGGTGGAGCCTCTCCGCTAGCGTCACCGGGATGATCTTCATTTGGCGGCCGCGCGCGGGCGGCCGAACCGAGGTGACTGGAAGCGTCGATTGTGTCGCGGATCCCACCGTCGGTATCGGTGGTCCGATGCGCGTCCAGCGGCGTGCTAGACGCGTGAAATAGGTCAAGCCCTCGACCATTAGTACCGCTTGGCTGAACGCATTGCTGCGCGTACACGTGCGGCCTATCAAACAGCTAGTCTCGCTGCGGTCTTACCTGGTTAACCCAGTGGGGAACCTCATCTCGAGGCGAGCTTCGCACTTAGATGCTTTCAGTGCTTATCCCAACCGAACATACCTACCCAGCAATGCCACTGGCGTGACAACTGGTACAACATTGGTTCGTTCACTCCGGTCCTCTCGTACTAGGAGCAACTCCTCTCAAGTTCCCTGCGCCCACGGCGGATAGAGACCGAACTGTCTCACGACGTTCTGAACCCAGCTCGCGTACCGCTTTAATTGGCGAACAGCCAAACCCTTGGGACGTACTTCCGCCCCAGGATGCGACGAGCCGACATCGAGGTGCCAAACAGGGCCGTCGATATGAACTCTTGGGCCCTATAAGCCTGTTATCCCCGGGGTAGCTTTTATCCGTTGAGTGATACCCCTTCCACTCGGAGGTACCAGATCACTAAGCCCGACTTTCGTCTCTGCTCGAC
>DATBIK010000003.1:0-7209 GCA_036556985.1 Candidatus Limnocylindria bacterium | reverse complement strand
AGGGTGGCGCCGCTGATCGGGAAGTTCTCGACGGCGCGCTGCGTCTGGGCCCGCCACTTCGCGTCCGCCGGGACGCGGACCTCGCCCATCGAGTCGTGCTCCACCCGGTAGCCGGCCTCGTCCCGATCCTCGCCCACCGGCGTCACCGGCTCCAGTCGGGCTCGTCGAGCTCCACGAAGCGGATCACCGGCGGGATGAGGTACGGCAGGAAGCCGCCGTCGAGATCCTCGAGCGTGCGCTCCGCCTTGCCGACGAGCTCATTGACGAAGATGCCTCGATGGGTGGGCTGGAAGGCGCGCAGCTTGTCCACCCCCTCGCGCAGCTTGTTCCGCGCGCCGCGGGCGTTTCGGCGCTGGAGGTGGAGCAGCCCTGCGGCGAGCTGGATGAGGCCCTGGTAGAAGTCGCGCTCCTCGTCGGGGGCGGCTCGCCACAGCTCCTCCCATGCCTCGTGGGCGTGCCAGTAGCGCACCCCGTTGAAGAGCGAGATGCCCCTGCGGAAGATCTCGTCAGCCCTGGCGCGCTCGATCGGGGGCGTGCGTCCGCGCAAGGAATCGTCGTGCGGCGTGTCGATCGGGTGGTCCTCGGCGGTCAGCTGCTCCGTCATCTGCGGATGGATCGTAGCAGGCGACGGACGCCAACCGCCGCTTCGCACTCAGGCGATCGCGTTTGCTCGCCCCTCCAGGTCGGGATCGAAGCCGAGGCGGTTCTAGGCCTCGCGGTTGCCGGCGATGTTCACCATCCACAGGATCCCGAAGCGGTCGGTCAGCATCCCGAACCTGTCGCCCCAGGGAGCGGTGACGAGCGGCTCGATCTGGGTGCCGCCACCGTCGAGGAGCTTCGCGAAGTAGCCGGACAGCTCCTCGTCGGCCGAGGCGTCGCCGCTCAGCGAGATCTGAACACCGGACGCGGCGACACCGGGCGTGCCCTCCACCGCATCGGCCCCCATGAGGGTGTAGCCGCTCGGCGTCTCGAGCTGGCCGTGCATGATCTTGTCGGCCACGCTCGGGTCCTCCGACCCGCCGCCCTCCGCGAACGTCATCAGCGTCAGCTCGCCACCGAGCACGTCCCGGTAGAACTCCATCGCCTCGCGGGCGTTCCCCGCAAAGCTGAGGTACGGATTGAGTCGCGACGGCATCGGGTCACCTCACTGTTCGATTCAGCCGATAGACGGCGAACGCGGATCAGACTCATCGGGCCAGCTGAGGCGGTCGCCCCACTAGATTCCGCCCCGACCGTAGAGATACGCGCCACCATCGCTACGCGGAAAGCCCCACCACGATCGATCCCCGATCGA
Organism: Candidatus Limnocylindria bacterium; assembly: GCA_036556985.1. Taxonomy (GTDB): domain Bacteria; phylum Chloroflexota; class Limnocylindria; order QHBO01; family QHBO01; genus JAPSGM01. Next base: position 5,915 of record DATBIK010000003.1, on the reverse strand, counting down.
TCCTGCGAACGATGCCGCCGACCGCCAGGTACATGCCCACGCTCGGGAGGAGGAGGCCCGTTGCCAGATGCGGCTGTGCGCGCTGCGCGCTGAAGTTGAGGGGTGGCCGGCCGGTCCCGCAGCGCGTTGCGAAGCCGCGCCAGGGAGTGGTCGGCCGGCCCACAGCTCCATCGGTCCGGGGACTCGGTCGGCGATCTTCGCCTCGATTACCCGATGCGGATCAGCTTCTTGTTCGTGAACTCGTCGGCACCCAGGCGGCCCATCTCGCGTCCGGTGCCCGAGCGCTTGACGCCACCGAACGGCAGCTCGGCGCCGTCCGCGAGGACGACGTTCACGAAGACCATGCCGGCCTCGATGGCGTCGGCGACGCGGAGCGCCTGCTCCTGGTCGGTGGTGTAGACGTACGAGCCGAGGCCGTACGGGATGTCGTTCGCGATCCGCACGGCATCGGCCTCGTCCCTGGCGCGGTACACCTGGGCGACCGGCCCGAAGAACTCCTCCTTCGAGGCGGGGTTGTCCGGCGTAACGTCGGTCAGCACCGTCGTCTGGAAGAACGCGCCGTTGCGGCCGCCGCCGTGCACCAGCTTCGCGCCATGCTGCACCGCGCGCTTGACCTGCTCCTCGAGGCGGTCCGCAGCCTCCAGCGATGACAGTGGACCGAGCGCCGAGTCCTCCGACGTCGGGTCGGTCGCCTCGATCGCGGCGAGCTTCGCGGTGAACGTCTCCAGGAAAGGCTGGTACAGCTCGTCGGCGACGATGAAGCGCTTGGCCGCGTTGCACGACTGCCCGCTGTTGTCCAGGCGTGCATCGACGGCGGCCTGGGCGGCGGCGTCGACGTCGTCGGTCGAGAGCAGGATGAACGGGTCCGAGCCACCGAGCTCGAGCACGACCTTCTTCAGGTGGCGGCCGGCGATCTCGGCGACCTGGGCGCCGGCTCGTTCCGAGCCGGTGAGCGACACCCCCTGCACGCGTGGGTCGGCGATGATGCGCTCGATCTGGTCGTGCGCCGCGTAGAGGTTCACGTACGCGCCCGGCGGGAAGCCGGCGTCGCGGAACATCCGCTCCATGGCGGCGGCCGATTCGGGGCACTGTCCGGCGTGCTTGAGCAGGATCGGGTTGCCGATGATGAGGTTCGGGCCGGCGAAGCGCGCCACCTGGTAGTACGGGAAGTTCCACGGCATGACGCCGAGCAGCACGCCGACCGACGAGCGGCGGATGACCGCCGTGCCCTCGCCGGCGAGCAGCTCGATCGGCTCGTCCTTCAGGAAGTCCGGCGAGTGGTCGGCGTAGTACTCGTAGATGTCCGCGGCGAAATCGACCTCGGAGAGCGCCTGCGCGATCGGCTTGCCCATCTCGCGGACGATGAGCTCCGCCAGCTCCTGGCGCCGCTCGCGATGGAGCTCGGCAACGCGGCGGATGAGTGACGCGCGCTCGTCGACCGTGGTCGACTTCGACCAGGTCCGATGCGCCTCGTCGGCCGCGGTGATCGCCGCCTCCAGCTCCGCGTCGCTGATCGTCTCGTACGTCCTGACCGTCTCGCCGGTGGCGGGATTCGTCACGGCATAGGGCATCGTCCGGGTCTCCTTGTCAGTGCGCCGCCGAGAGGTGCTCCGCCCCGGTGAGCCCCCGCGGAGGCGGGTTCGTCGGCAGCCGAATTCTACTCGTCGTCCCGCACGGGGCGGAACCCGCCATCGGCGGCGCGGGCCATGACGAACAGCAGGTCGGCGAGGCGGTTCAGGTAGGGCACCACCTGGGACTCCGGCAGCCCGCCGACGTCGGCCAGGGCCACCGCCCGACGCTCCGCGCGGCGCACCGTGGTGCGTGCCAGGTCGAACGCGGCGCCCGCCATCGACTCGCCGGGAAGGACGAACTCGGCCGGCATCGGGTGGTCGGCCTCCAGGGCGTCGATCTCCGCCTCGAGGGCGGCCACCATCGGCTCGGTGACGAGGGTCGTCCCAGCATCGAGCCGGCTGCGGCGGTCGAGGTGGGTGGCCAGCTCGGCGCCGACCACGAAGAGCTCGCGCTGGAGCCGGAGGGCGAGCGCCGCGAGCCGGGACTCGGTGCGGTCCGTGGCCGTCCCGATCGCCGCCCGCGCCAGGCCGAGGGCGGAGACGGCCTCGTCGGTGGTGCCGTAGGCATCGGTCCGGAGGTCGGCCTTCGAGATCCGATCGCCGCCGTACAGGAGGCCGGTCGTGCCAGAGTCGCCCTTGCGGGTGTAGATGCGCACGCACCGATGGTAGCGAGCGGGGGCACGCTTATTGCACCCGATGCGTCCGCATGCCGAACCGCACGACCCGCGTCCTGGTCATCAACGACACGAAGGAGATCCTCGAGCTCTTCCGCGACATCCTGGAAGGAAACATGGGCTTCGAGGTGACTCTGATGACCTTCGCGCCCGACGAGCTGTCGCGGATCGTCGAGATCCGACCGGACCTCGTCATCGTCGACTTCATCCTCGGCGACCGCGAGCTCCAGGGCTGGCAGCTGCTCCAGAAGATGCGGATGCACCCCGAAACAGTCTCCATACCGATCGTCGCCTGCACGGCGGCGGCGCACGAGGTGCGTGACGCGGAGGCCTACCTCATGGAGCAGGGCATCGAGGTGGTCATGAAGCCGTTCACGATCGGGCAGCTGGAGAACGCGGTGAGGAACGCGTTGAAGCTCGGGGAAGAGCGTCAGGCGGGGGCGAGAGACGGCCGTGAGGACGGCAGCGCGCGCATCCTGACGCGCAACGAGTAGCCGCGGGAGCGGCGCGCCTCAGAACAGACCCGGGGGCGGCTCCCAGCGGTCGGCCAGCAGGGTGACCTTCACGGGCGGCCCCACGACTTCCTCGGTCTTCTGCTTCACCGTCTGGATCAGCTCGCCGGCCCACGGGCAGAACGGGGTGGTGAGCACCATCTTGATCTCGGTCGGCGCGCCGTCCGCGCCGATCTCGACGTTCTTGATGAGGTCGAGGTCGACGATGCTCATCCCGATCTCCGGATCGTGGATGTCGTAGAGCGCGGTCATCACCTCGTCGACCTTGCCGAGGTTCGAGTCGATCGTCATATCCCGACCAGTCTACCAAGGATTAGGACCGATGCCCCGCCGCGCAGGCGGGCCCGCCCGGGTCCTGGCTACGGGTACCCGATTTGGGGCACGGGTAACTAACGGTCAAGATGAGCTCCTCATGGGCCGGCGCCCTGGCACTTCAAGGTCGAGATGTGCTATTTCCGGCAATTCTCGGACATCGGTTGAGCGCCGAGGAGGCTGCGCGTGTCCGTTAGTTACCTGACGCTGAAATTGCGGACGGCTCAAACCAGGCGCGTGTCGAACTTCGGATGCGGTGCGGGGACGGCCGGGCGGACGCGGGTGTAGCCCTCGTACAGGACGCCCTCGGCGTCGAGCAGAGCCTGCACCTCGGCCGCCTCCTGCTTCGCGTCCGGCTGCGACGCGTGGCAGGCGAGCGCGGCGATCTTGCGTCCCGCCACCGGGGTGATGTCGATGCGGTGGGTCGCGGCGCCTTCCTCCGGGGAGAGGTCGTAGCGCTTCGTCCCCGGCCCGAAGACCGGGGCCATGACGTACACCGCGTGCGGCGCGATCCCCGACTCCGCCAGGCGCTCGACCGCCCAGCGCGTCGCCGAGCCGACGACGACGTGGTCGGGGTGGCCGGTGATGCCGTGGGTGCCGAAGGTGATCACCGCGTTCGGGCGCCGGTCGCCGAGCCAGGCGGCGATCTCGTCGACGAGCTGTGCGAAGGGCATGTCGGCCACGCCGCCGTCGGGGTAGCCCTCGAGCACGGTCACCTCGGTGAAGCCGATCTTGCCCGCGGCGCAGCGCAGCTCGTCCTCGCGCAGATCGGCGAAGTTCGGGTCGTCCTCGCCCGGCGCCTGACCCGCCTCGCCGCGGGTGACGACGAGCAGCCGCACCACCCGTCCGGCATCGTGGGCCAGGGCCAGCGCCCCGGCACAGCCGAAGCTCTCGTCGTCGGGATGGGCCAGCACGGCCGCCAGTCCGCCGGTGTGGTCGTCGGGTCGATGGTGGGTCATCGGTCCTCAATCTTCCTCGCTGTCGCTGAGCAGGGTCCAGCCGCGCTGCGCGACGGCGGTCCTCATCGTACGCAGCACGGCCAGCTTCGCGCCGGCGACCTCGGCCACGAAGCGGCGCGTGCCCGCGTCGTCCAGGGACGTGCCGGGCGGCGCGGAGTCACGGCCGACGTTCAGCCAGGCGAGGTGGTATCGGTCCATCCGGCCCCACACCTTCTCGAGCAGCTCGTCCGAGTTCAGCAGCCAGTGGCGAAAGCGAGCCCAGTCCGGCTCGGCGACGATCGCCTCGCCCTCAACGATGAGCCCATCGGTGAGCTCGAGGAAGCGCGCGCGCGACATGACGTGCTGGACCGGCATGCGCCGCAGGATAGGCGAGCCGATGCCGCGGCGCCCGTTCGTACTATTGCCGCCGCCCGGGCGGCGGCCGGAACGTTGCGGTGCACGTTCGCACCACCCGGGACCAGAGTGGACAGATACCCCAGGCCCGATGCCACCGCGCTCGCGACGGGCGCGGCGATGGTGATGCTGGCACCCGCCGGCGTCGCGCTGCTGCGCCTCTTCCCGGCGCTCGTCCCGGGCGAGCACGGGCTGGCCTGGCTCCTGCCCGCCGCGGGGGCCACGACGGCGATCGCCGTGGCGGCTGCAACCCTTGTGTCCCTCGAGCGCGGCTTGCGACATGGCAGCCTGCTCGACATCGCCCGGGCCACCGCGCTGGCCCTCCTGGCCGTCGGGCTCGGCGTGGCGACGCTGCGGACGCTCGGTCCCCTGCCGGCCGGGACAGCGTTCCCAGACACCGGCCTCGTTCCCGCCGCCATCGGCGCCGGGGCGCTCGTCCTCGCGGCGCAGCTGGCGCGGGAGTCGGCCACCGGACGAGTGGAGCGACCCAGCCCGATCGCGACGTGGCTCGTCGTCTTTCTCGTCATCGAGGCAGCGGCCGCCGCGGCCGTGCTCCTGCCGGCGGCAGGCGGCCTGTGGCCATGGCTCATGGGCGTCGCCGCGGCGCTCGTCGCGGCCAGTGCCGTCCCCGGGCCGATGCTGGCGGCCGGGCTCACCGCGGCCGGGCTGGCCGCACTGGCCGCGTCCCGGACCGGGTCGGTGGAGGTCATCCTGGGGCTCGTGGCGCTCGCGGCCGGCACGCAAGCCTACGCGCGCGGCCGCGCGCCGGCCCGTGCCACGGCTAACGGTCCGACCGTCCCCGCGGCGCCCCCCGTCCGCGACGCGGCCGAACCGACCGACGCGCTCGACGTTCCCGCCGCGCTCACCGCCCGCGAGGAGACGATGCGCCTGGCGCGTGAGCTGCGCGGCACGATCGAGGAGCTCATGCAGGCCCGCCGCACGATCGAGGTCCAGCGGAGCGAGATCGTGCAGGCGGCCGCCGTCGACCAGCTGACCGGGGTCGCGACACGTCGCGCGATCCTGGATCGGCTGAAGATCGAGGCAGGCGAGGCGCGCCGCTACCCGCACCCGGTGGCGGTGCTCCTCCTCGACCTGGACGGGTTCGCCGGCATCAACCGCGACCACGGCCTGGCGGTCGGCGACGAGGTCCTCCAAGAGGTCGCGCTCCGCCTTCGGCTGCGCATGCGCAGCGCCGATGCCCTGGGCCGGGTGGGCGGCGACAGCTTCCTGGCGCTGCTCCCGCACACCGACGAGACCGGCGCCGCCACCTTTGCCGATGCGCTGAGGAGCCGGATCCTGTCCCGGCCGATCGGCACGAGCGCGGGCGAAGTCGTGGTGCGCGTCTCGATCGGCGTGGCCTTCATGCGCGCCGGGATGGGCCTCACCGACGAGGAGCTCCTGGCCGCTGCCGACGAGGCGCTGGCGTCGGCCCGCGCGGCGGGCGGCAACCGGATCGCCTTCGACCGGATGCACGGCCTGGTCCGCCTCGAGGAG
>DATBIK010000002.1:0-19360 GCA_036556985.1 Candidatus Limnocylindria bacterium | reverse complement strand
GTGATCCGATTCTGGACGCGCACGTGGCGTCGTTGTACTCCGTCCCCCGGAGTTTCCACAAGGGGTTCGTGAACCTTGCGCCGGTCGTCCCGGTAGTCGCGGGTGATGTCACCCCGCAGCCGAGCCCTCGCGCCCGCCGTCCTGCTCCTTGTCGCGGCGTGCAGCGCGCCGACGGTGTCGGCCCCGGCATCGGTCCAGCCGTCGGTTTCGGCTGAGGCGTCGGTCGCGGCGAGCTCATCGGCCGAGGCATCGGCGGAGGTGCAGGCCATGGAGCTGGAGCGAACCGGGGAGGCGCTTGCGCCGGGCCGATACACGCGCGCCGGCTTCGCGCCGCGCATCACCTTCGAGATCGCGGAGGGCGCGTGGTACGCGGAGCAGCTGTACACCGGCTTCTTCGACGTCCAGCAGGAGGTCGGCAGCCCCGACGTCATCGCCGTCCAGTTCGCGAAGCCGAGCGAGATCTACGGCGAGGGCGGCAGCTCCGTCCGGGTCGAGACCGCGGAGGATGCGGCGGCGGCCGTGCGCGGCAACCCGGGGCTCACCGTCTTCGGCGAGAGCGAGTCGCTCATCGACGGGCGGAGCGGCGTCGTGGTCGAGGTCGAGCACGCCGGACGCAGCACGGCGAACGTCGGGGTCCTGGCCGTCCCGCCCGGTCCGCTGAGCATCGCGCCGGAGCGGCGATTGTGGCTCGGATTCTTCGACACCGACGACGGCCTGCTGGCGGTCATGGTCGGCGGCTCTGTCGCCCGCTGGGACGAGGCGCTCGCCGCCGCCGAGCCGATCCTGGAGACGGTGACGATCGGCCGCTGACGACCGCGCCGTGTGGCGGCGGCGCCCCCCGAAATGGCGTATGGTCGGGGCGTGGAACGTCGCAGACCGCTTCCCGCGAACCCGTCCGCGGGCCACGTCGTGGCCGGCATCCTGGCGGGCGTCGAGCACCTCGTGGCGAACCGTCCCCGGCCGGTGACCGAGATCGCGGAGCGGCACCGCGACCCGTGGAACCGCGCCGACGGACTGACCGTGGACGGGCTGGACGAGCCGATCGACCGACCCGAGCCGCCGGATCGGTCCGGCGCCAGGCTCTGACCGGATCGATGCCACGCGCCACGTCCAGGGCAAAGCCCGATCCCGGCCCCGATCCGAACGCGCTGAAGCGCGCCGAGGCGGGGCTGTACCGCACCGGTGACGGACGGTTCGAGGTCCGCAGCTCCGGGGTGGGCTGGATGCTGCTCGACGTGGAGGTCACCGACGGCTTCGGCCAGCCGCTGGCCCGCGGACCGTACCCAACGCTCGACGCCGCCCGTGACGCCCTTCCCGAGGCGCGGCGCGCGACGCTCACCCCGGTGAAGGGTCGCAAGCGCCGGGGCTAGGCCTCCGCCGCGGGGTCGATCGGCTCCGGAAAGCGCTCGGACAGGCGGAAGCGCTGGCAGACGATGCGCGTGTCGTCAGTGAGCGACCAGTCCGGGTCGCCGAGCCGCTCACGCAGCTCTCCGATGTAGCTGTTCCAGAACCGCTCGTGCGCCACGCGCCAGTCGGCGGCATCGGCGAAGCCCTCGCCCTCGTCGCGGGCGAACTCGTCGTCCACGTCCGCCATGCGCAGCACGCGGCACTCGGTCGTCTCGAGGACGGCCACGTAGCGCCCGTCCACGTCGACGACGACCTCGCGCCATCCGGGCACCGGGACTGGGTCGCCGTCGAGCTGCCACTCGACCTCCAGGCTGGCGGTCGCCGTCTTCGTGCCGGCCAGGACGAGATCGGTCAGCTCCCGACGCAGCTCCGTGCCGGGCAGGCCGAAGCCGCCCACCGGCAGGCCGCGAAAGGTCCGCGCTTCCTCCATGGCGCGTCAGGCTAGCGCATGGACCGATGAGTTCACCGTCCCTGCCGCGTCCCCTCTCGTGTGCGGACACGGCGGGTCGTCGTCATCGACGTCACCGGTCTCGAGGCCGTCGACCTCGAGACGGTCGACGCGCTGGCGCGTGCCGCGCTCGTCGCGCGCCGCTGCGGGGCCGACGCGCGGGTGGTGGGCGCGGGCCTGGCGCTGGACGGCCTGCTACGCCTGTGCGGCCTGGCCGAGGCGCTCGGGATCGACCCCGTCGCCGTCGAGCCGGGGCGGCAGACCGAACAGCGGGAAGAGTCGGGCGGTGTCCAGGAAGAAGGTGATGCCGGTGATCTCCGACCCATCGGTCTCGAGGACCTGGAGTGACCACGGCTCGCGGCCGCCGTCGGGCGACGGCTTGTACTGACCGAATGCCGGCAGGCCGTTCGCCACGGTCGGGATGAGCCGGCTTCCCTCGCAGCCGATGCCGGGACCCAGGCACCACCGCACGATGTCGGTGTGCGTCTGGAGCCAGAGCGCATAGGGCGGCATGTTCCAGGTGGCATCGGCGCGGAGGAGGGCGGTGAGCGCATCCATGTCGTAGCGCTCGAAGGCGTCCACGTATCGGGCGAGGAGCTTCTCCTCGTCGTCGCCCAGCGCGGCCTTGCTGGGTGCGTCGCCGCCGGCCTGCACGCTGTCCAACGTGGCGCGCGCTCGCTGGAGGGCGGAGTTCACCGATGCCACGGACGTGTCGAGCAGCTCGGCCACCTCGGCCGCGCGCCAGCGGAGCACCTCGCGCAGGATGAGCACCGCGCGCTGCTTGGGCGGCAGGTGCTGGAGCGCGGCCAGGAAGGCGAGGCGGATCGACTCGCGCGCCAGCGCGACGTCGGCCGGGTCGCCGTTGGACGGCACGACGCGGCCGTCGGGGATCGGCTCCAGCCAGGTCACCTCCGGCAACCGGTCCCCCAGCGGGCCATCGGCGGTGCCCGCCGGCCCGAGGTCCATCGGCCGGGCGCGGCGTTCCTTCGAGCTGAGCATGTCCAGGCAGACATTCGTCGCGATCCGGTACAGCCACGAGCGGAGCGAGGAACGGCCCTCGAACCGGTCGATGCTGCGCCAGGCCCGCAGGAGCGTCTCCTGGACGGCGTCATCGGCCTCGAATGCGGAGCCGAGCATGCGGTAGGCGTAGCCGGTCAGCTCCGACCGGTGCGACTCGAGCGTGGATTCGAGGGTGGCGTCCTGGACGACCATGTGCGAGGCAGCCTCCGAGAGAGGGCGGGGCGGGCGGTCCGCTGATGATACCGGTGCCGCGGCCCGGCCGCGTTCCTCAGCCCTGGTCCGGTCGCGGTCGCACGCGGAAGACGGTCACCGGCTCGCGGACCCCGCGCAGGGATTGCGGGCCCATCGGCTCGAAGGCGGCCTCCATCGGCTCGTCGCCGGCGATGGCCAGGGTGGCGGCCGAGACGAGGATGACCCCACCATCGGCCAGGTTGGCGATGCGGTTCAGCGCGTGGACGGCGAGGCCCACGTAGCCGGTGTCGGTGAGCGTCGGGCGACCGGAGTGGACGCCCATCCGCACGCTCACGGGCGCGCCGCTCGGCCAGGTGTGTCCGGCCAGCGCCCGCTGCGCCGCCATCGCCGCGGTCAGCGCCGCACGGGCGTCACGGAAGACGGCGAAGAACTCGTCACCGCGCGCGTCCACCTCGCGTCCTCCTGCGCGCCGCACGGCGGTGCGCAGGTGGCGCCGCACATCGGCCAGCACGCGGGGATAGCCCTCACCCAGCTGCTGGAGCAGGCCGGTGGAATCCACGATGTCGGTGAGCAGGAAGGTGACCTGGCCGGTCGGCAGGCTGCCCGGGCCGGTCGCGCGCAGCTGGCCCTCGATGAAACCGATCGGCACGATCCCGTGCTTCCGCGCCGCCTTCAGCAGCCGGCTGCGAGCCCTGGCCCGCGACGCCTCGTCGTCGAAGACGACCTGGTTGAAGCGCGACAGGGCGTTGCGCACGTGCGACGCGTCGTGGATCGGCAGCCTTCGGCGGCCGCGGGAGTCCACGTACGCGAAGTCGCTGTCCCGCAGCTCCGTCCGCTTCCGGGAGTCGAGCTGCCCCATGCTCCGATGGTAGGCCGATCGGCGTCGGCGCGCCGAGCGGCTGGGGCCCTTCTTGCCGGTTTGACCAGCCCGTGGTCATAACAGTCAAGAAGCTGCCCCGCGCGGCCCTCGAAACACCGTTTCTGGGCCGAATTCTCCAGCCGGTGGTCGGATCTGTGGCAGATGCCTCCCGGCGCGGCCACATCTTGATCCATGTGACCACCTGCTGGTCAGGAGTCGGTCGGTACGGTCTCTACCACGGCCTCCGGCTCCCTCGGGACTGGCGCCGGCTCGCCTGCCTGGAAGCCGATGCGCCCAGCCGGCATGACCACGAGCACGAGGAGCGCGGCGATCAGCGCGGTCACGATCCCGATCGTGAAGGTCGCCGCCGTGGCCAGCGAGAACGCCTCGTGGATGCCGGCCACGATGGCCGGGATGATCGGCTCGACCTGCGCCCGGAACGGTTCGGGCACCTGGGCAAGGATCGTGGCGCCAAGGTCCCCGACCCCGCCGATCTCGTTCAGCGCGCCCGTCCCGCCCTGCGCGAAGGCGGTCGCGAACTGCTCCGGCACGCCGTTCGCCACCAGGCGCTGGGGCACCTCGCGCAGGAACACCTCGCCGAAGATCGTGCCCGCGATCGCCAGGCCCACCGTTCCGCCGACCTGCTGGAAGAGGGTCACGCCGCTCGTCGCAGAGCCGAGCGCGCGGATCGGGACCGCGTTCTGCACCACGAGGGTGAAGACCGCGAAGGTGGGGCCGATTCCCAGGCCCGCCACCGCCATCCACAGCCAGATGAGCGGCCGCGGGGTGTCGGCACGAAGGTTCGTCAGCAGCATCAGGCCGGCCGCGACGACGAGCAGCGCGCCGAGGATGAGCGTCTTGTAGCGGCCGACCCGCGCCACGATCTGGCCGGAGCCCACCGCCGACACGATCAGCCCGCCGAGCAGCGGCAGGATCTGGTAGCCGGACTCGGTGGCCGAGGCACCCGCCACGACCTGGTACCAGCGCGGCAGGAAGACGATGACCGCGAAGAAGCCCATCGCCGCCAGGAAGATGGCGACCACGCTGGCGGTGAAGGCACGGATGCGGAACAGGCCAAGCGGCAGGATCGGCTCCCTGGCCCGTGACTCGACGAACACGAAGGCGCCCATGAGGACGACGCCCAGCGCGATGAGCCCGCCGACCTCCGGATCGGTCCAGTCCGCCGAGCCCTTGTTCGTGAAGCCGATGAGGATCGGCACCAGGGCGGCCACGAAGACGGAGGCGCCGAGGTAGTCGATGTGGCGGTCGGCATCGGGCTCGTGGTGCGGCGGCAGCGTGCGCCAGATGACGAACAGGACGACCGCGCCGATCGGCACGTTCACGTAGAAGATCCAGTGCCAGCCGACGGTGTCGGTGATGATCCCGCCCAGCGCGGGACCGATGAGGCTCGAGACGCCGAACACCGCCCCGAAGAAGCCCTGGTACTTGCCGCGCTCCGAGGGGGCGAAGATGTCGCCGATGATCGACAGTGCAACCGGGAAGAGGGCGCCGGCGCCGAGGCCCTGCAGGCCGCGGAAGGCGATGAACATCGGCATGTTGGCCGACAGCCCGCACAGGATCGAGCCGAGCAGGAAGATGCTCACCCCGATCATGAAGATCGGCCGCCGGCCGAAGATGTCGGACAGCTTCCCGTAGATCGGTCCGCTGACGGTGGCCGTCACGAGGTACGACGTGAAGGCCCAGGTGTAGACGTCGTTGCCCTGCAGGTCGGTGACGATCCGCGGCAGGGCGGTTCCCACGATGGTCTGGTCGAGCGCCGCCAGGAAGATGCCGAGCAGGACGGCGACGAGGATCTCGATCCGGGTGCGGTGCGGCAGCTCGATCGGCGGCCGGTCGTGAAAGGTGTCGGGTGTGGTCGGGGTGGCGGTCATGCGTGCGCTGGCTCTCCGGTGCTCGGTGGTGGGTCGTGCGACCCGCAGGGTCGCATCCGGCGGCGGCGATTGCCTCGGGCGGATGCGCTGCCGCAGGCTACGTCATTCCGCCGATGCCCGCAGGACGACGTCCGCCGGCTACTCGGCGGCTGCCTCCGATGCCTCGCGCGCCGGGAAGCGCGGGCGGTGGCTGCCCATGACGCGGCGGATGTCGCGGCGCGCCAGGGCCGCCTGGACTGCCATGGCGGCCACGAACAGGGTCACGCCGATGAGGACCGCGGGGGAGGCGGCAGCGCCAAACTGGATGGCGGCCAGCGCGCCGATCGCCCCGGCCAGCATGGCGTCCAAAACGGTGACCAGGAATGGGGTGGCCGCGACCACGGCAGCGAGCATCGAACGGTTGGGCGGGTTCGCCATGGTGAGCTCGATCCCGCGGAAGTCGTCGTCCGTGCCCATCACGAAGTACGGCTCCAGGTCCGGCGCAATATCCAGGTAGGCGGACCGGATGCGGTTCATGCCGATGATGCAGAGCACGTCGTGGTAGCTGGAGCTGTCGAGGCGCAACTGCGTGCCGATGCCGATGAACAGCACCACAGGCAGGATGACGAGTCCGAACAGGCGGAACCCCTCCCCGAACTGGGTGGCCTGTGCCACGAGCGCAAGGGCCACGATCGCGCCGGACAGGGCGGTGAGGAAGATGCCGGTCCGGCTGAACGCCTCGTTCCAGGCCAGGTTTCGCGACGCAAGGAGGCTCCAGTGCTCGGTCGACAGGATCTGGAGCCGCATCGCGGGCGTCACCTCGGACGTGCCGGCGCCGGCCGGTCCCGGTGTTGGTCCCGGCTCGCCAGGGGCTGCGGGAGGGAGGCGTTCGAATGACATGTGGCAACTGTACGCACGGCGTCCAGCGCCGGCGAAGCTCAGCTACTGGGGCGCGGGCCCGTCACACAGGACGTTCGTGTCGAGGCCGCTTGAGACGTACTGGGCCATCACCACCGGTCCGCCGGTGAGGCCCTCGCCGCGGCAGGCGGCCCGTGCGCCCTCGAGGGAGCTGGCGCCCGCCACCCAGCTCGGGTAGTCGGCGAAGGCATCGGTCCCGCCGGTGATGCGCTGCCACATCCGCGGGGCTGAATAGAAGCCGATGCCCGCGACGTCCACCGAGTGGAGGTAGTCCACCGCTCCCTGCAGGGCGGCCACGTTCAGCCGGGCGTCCGCCCGCCAGGAGTTCGCCGTCTCGACGTCGAGCCACCATGTCGTCCCAGCCGGCGTGCGGGTGGCATCGGCCTCGGCCAGCCCGAGCGAGACGTAGGCGGCCACCGCGTTCGCGTAGGAGTCGGCCGCGGCGTTCCAACCGTAGTTGTAGGCACACGACGCGGTGTCCGGATCGCGGTCCGAGCAGACCCGCGGGCTGCGCTGGCCGAGCGGCCAGTATCGGCTCAGCCGCGGGCCGGGGTTGCCGGTGTTCGCGTAGAACTGGACGGTGCCGCCGGCCCATGCCAGCTGGCTCGTGTCGCCGTCCTCGTCATCGGGCGCCCCCAGGCACGGGTTCGGCGCATACACGAGCCCGCCGTTCACGCCCACGATCGCGAAGGCGAAGGCCTCGGGCAGATCGCGGCCGCACTGTGGGTACGAGACGTCGTACACGATCGGGCGCGTCTGAGTCGCCGATCCAGTGTCCGCAGCGTCGATCCCGCGCGCAGCCACGCTCCCGGCGAGCGGCCACAGCATGGCCGCCGCGAGCAGCGGCGCGATGAGGAGCGGCTTCCCGGCGGGCCGGTTGGCTCGGGGCATGGTGAACCCCAAGGGTAGGACGGGGCGGCGGCGCCCGCAAGGTGACGCACCGCCCCGCACCGCTCATCGGCCGGGCTAGGCTCCGGACTTCAGGCTGGCCAGCCGCGCCTCGACCTCCGCCTCGGTGTCCGCATCCTCGAGCGAGGCGAACTCCTCCTCGAGCGAGGAGGCCGCGACCTCCTGCATCCCGCGGGCCATGGCCTCCTCGCGGCGGATCCGCTCCTCGAAGCGGTTCAGCTCCGAGGTGGGATCCATGACGCTCACCTCGCGCACGGCCTCCTGGACCTGGCGCTGCGCTGCGGCCATCTTCGCGCGGCTGACGAGCTCGTCACGCTTCTGGACGAGCTCCTCACGCTTGACGCGCAGCTTGTTCAGGCCGTCCTTGAGCTGCTCGGTGAGCGCGGTCTGCTGCTCGATCTGGCCGGAGAAGGTCGCCACCTGGTTCTCGAAGCTGATCTGGCGCCGGATGGCGATCTTGGCCAGCTCGTCGAACCGATCCGCCTCGGCGGCGTTACCGGCGGCGCGGCTCTCCTCGGCCTTGCCTGCCGCGGCCCGCGCCTTGTCGGCCCACTCGACCTGCGCGGCCTGCGCCTCGCGCTGGTCGTCCTCCAGCAACCGCAGGTTGCCCACCGTCTGGGCCACGGCCTCCTCGGCCTCGGCGATGTTGTTGGTGAAGTCGCGGACCAGCTGGTCCAGCATCTTCTCCGGGTCCTCCGCGCTGTCGAGCAGCGCGTTGATGTTGGCCCGCACCAGCTGCCCGATGCGTCCGAGGATGGTCGTCTGCGCCACGGTTTTCTCCTTCCCCTAGCGTCTGTCGTCGTTCATGGGACCGATGGTCTGCACGGTACCGATGGTCGCGTCCACGCGCTACCAGGCACCTCCCCGGGAGCGCCCGCCCCCACCGCCGAAGCTGCCGCCAATCGAGCGGCCGCCACCGCCGATGCCGCCTCCTCCCCCACCGAAGCCGCCGAAACCTCCCCCTCCGCCGCCGAACGGTCCGAACCCGCCGCCGCGGCGGCCGCCTCCTCCGCTGAGGATCGAACCGATGATGCTGCCGATGATCGCGCCACCCACGTCTGCGCCCCAGCTGTGTTCCGGGCCGGTCGGGTAGTGGCGGCCGTTGATGACCACCGTGCCGCCGTAGCCGGCATGCTCGGTGCGGTCGAAGTCGTTGCGCGCCTGGCGGTACGCGTCGTCCGCGAGCTGCCCCGCCCGCTGCGCCTCGCCGACGGCCGCCTGTGGGTCGGCCTCCCGCAGGGCACGGGCGCGAGCAAGCGACGCTTCCGCCTCGGACAGACGCGTCCGCGGTCGCCGGCCCATCCCGTGTCGCCGCGCGGCGATGAAGTCGGCGGCCCGGTCGAGGTTGGCCTCGGCCGCCCGAATTGCGGCGTCGGCACCGGCGAGCGCGCGGGCCTGACGTTCCTCGCCCTCTTTCACGGTGGCCACGATGCGGTCCGCCGCGGCCTCGGCCTCGCGAGCCAGGCCGAGGGCCAACACGATGTCGCGGCCGCCGCTTCCGGCGGCCAGCTCCGCCTCGTCGAGCTTCGCGCGCGCCGCGCGATGGCTCTCGGCGAGCGCCGCGTCGGTCGAGCCACGCAGCGCATCCTGGGCAGCGGCCACGTCGGTGCGGGCCTGGGCCAGCGCGGCGTCCAGCCCGGCACGCGCCTGCTCCAGCGACTCGTGCTGACGCGCCACGGCGTCGAGCAGCCTGCCGGCCTGAGCCACCGCGTCGCGCGCGGCAAGCGCCGCGCGGCCGCCAGCTGAGCGATCGTCGCGAGCCAGCGCAGCGGTCCCCTCCTGGGTGGAGGTGCGCGCCAGCGCCAGCCGCTTGCGCGCCTCCTCGAGGTGGCCGGCGACGGCCTGGGAGGAGCGCGGCGCATCGGCCCGAAGGTCGGCGAGCAGGCGATCGGCGTCCGGCAGGCGGGCCTCGACCGTGGCAACGGCCTCCGGCTGTGCGGCGAGCACCTCGGGCGCGCGCCGCTCGATGTCCCGCAGCTCGCGGAAGCGCGCCGTCTGCTCCTCGAGCGTCGCCTCGGCACGGTCGAGCCGGGCGAGGATGTCCTTCAGCATCGCCTCCTTCTCAGCGGGCGTCTCCGGGTCGCTGTCGTCCAGGCGCTGGCGGATGGCGAACGATGCCTTGAGCTCGGCTCGAGCGGAGTCCAGGGCGCTGGCGAACGTTGCCGCCACCTCCTTCCCGAACTGCGCCTCGGCAAAGCCCAGCTCCTGGGCGTCGTCCCTGATCAGCTCGTCGATGGCGATGAGCCGCGCGTTCACCTGGCGCACCAGTCCGCCGAGGCGCCGGTCGCGTTCCTCCGCGTCCTCGCCCTCCTGCTGGCGGGCACGCCACCAGCCCCACAGCACCCACCCCCCGATGGCGAGCAGGCCGACGGCGACGAGCGTGCCCCACGGGAAGCCGTCGGTGGTGGCACCGGATGGCTCCTGGTCCGGAGTCGGCTCGGGCTCCGGCTCCGCCCCGAGGGCGGCGCTGAGCCCATCGACGGCGCCTCCCACGGCCGCACCCCAGGCCCCATCGGCCAGGTTGGGGTTCACCGACTCGTCGATGATCTGCTGGATCTCGTCGTCGCTCACCGCGTCGAGCGAGTCGCCCACCCACAGGGCGGTGCGGCGGTCCTCCACGGCGACGACGAGCAGGCTGTCGTTTCCGCCGAGCGAGCTGCGCAGCGCCACCTCATCGGCGTAGTCGGTGATGGTCGCGCCGTCGGAGGTGTTCACGTACAGGACGAAGAGCTGGACGTTCATCGTGTCGTCGAGCTCGGCGATCGCCGCCTCGGCCTGCGCCACGTCCTCGCCCGACATCACCCCGGCCAGGTCGGTGACGCGCTCCCGCAGCTGGGGCGGTTCCTCGGCACGCACGGGCGCCGGGCTGGACCACGCCGCGACGGCGGCGAGGGCCAGCAGGATGGGAAGCAGCCACGTCCGCGGCTGGTGGAGGAAGAGGGGCATCGAGGTCAGATTAGCCCGGACATCACTCAGGCGCTTTCGGGGACGCCGGCGAGCTTCGGCCAATGGATGGCGTCGCGGCGACAGCGCGTCACGCACAGCCCGCAGCGGGCGCAGCGCTCCCCTTCCAGGGCCACCCGACCGTCGACGACGTGGATCGCCCCGTACACGCAGGAGGTGATGCACAGCCCGCAGTCATTGCAGGCGTCGGGGTCGATGAACGGGACAGCCGGCCCATCGGCCGGCCAGCCATGGGTGAGGGCCAGGCCGGTGATCTCGGCCGCGGTGGCGTGGCCGTGCGCATCGAGCCAGGTTTCGAGCTCGGCGGCCACCTTCCCGAAGATCTCCGGCCCGCGGAGGATGGCGGCGGTGCAAATCCCCACCGCGGACGCGCCGGCCAGCATGAGCTCGACCGCGTCGGTGCCGCGGCTCACGCCCCCGACGCCGATGACCGGGAGGTCGACCGCGCGGGCGATCTCGCGCACGCAGCGGACGGCGAGCGGCTTGAGCGCCGGTCCGGAGAGCCAGCCGTGCCCGGAAGGCCCGCCCAGCAGCGGCCGCGCCGTTTCCAGGTCGAGGGCGAGCACCGGCCCGAAGGAGTTGATCGCCACGAGGCCGTCAGCGCCGGCGTCCGCCGCCAGGCGCGCGGCGAGGCCCATGTCCTGGCCGTGCGGGCTGAGCTTTACGAGGACGGGCACATCGAGCGCCGCCTTCGCCGCACGGACGGCGCCGACCATGGGCTCCGCGTCCTCGCCGATGTAGTGGGTCGACAGCTCGACCGCGTCGGCGAACGGTCGAACCCGCGGGGCGAGCTCCGCGATCTCGTCGGCCGTGTACCCCAGGCTGATGATGAGCGGGAGTCCCGCGCCACGCGCGATCGCGTACTCGCGCTCGAGCCATTGCTCGGGTGGGAGCTCCGACCACAGCTCCGTGTTCACCATCCCGTGCGGGATCTCGGCCATGTTCGGCAGGGGTGGCTCGGCGGCGCGGGTGGAGATCGTCTTCGCCACGAGGGCGCCGGCACCGCCGGCGGCGCAGGCAAGGAGCGCCGCCCCGTCCCGGACCGGCGGGCCGGCCGCGGGCAGGATCGGGTTCCGGAAGCGCAGGCCACACACCTGCAGCGTGAGGTCGGCCATCAGGGGCTCCCCGCTCCGGCCAGCAGCCGCGTCGGCTCGAACGGATGCGGGCCGATCCGCTCCAGGCGTTCCCACAGCAGCCGCGAAGCCCCGCGCGCCTCGACCGCCAGCTCCGCCGCGTCGATCCGGGTCAGCTGCCGATCGCGGACGACGACCTCGCCGTTCACGACGACATGGCGAACGCGGCCGGCGGCAGGGCCGAACATCCAGTGGCCCGCCATCGAGTCGGGACTGAAGGGCGTGGGCGGGTCGTAATCGAGCACGACGAGGTCGGCGGGCGCGCCGACCACGAGCGTCCCGAGCAGCGGCTCGCCGAACGCACGGCCGGCGACTGCAGCGCCCCGGGCCAGCATGCCGAGCGACGCCGGGGGCGCCGTGTCGAGCGTCTCCTCCCGCCCGAGCAGGTACGCCAGCCGGGATTCCTCGAACATGTCGGCGCCGATGCCATCGGTCCCAAGCGCCACGCTGCCGCGCAGCCAGCCCAGCGGCGTGCGCCCGACGCCGTTGTGCAGGTTCGAGCGCGGGTTGTGGGCCACCGTTGCGCCCGCGTCGCGGATGATCTTCGCCTCCGCCGGGTCGATGTGCACCGCGTGCGCCAGCACGGAGCGCGCGCCCAGCGCGCCGGCATCGGCAAGGCGGGCCATGACCCGCCGTCCGAATCGCGCGTCCGCGTCGGCCTGGTCGACGGCGTCCTCGGCCACGTGGATGTGCAGGCCGCAGCCGGTGCGGTCGGCGAGGTCGACACAGGCGTCGAGCGTCGCCTCCGAAAGGGTGAAGGAGGCGTGCGCGCCCACCATCGCCTGGCTCAGCGGCCATCGCCCGTCGGCAACGCGGCCGGCGAACCTGGCGTTCTCCTCCACGCCGGCAGCCGCGCGAGGCAGACCGTCGCGATCGGTCGTCTCGTAGCAGAGCAGCCCACGCAGTCCGACCTCCTCGAACGCCTCGGCGATGACGTCGAGCGACCCATCGATCGCGTTCGGCGACGCGTGGTGGTCGATGAGCGTCGTCGTCCCCGATCGGACGGCCTCCGCCGCGGCCACGAGCGCCGAGGCCCGGATCGCGGGGAGGTCGAGCGCGCGATCGAGGCGCCACCACACCCGCTGCAGGATCTCGATGAAGCTCGTCGGCGGGTCGAGCGCGAACGGCATGCCGCGGGCGAGCGCCGAGTAGGCATGCGTGTGGGCGCAGACGTTGCCGGGGACGACGAGGCAGCCGGCGCAGTCGAGCCGTTCCTGCCGGCCGGGCTGATCGACCGCTTGACCGGGCTCCCCGATCCGGCCGTCGACGACCACGAGGTCGCCCGTCTCCACCGCCGGTGGGTCGAGGCGCCGGACGAGCGTGCCACCGCTCAGCAGCAGGCTCATGCGGACACCTCCGCCACGCGGCGGCGCCGGGCGAGCTTCGGCAGGGCAGCCATGGCGGCCGGCGAGTCGCGCATCGGCAGCTGGCGACGACGCACGCCGTCGAAGGCGTACAGCGCGCCGGCCACGGCCGCCGCGGTCGGCACGAGCACCGCTTCGCCGGCGCCCTTCGCCCCGTAGGGACCCTCCGGCTGCGGCTCCTCGACCAGGATGCAATCGACCTCGGGCATGGCGGCGGCGGGGAGGATGCCGAGCTCCTTCAGCGCATCGGCGCCTGGCAGTCCATCGGCCATCGGGTAGTCCTCGGAGAGCGCGTACCCGAGTCCCATGTGGATGCCGCCCTCGAGCTGGCCCTCGACCGCCAGCCGGTTGATGGCCCGGCCCACGTCCTGCGCGGCGACCACCCGCGCGATGCGCCCCTCGTCGTCGAGGATGACGACCTGGGTCGCCCATCCGTAGGCGACGTGGGTGACCGGGTCGGGATCGCTCGCCTCGATCGGGCTCGTCCAGTCGATGACGTGCTCGCCGACGTAGTCGCCGCCGGCCAGCGCGGCAAGGTCGCTGCCGTCGGGACGCCGCTCGACCCGGGCCGCGTTCAGGCGGCGGGCGGCCGCGATGACGGCCCAGCCGCCGAGCAGTGTCGCGCGGGAGGCCGTGGTCTCTCCCGTGTCGAGCTCGTGGGTCGTGTCGACCTCGACCCGTATGCGCTCGACTGGCAGGCCCAGCTCCGTCGCGGCAACCTGGGCCAGGGCCGTGTGGATGCCCTGCCCCATCTCCGTCCAGGAGTGGAACAGGGTGACCGTCCCATCCGGCTCCGGCCGCAGGACCGCGCGCCCGCGCTCGGCCACGCCGTTGCCGATGCCGGTGTTCTTCACGCCGCACGCGATCCCGGCATAGCGCGCCGACTCGTACGCCTCGCGCACCGCGAGGAGCGTTCGCTTCAACCCCACCCCCGGGCCGAGCCGCTGCCCGCTGCCGAACCGATCGCCGGTCTCGAGCGCGTTTTGCCAGCGCATCTCCCAGCCGTCGAGCCCGACACGCTCGGCGAGGACGTCGAGCAGGCCCTCGACCGCGAACGTGACCTGCGGCACGCCGAAGCCGCGCATCGCCCCGCTCGGCGCGTTGTTCGTGTAGACGGCCCTGGCTTCGACGTCGACGTTCGGCACGCGGTAGGCGCCACAGGCATGACCGGCGGCACGCTCGAGCACCTTGGCGCCGACGCTGGCGTAGGCACCGGTGTCGCCGACGATCCGGGCGCGGTACGCCACCAGGCGGCCGTCGGCGTCGCAGCCGAGCGTGGCCTCGATCGTCATCGGATGGCGCTTCGGGTGGAAGCGCAGGCTGTCCGAGCGGGTGAGCACGGCGAGCACCGGCCGATCGGTGAGGAATGCGGCGAGCGCCGCATGTGCCTGGACGCCGAGATCCTCCTTGCCGCCGAACGCGCCGCCGGTGGGCACGGCGGTGACGCGCACCGCCGACGGGGGCAGTGCCAGGAGCGACGCGATCTGGCGGCGATCCTCCCACGCGCCCTGTCCCTGCGAGTACAGGTGGAGGCGGACCGATGTGCCGTTCCCGGCCCTCACCGGCACGGCAAACGCCGCTTCCGGTTCGAGGAAGGCATGCTCGATGCGCTGGGTCCGGAACGTATCGCTCGCCACGTGCGCCGCGGTGGCCAACGCGGCGTCGACGTCGCCCCGGCGCACGACGGTGGTGGACAGGAGGTTCCCGCCGGGGTGAAGCGGTGGCGCGTCGGACGCGAGCGCCGCGACCGGGTCGCACACGGGCGGGAGGACGCCGTAGTCCACGGCGATCTGCGCCGCGGCCTGCCGGGCGCCGGCACGGGTCTTGGCGACCACGATCGCCAGGACGTCGCCCAGGTACCGCGTCGTCTCCCCCTCTGCCACGAGCACCGGCCAGTCGGCCTCGATGAGGCCCTGCACCCGCTCGCCGGGCACGTCGCGCCAGGTGACGATGCGCTCCACGCCGGGGAGCGCCGCCGCCGCGTCGGTGTCGATCCGCCTGACGACGGCCCGCGGGTGGTCACTGAAGCGGAGCGCGGCGTGGAGCATGCCCGGAGCGCGCATGTCCGCGACGAAGGGCAGCTCGCCGAGGACCTGCTGCCGCCCGGCGTACTTCGCGACGCGGGCGCCGATGCCACCGCGCTCGAGCGCCGGCCGCCCGTCGGCACCGCCGGCTCGCGCGGCCGCGACCGCCTGGATCGCGTCGATGACCTTCACGTAGCCGGTGCAGCGGCACAGGTTGCCGGCCAGGGCCCGCGCGATGGCCGCGCGCGAGGGCGCCGCGTCCCGGGCCAGCAGGCCCTCGGCCTTCATCACGAGCCCCGGCGAACAGAAGCCGCACTGGCTGGCCCCGGCGGCCACGAACGCATCGGCCCAGGCATCTCGCGCATCGGCCGGGAGGCCCTCCAGGGTGAGGACCGATCGCCCCTCGGCCCGCACGGCCGGCTGCGCGCAGGAGACGGCCGGCCGCCCGTCCACGATGACCGTGCACGCGCCGCACGACCCCTCCGGGGCGCAGCCGTCCTTCATCGAGCGCAGCCCACAGGCCTCGCGAAGCAGCTCGAGGAGGCTCATCCCCGGTCGCGGCTCGACCGCGATCGGTCTCCCGTTGAGCGTCAGTCGCATATCGGTCGCCTCAGCCCGCCGGTGGCAGGCCACTTGGCCCTTGGCCCGTTCCCGGCTCGATCTCGACTCTATGAGCAGTACCGGCGGGCGGCGTGTGCCGTTGGTCCCGCACTCAGAGGGCCGTCGGTCGCCAATCGGAGTGAGCCCGCATGGACGTTTTGGGCCTGGGCAGCGCGGTCGTCGACCAGCGCGCCTACGACCACGCGCTGGAACGCTTCCGGGCGAACCGGATCGTGATGCCGACCTTCGCCGAGCTGGCCGACCCGCTGACGATGCCGTCCGAACGGATCGCGCAGCTGGCCTCCGTGGATCCCGACGCGCCCGACGCCGCCAACCTGTTCCGCGTCCACTGGCACAACGACGTCGACCGTCGCGGGCGGGCGAGGCTGCCGGCATTCCTGCTGCTGCCGTCGTCGCTGACCGGTGTCGAGGCGCCGATCGCGGTGGCGCTGGCGGACCGCTTCCCGCTGATAGCCTCGCACAAGGTGCTCGCCGCGTACGGGGTGCTCGCGCCGCGGATCGTGAACGGCACCTTCGACCCCACCACCCAGCGCGCCGTGTGGCCCTCGACCGGCAACTACTGCCGCGGCGGCGTGGCGATCAGCCGGATCATGGGCTGCCGCGGCGTGGCCGTGCTCCCGGAGGGGATGAGCCAGGAGCGCTTCGACTGGCTGTCCCGCTGGGTGAGCGACCCGGCCGACGTCATACGCACGCCCGGCACCGAGAGCAACGTCAAGGAGATCTACGACCGCT
The DNA here is from genome assembly GCA_036556985.1 of Candidatus Limnocylindria bacterium. Taxonomy (GTDB): domain Bacteria; phylum Chloroflexota; class Limnocylindria; order QHBO01; family QHBO01; genus JAPSGM01. The sequence goes on along the minus strand of DATBIK010000002.1, from coordinate 2,898 downwards.
GCGCGATCCTGGCCGAGGACCCGTCGAACGTCATCCTCAACCAGTTCTCGGAGTTCGGGAACCACCTGGTCCACTACCTGGCCACCGGACGCGCGCTGGAGCGCATCGCCCTCGCCCTGGCCGATACGCGGGCAGGACTCCGGCCCTGGGGCTTCGTCTCCGCCAGCGGATCGGCCGGGACGCTGGGCGCGGGCGACTACCTGAAGGAGCAGCACGGCACGCGGATCGTGGCGGTCGAGGCGCTCGAGTGCCCGACCATGCTCGAGAACGGCTTCGGCGAGCACAACATCCAGGGCATCGGCGACAAGCACATCCCGCTCATCCACAACGTCATGAACACCGATTACGTGGTGGGGGTGAGCGATCGCGCCACCGACGAGCTCAACGTCCTGCTCAACACCGCGGAAGGCCGTGCCTTCCTGGCCGATCGGCGTGGCGTATCGCAGGAGCTGCTCGACCAGCTCGGCTCCTTGGGGCTGTCGAGCATCTGCAACGTGGTGGCCGCCATCAAGGTCGCTCGCGCGGCAGACCTCGGAGCGGACGACCTGCTGCTCACCGTGGCCACCGATGGCGCCCCGATGTACGCCACCGAGATGCACAAGGTCATCTGGCGCGACTTCCCCGATGGCTTCGACGCGACCGCCGCCGGGCTGACCTTCGGCCGGCACATCCTCGGCGCGGCGGCTGACAACGTCCTTGAGCTCGACCAGCGAGAGCGGACCCGGATCTTCAACCTCGGTTACTACACCTGGGTGGAGCAGCAGGGGGTGCCGATCGACGACTTCGTGGCGCGCCGCAGCCAGGAGACGTGGCGGGCGATCCGGGCGCGGCTGCCGGCCTGGGACGAGCGGATCGCCGAGTTCAACGCGCGCGTGGGCGCGGCGAGGGCCGGATGACGATCATCGCCTTTCCCGATCGAGGCGTGGCGCCGACGGTCCCCGGTCTCCCCATCCGGCTCACGTGCACGGGCTGCGGCCACCAGCTGCCGGTGGACGCGCCGCTTCGGCTGCGCTGTCCGATGGCCCGCGCGGGAGACGACATCGACCACGTCCTGGCGAGGTCGATCGACCCGGTGGCGCTGAGGTTCCCTGTCGATGGTGAACCGAACCCGTTCGTCCGCTTCCGACAGCTGCTCTACGGGTACCACCTGGCGCGCGCGGCGGGGCACGGAGACGACGACATCGCGGCCACGATCGCCGCGCTCGATCGCAGCGTCGCCGCCGTCGACGGATCCGGTTTCCGCATCACGCCCTTCACACGCTCCCCGCGGCTGAGCCGTCGGCTGGGCTTCACCGCCCCCGGAGGCGTGTGGGCCAAGGACGAGACCGGTAACGTTTCCGGTTCGCACAAGGCCCGCCACCTGTTCGGCACCCTGCTCGGCCTGCAGCTCGCCGGTGCCGAGAGCACCGCCCCGCTCGCCATCGCCAGCTGCGGCAACGCCGCGCTCGCGGCAGCCGTGGTGGCCCGAGCGGCGGAGCGCGAGCTCCTCGTGTTCATCCCGCCGGAAGCGCCGCCCACGGTCGTCGCCCGGCTGCGCGAGCTCCGCGCGCGGATCGAGGTCTGCGAGCGTGTGCCGGGCGCTGCCGGCGACCCCACGTACGAGCGCCTGCGCCAGGTCGTGGAGGAAGGCGCGACCCCGTTCACCTGCCAGGGCAGCCTGAACGGCCTCGCCATCGAAGGCGGCATGACGCTCGGCTGGGAGATCGTCGCGGACCTGGCGCGAGAGCATCGCCGACTCGACCACCTCGTGGTGCAGGTCGGCGGCGGGGCGCTGGCGTCCGCGGTGGTCGCCGCCTTCGAGGAGGCTCGTGAGCTCGGCGTCATCGCCGCCCTGCCGCGCTTCCACAGCGTCCAGAGCGCGTCGGTTCACCCGCTGCAACGCGCCCATGCCCGACTCAGCGCGGAGCTCGGCCCGGACCCCTCGCCCGCTGACGTCGACCGGGCGCTGACAGGCGCCGCGCATCATCGATCGCGCTACATGTGGCCCTGGGAGACGACGCCGCACAGCGTGGCAAGCGGCATCCTCGACGACGAGACGTACGACTGGCTGGCGGTCATGCGCGGGATGCTGCGCACCGGCGGAGTCCCCCTCGTCGTCGACGAGCCCGGCCTGCGCGCCGCGAACCGACTTGCCCGCCGCGCCGCGGAGAGCGACGTCGACCACACCGGCTCGGCCGGCCTCGCCGGCCTGATGGAGCTCGTGCGAACCGGCGCCATCGGCGCGGACGAATCAGTCGCCGTGATCTTCACCGGCGTCCGCCGGACACCGCCTGCAGACGGAGCGCAGCCATGAGGAGCTTCATCGGTCGGGACATCCTGACCCTCAAGGACTTCAGTCGCGAGGACTTCTTCCGCGTCTTCGAGGTCGCGAACGAGCTGCGGCCGCACGCCGCGAACCGCCGCAACACCGACCTGCTCAAGGAGAAGACGCTCCTGACCGCCTTCTACCAGCCGAGCACCCGCACCCGGCTCTCCACCGAGGCCGCCATGCACCGCCTGGGCGGGCACGTCCTGGGGTTCAGCGACGCGAAGATGACGCGCGCCGGGGACTTCTACCAGGAGTCGCTGAAGGACACCTTCCGGATGCTCGAGTCGTACGCCGACGTGATCGCGATGCGGCACTTCACCGAGGGTGCCCCGGCGGAGGCCGCGAAGTGGTCGTCGGTCCCCGTCATCAACTGCGGCGACGGCTGGGGTCAGCACCCGACCCAGGTGCTCACCGACCTCTACACGATCCTCCTCGAGAAGGGGACCCTCGACGGGCTCACGTACCTGCTGGTCGGCGACATGCGGATGCGGACGATGCACTCGATCCTGCACGCCCTCTCGCAGTTCGACGCCGAGGCGATCGTCGTCTCGCCGCCGGAGCTGGCGCTGAAGCCGGAGTTCAAGGCGGAG
>DATBIK010000001.1:0-22559 GCA_036556985.1 Candidatus Limnocylindria bacterium | reverse complement strand
TCGGTCCAGGGCGCGATGCATGGCGATGAACCCCTCCTGTGCGGCATCGGCCGCGGCGTCGGCGTCGCCGAGCACGACGTAGGCGGCGCGGAACGCCACCTCACCGTGGCGCCGGACGAGGGTGGCGAACGCCTCGTCGTCCCCGGCACGCGCCAGCGCCACGAGGCGGTCGTCGTCCGGGTCCGGCGGTCTCGGCCCAGCCGATGGTCGGCCCTCCACACGGGAGGTACCCCGTCCGGCGCCCATCGGTTCCGTCGGCCGCTCAGCCGGGCGGCAGCCAGCCGTGGATGAGCTCGTCGTGGTACCGCGCCTGGCCGGGATCCGGCGCGGAACGCGGGACCGGCGCCATGGGTGCCTTGCCGCGCGCGGCCAGGGCGTAGTAGGCGCAGGCATCGGTCAGGGGGCAGAGGCCGCAGATCGGTCGCGGCGCGCGGCAGGTGTCGCGCCCGTGGCGGATGGTCTCGACGTGGAACGGGTACATCTCGGCGGGCTCGAGGGCACGTTCGAGCAGGTCGTGGGCGCGGTCGAACGGCGTTCGCGGCGGAAGCATGCCGAGCCGAGTCGTCACCCGGTGGACGTGGGTGTCGACCGGCATCGCCGGCCGGCCGAAGTTGAAGAGCAGGATGATCGAGGCCGTCTTGCGGCCGATCCCGGGCAGGGAGACGAGCCACTCGCGCGCCTCGGCCAGCGGCAGCGTGCCGAGGAAGCCGAGGTCCCACGTCCCCTCCGTGGCGGAGCGCACCTCGGCCAGCGCATGCTGGATGCGCGGCGCCTTGGTGGGGGCCAGGCCGCCGGGGCGGATGACCTCGGTCAGCTCGTCGGTCGGCGCCGCCAGCAGGTCGTCCCAGGTCGCGTATCGCTGGCGGAGGGCGGTGAAGGCCCGGAACGAGTTCGTGTCGGCGGTGTTCTGCGACAGGATGGTGAGGACGAGCTCGCTGACCGCGTCGAGCCGCGGGCCCGTCCAGGCCGGGTGCCCGTACCGCTCGCCCAGCCGCTCGAGGACGATCGCCGCCAGCGCCTTCCGCTTCCGCAGGTCGGCGGCCAGCTTCTGCGGGCTCGGGCCGCGTCGGGGCATGGACCGATGCGCCCTACGGGCTGCCGAGCTCGAGGCCGATGCCCACCGACCGTGCGACCCGCTCCGCGGCGTTCGCGAGCAGCCGCTCCGTGTCGGACATCGACTCCTCGAGCGTCATTGGCCGGTCGCCGATCGGCTGGACCAGGGCGAAGACGCCGGACGCGTCGAGCGCCGCCGCGCCATGGCCGAGCGCCCCGCACAGCAGGATGACCGGCGCGTTGCGGGTGCGCGCCAGGCGGGCGACGCCCATCGCCGCCTTGCCGGACAGGGTCTGCTCGTCGGCGCGTCCCTCGCCGGTGAGGACGAGATCGGCCCGCTCGAGTGCATCGGCCAATCCGACGAGCTCGGCCACCACGTCGACGCCCGGCCGCACCGTGGCGGCGGTGAAGCCGAGCAGCGCGGCGGTCGTGCCGCCGGCGGCGCCCGCGCCGGGGATGTCCGCCACCAGGCGGCCGACCGCGGACTCGATCGCGTCGCCGAAGACGGCCAGCGCCGCGTCGAGCTCGGCGATCGCCGGCTCGTCGGCGCCCTTCTGCGGCCCGTAGGTGGCGGCGGCGCCGCGCGGCCCGCACAGCGGGTTCGTCACGTCGGAGGCCACGACCAGCTCCACTTTCTTCAGCCGCGGATCGAGGCCGCCGGCCTCGATCCGGTCGAGGCCGGCCAGGGCGGCGCCGCCCGGCGGCAGGTCGCTGCCGCCGTCGTCCAGGAAGCGGGCGCCGAGGGCCGCCAGCATGCCCGTGCCGCCGTCGGTCGTCGCGGATCCGCCCAGGCCCAGGGTGATCCGCTCCACGCCGGCGTCGAGCGCCGCGCGCAGCAGCTCCCCGGTGCCGCGGGTCGAGGCGGCGCGGCAGGTCTCCGCGGTCCGCTCCTCGGGGCGCAGGTGCGCCAGGCCCGAGGCCGCGGCCATCTCCACGAATGCGCCGTGGCCGTCGTCGAGGAGCAGCCAGTCGGCGGTCACCGGCCGGCCCAGCGGGTCGACCGTGTCGAGGCTGCGCCGCTCGGCCGCCTCCCCCAGCGCGGCGGCGATCGCGGCCAGCGTCCCCTCGCCGCCGTCGGCCATGGGGATCTCGCGCACCTCGTCGCCGGGTCGTGCCTGGCGCCAGCCGGCGGCCATGGCCGCGGCCACGCCCACCGAGTCGAGCGCGCCGCCGAACGAGTCGGGTGCGACCACGAGGTTGACCTGCCGGCTCATCGGTCAAGGATAGGGCGGTTTCACGAGCAGGTGGTGACAACGGTCAAGAAGCGCCCATATCGTGCCGCTTTCACCAGCAGGTGGTCAGTTTCGGCCTGGAAATCGCCCGAACCAGGCCAGATCCGCCGATTTCGTGATCGACATCACCACCCGCTGGCCAACGCGCGGGGGACGCTCATCGGTCAGGCCTTCTTCAGGGTCCGCCGCCGCTCCTGGTAGGCGGGGATGCTCTTGATCGGGGGCCGGAGCTCGTCGCCGATCTCGCGGACCTCGAGGCTGAATCGGTCCTGCTCCTGGATGATCTGCTTCATGCCGCGCCCCATCTCGGTGAGCAGCTCGATGCGGTGGCGCTCCTCGAGCTTGCGGATGGCGGCCTGCAGGATCACGTAGCTCATCTGCGACAGGTTGCCGAGCGGCTGGTTGCGGTGGATGCGCCGCTCGAGGTCGACCTGGCCGATGGCCGGCAGCCCCACGCTCTCGAGGATGTCGATGAGGAGCCCTGTCTCGACCGCGTAGCCGGTGAAGAACGGCACCGACTCGAGCACTGCCCGTCGCCCGGCGTACTCCCCGGACAGCGGCTGGATGATGCCGGACAGCTCCGGGAAGAAGAGGTTGATGAAGGGCCGGGCCATGAGCTCGGTGACGCGTCCGCCGCCCTCGCTGATGAGCTTGTCGCCCTCCTTGATCGGCCGCTTGTAGAAGCCCTTCACGTACTGGATCCGCGGCTCGCGGAGGAGCGGGCCGACGAGCCCGTACACGAAGCGGGGCTGGATGTTGCTGATGTCGGTGTCGATCCAGGCCACGATGTCGCCGTCGAGCACGTGCAGGCTCTTCCACAGCGCCTCGCCCTTGCCGACGTACGAGCCGACCTCGGTCAGGATCCGGCTGTGGCGCACCACCTCCACCCCGAGCTCGGTGGCGATCTCCACGGTCCGATCGGTCGAGTCGGAGTCGACGACCACGATCTGGTCGAGGAGCGGATATCGGTCCATCAGCGCGGCCTTGATGCGCTTGATGACGAGGCCGATCGTCTTCTCCTCGTTCAGCGCCGGCAGGCCCAGGCTGACGCCCAGGCCCTGCTTCTCCTTGAGCTCGACGAGGCGCCGGATGTCGCTGAACTCCGACGCGTGGAAGGTGTTCTCGGCAAACCACTTGTCGACGACGGTCGGCAGCGAGCGGGACTGCTCGACGTAGGCGTCCGCGGCGGCCAGCGTCCCCTCCGCGGCGCGCAGCTGCTCGAAGGTGGCCATGCCCAGGCGCTGCTTCGTCTTCACCACGATGACCGTGGGCTTCGCCCGGGACGCCACCGCGTCCGCCACGGTGCCGAACAGGAAGCGCCCGTCCGGCGCCGCGTTCGACGGATGCGCCGATGCGCCCATCAGCACCAGGTCGTGGTTCGCCGCCTCCCTGATGATCGCGGTCCGGACCGATGTCGCCTCCAGCAGCAGCCCCTTCACCCTGCGACTGCCGCCGTGGTCGGCAACGAACTTGTCGAGCGCCTCCTGCTCCCGCTTGCAGGCCGCATCGCCTATGCCCTTGGGCACGATGTGGAGCACCACCACCTGCGCGCCGAAGCGCTTGCCGAGGCCGCGCGCCAGGCGCATCGCCAGCTCGGCGTGGGGCCCGCCGCGCACCGGCACCAGGATCGACTTCACGGCGTCCACGCCGCGCTGCTTGACGACGGCGATGTCTGATGGCGACTCGCGGACGACAGCGTCGATCGTCGGCGAGAAGACCGGCGGGTCGTTCGCCTTGCGGCGGCCCTCGGCCTCTGCCCTGGCGGCCGCGGCTGGCGTGGGCGGCCCGCCCCAGCCGAAGATGACGAGGTCGGTGTCCTCCTCCCCGACGGCCTCGATCACGCCGTCCGCCGCGCGCCGCCCGATCCGGACCATGGTCCGGATCTCGACCCCCTCCTCGTCGCCGAAGTCCAGCACGCGCTGGAGGAGCCGCCGCGACGTCCGGGCCTGGGTGGCGCCTTCCGACAGGGAAACGCCCTCGGGCACCTCGACGATGCCGAGCGCGGTGATCTCGGTCGCGCGGCCGTTGCTGATCCCGGCACCGATGCGGACCAGATCGCGCGCCGTGCGCGGGTTGGCGAGCGGCAGCAGGATGCGGTACGGCGCGCGACGGCGCGGCATCAGGGCGCGTCCTCCGCGGTCGCCTCGGCCCGCATCTCGCGCCAGCGGCCGACGAGGTAGGGCTTGAGCTCCTCGAAGTCGCGCGCCTGCGAGTCGATGACCCGTTCGGCCTGGTCGGTGGTCAGGTCCAGCGTCTCGGCGATGAATCCCGCGGTCCGCCCGAAGTAGAGCGGCGTGAGCGCGGCGAGCAGCGTTTCGCGGTCGGCGCCGGGGCGGTGGAAAGCGACCATGGTGTCGTACAGGCAGCGGATCCACAGCTCCGGCGGGAAGTGGAAATCCTCGGGCTTCTCAGGGATCTCCAGGCCGAGCACGCGCTCGAGCTGCTCCGGGGCCAGCATCCGCTCCCAGTTCTCGCGCTGCCCGAACCGCGCGTTCTCGAAGGAATCCACCAGCTTGGCGTGGTTGACGTCGATCGGCTCCGGCGCGATCACCCGCTCGAAGCCGTACTCCGGGATGGCGTGCGAGCCGCGCACGCGGAGCCACCGGTCCTCGTAGTGGCCGGCCAGGCCGAACAGGGTGCCGACCACCTGTCGGAACATCGGGCCCAGGTCGGAGGCCGGGTCCTTGGCGTCGTGGATCTTCGCGCCCAGGCGTGCCTGGCAGACCGCGAAACCCTCGTTGATGGCCGAGTGGGTCATCCAGATGTCGATCCCGAACCGCGCGATGAGCTCGTCGAAGGTCTCCAGCTCCAGGTAGCGCTGGATCAGGTCACCGGAAACCGCGAACTCGCCGCCGATCGGCTGGCGGATGCGCGCCCCGTACAGCGTCCGGGTCAGCGGGTAGGCGATGTTGTTCGTGATCGTGCCGTCGTACTTGAAGCGGGAGTACATCGGCGCCACGAAGTCGTAGCCGCCCTTCAGGATCGGGCCGGCCAGGAGCTCGATCCACTCAGGAACGATCGACCGCAGGTCGGAGTCGACCATGACGAAGGCCTTCACCTTCAGCTCGCGGGCGACCTCGAACAGGGCGCGCACCGCGGTGCCCTTGCCGCTGATGCCCTGGTAGGTGAAGCTCACTCGCTGCAGCTTGTGGCGCGGGCTGACGAGGATGATCTTCTCGATGTACTCGGGCGACTCGGTGCTGACGGCCACTCGCGGCGTGTCGTCCGGGGAGCCGCCGTCGCTGTTCACGAGCACGGGCTTCAGGTCGGGGAAGTACTGGACCATGCCGGCCTGCGCGGCCCGCACGACGTAGCCGATCGTCTCCGCGTTGCCGAAGCTGGGGATGCCGACCATGAGGTCGGCGCTGCCGACGCGGCGAACCTCGGCCAGCCCCTTCTCGTCGAGCGCCGAGGCGGGGGGAGCGGTCGGATTCGACGTCAGGGCGGGCCTCCTGCGGCGGGCTGGCGCGTGCGGATCAGGTGTGCTCGGCTCGGGGCAGAAAGGGTAGCACGCGCAGGAGCGGTCCTCCGGCCGGGGGCCTCGGCCGGCGTCGCCTAGCTGCGGTCCCTGCGCTCGTCGTGGATGCGGGCGACCTTCTTCGGACGCGCGCCGATGAGCCGGCCCACCTGGCTCGGCCCGCGGCGCTCGGCGGTCGGCACCTCGAGCCAGTCCTCGGCCACCTCGCCGGGGTGGTAGCGGGAGTTCACGTGCTTCGCGACGTAGTGGGTGAAGCCGTTCGCGCGCCAGGCGTTCAGCCAGCTGGCGACCGGATTGCGCACCGCGGGCGTGACGCGCACGCGCACGTCCTCGGCCACGACCGAGGTGAGAAGGCGTCGGCGCTCCAGGTAGGGGACGTCCTCGAGCGACTGGCCGTCGATCTCGAGAAGGTCGATCGCCACGAAGGCGCGACGCGTCTCGGCCTCGATCGGGTCGGGAAGCTCGTCCTCGAGGCCCTCCTCGGCGATCGCGTCGGCCAGGTGGCGCGCGGCGCTGTCCTCGCCGAGGAACGGCATGCTCGTCCACACGCCGTCGAGCAGGGCGTCGTCGGCGCCCACCGCGGCGGCGATGACCTCCTCGGCCTCCGCGTACTCGGGCCCGACGTCGTCACCGGTGCGGTCGGTCAGGGAGACCCGGCCGTCGTGGACGCGGGCCAGCAGCCGCTCTCCGCGCCAGGCGGGCTCGAACATCCACTCCACGCTCGTGATGACGGCGTCGGAGAGCGTGGTGAGCTGGGGCAGGATGGGATCGTCGCTCATCTGTCCATGTACGGTACCCCGTGTCGGCGTTGCGCGTTCATCACACGCCGGGTCCTGCCTGCATCCATACCGATCTATCGGTGGGAATGCACCGGAAGTGCGCGCGGGGTGCGGTATGACCGGTATATCGGTACGCCGCGAGCCTGGGCGACGCCCAAAGGTGCGGTTCGTGCGCGCCCTGTACCGATAGATCGGCCAAACGGAGCCAGAATCGGCCGTCCGGTGCGGAACAGCCGATAGATCGGTACCGGCACGGCGCCTGCCGAGCCGACGAGTGTCGGCGGACCGTCAGGCCGGGGCGTACAGGTCCAGCTGCCCTTCCTCGACCTCGGCGCCGACCTCGGTGCGGATCTGCTCCCAGGCGTCGAGGTCCCACTCCCCCACGAAGGTGATGGCGGTGCCGGTCTTGCCGGCTCGTGCGGTACGGCCGACGCGGTGCACGTAGGTATCGGCGTCCTCGGGGATGTCGTACGAGAGGACGAAGGGCAGGTCGGTGATGTCCAGGCCGCGGCTGGCGACGTTGGTGGCCACCAGGAACTGGATCTTCCCCGACTTGAAGTCGGCCAGGGTCCGGGTGCGGTCGCGCTGGCTCATCCCACCGTGCAGTGCCGCGACGTTCTGGCCGCGCCGCTTCAGGGTCAGGGCCAGCCGATCCACGCCGATCTGGGTGTGACGGAAGACGAGCAGCCGATCGATCGCGAACTGGCCGCTCAGCTCGAGCAGCGCCCGCACCTTGTCCTGCTCCGCGACGAAGTACACGATCTGGCGCACCGTCTCGACCGTCCGCATCTCGGGCTTGACCACGATGTGCTCGGCGTTGCGGTCCATGAACCGATCGCAGATGCGCAGGATGGCGTACGGCATGGTGGCGCTGAAGAGGGCGGTCTGCCGCTGGCGGGGGCATCGGGAGAGGATGGTCTCGACGTCGACGATGAAGCCCATGTCGAGCATGCGATCCGCCTCGTCGAGGATGACGGTGTGCACCCGGTCCAGGCGGAGCTCGCCGCGGCGGATGAGGTCGAGGACGCGCCCCGGTGTGCCGACCACCACCGGCACGCCGCGCTTCAGGGCGGTGACCTGGCGATCCATGCTCGAGCCGCCGTAGATCGCCACCGCCTCGACGTTGCGGAACGCGCCGATGCGCCGGATCTCCTCGGTGACCTGCACGCACAGCTCGCGGGTGGGCGTCAGGACCAGGGCCTGCACGTGGCGTCCGGCCGGATCGACCTTCTCGACGATCGGGATGCCGAAGGCCGCGGTCTTGCCGGTGCCGGTCTGCGCCTGGCCGATGAGGTCCTTCCCCGCCCGCAGCGGGCCGATCGCGCGCGCCTGCACCTCGGTCGGCTCCACGAAGCCCATCTTCTCGATGGCTCGCGCGATGGTGGCCGGCAGCTCGATGTCGCCGAAGAGGTAGGCCTTCTGGGCGGCCAGCACCGCGGCGAGAAGCGGCGAATCGGTCTCGGTGGGCGAATCGGCGTCGGCGGTCGGCGACGCGGGGGGCGCCTGGCGGCGCGGGGGTCGTGGGGTCCGGCGGCGGCGCGCCGGACGCTGGTCAGTCTCTGGCAACCAATGCTCCGTTCTGTCGCCCGGCATCGTAGCACGGCGACTGCCGAGTTGACAGGCATGTGATACTCGGTATCACTTATGCCGATGCAGCTGACCGCCATCCTCGTGTCCGCAGGAGCGCTCCTGTCCGCCCTGGCGGGCGGCCTCGTCGCGATGCGGGCCGCCTCCGCGGTCGGCATCGTCATCGCCATCGGCGCCGGCATCCGCATCGGCGCCGCCTTCTTCGACCTCGTCCCCGAGTCGATCGAGCAGCTCGGCTCGCTCGACGCCGCCATGCTCTTCACGGCCATCGGCTTCCTCGCCTTCTACGCCGTCGAGAAACTCACCACGCTGCACGTCGGCCACGAGGCCGCGACGGAGATCGACCACGGCGAGGCCGCGCACCGGCACATCGGATTGATCGGCGCTACCGGGATGAGCCTGCACTCGTTCCTCGACGGCGTCGCGCTGGCCGCCGGCCTCGTCATCGGCGGCGGGCTGGGTCTCGTGATCGCCGTCGTCGTCATCGTCCACCGCTTCAGCGACGGCATCGGCATCGTGAGCTTCATGCTGGCCAGCCGGACGCCGATCCGCGAGACCTACTGGTGGGTCTCGATCGTCGCCATCGCGCCGGTGGTCGGCGTGCTGGTCGGCATCCTCGTGCCGGTGCCCGAGAACGTACTCGGCGGCATGCTCGCCGTCTTCGCCGGATTCTTCCTGTACATCGGCGCCGCGGAGCTGCTGCCGGAGGCGCATCGGGCCGACCGATCGCGCTGGCTGGTCCTCGCGACGCTGGTGGGGGTGGCCGCGATCTACGCCTTCTCGATCTGGGCCGGGGCGGTGGGGGCGCATTGACCGAGCGGGGACCCACGGTCGCGGAGCGGCTGCGGGCGGCGGGCAGCCGCGTCACCGGGCAGCGCCTGGCGGTGGCCGACGCGCTCGCCTCGGCACGACGGCCACAGTCCGCCGAGGAGCTCTGGCACCGATTGCGTGCCCGCCACCCGGGAATCGGGAGGGCGACCGTGTTCCGGACGCTGGAGGCGCTCGTCGCCGCCGACGTCGCGCGGCGGTTCGAGCCGGAGGGCCATGCATCGACCTACGTCGCCTGCCGCCCCGGCCACCACCACCATCTGGTCTGCACCGACTGCGGCTCCGTGGCCGAGATCGGCGAGGCCTACGTCAGCCCGCTCGCCGAGCGGGTGGCCCGCGACACGGGCTTCGTCGTCGACGACGCGCGGATCGACTTCTACGGGCGCTGCGCAGGCTGCGCCGTGAACCCTCCGGCCTAGGTCCGCGCGGAGGCTGACGCGGCGACCACGGATTCCGCGCCGTTGCCGCCGGGGATCTGCGCCGGCCTGGCTGAGCCGTATCCATCGGGATGGGCCTGGCGCCACGCCCAGGCATCGGCCAGCATCTCCTCAAGCTTGGAGTGCGCGGGCTGCCAGCCCAGCTCGCGGCGCGCGCGGCGGGAGGAGGCGACGAGGACCGGCGGGTCGCCCATCCGGCGCTTCAGCACCCGGGCGGGGATGGCGCGGCCGGTGATCTTGCGCGCCGCTTCCACCACCTCGCGCACGCTGAAGCCGGCGGCCGAGCCGAGGTTGTACACCTCGAGCGAGGGGTCGGCCTCGGCGGTGGCCTCCAGCGCGAGGAGATGCCCCGCCCCGAGGTCGCGAACATGGACGAAGTCGCGGATGCACGTCCCGTCCGGCGTGGGGTAGTCCTGGCCGAAGATCTGGACGTGCGTCGCCTCGCCGGCTGCCACCCGCAGGACGAGCGGGATGAGGTGCGTCTCCGGGTCGTGATCCTCGCCGTTGCGCTCGGTGGCGCCGGCGACGTTGAAGTAGCGCAGGCTGATGGCGCGGAAGTCGTGCGCGGCGGCGTACCAGCGCATCGCGCCCTCGAAGGCGAGCTTGGTGGCGCCGTACGGGTTGATCGGCTCGGTGCGGTCGGCCTCGGCGATCGGCACGCGACGCGGCTCGCCGTACACGGCGGCTGTCGACGAGTACACGAGCCGCGTCACCCCGGCGCGGCGCATCGCCTCGAGCAGGGCGACCCCGCCGGCCACGTTGTGGCGGTAGTAGAGGCCCGGGTCGGCCATGCTCTCGCCGACGAGCGACTTCGCGGCGCAATGCAGGACCGCTTCGATGCGCTCCTCGCGGAGCAGCGCCTCGAGACGGACGAGATCCTGGATCGTGCCGCGCACGAGCCGCGCGGGCTTGGCGACGGCGGCGGCGTGGCCGGTCGACAGGTCGTCGTAGACGGTCACCTCGTGCCCGGCCTCCACGAACGTCTCGACGCTCGTGGAGCCGACGTAGCCGGCACCACCGATGACCAGGATCCGCAATCCCTCCTCCTTCCTGCCTCAGCTCGCCCTGGTGCTCACGGCCCGATCGGCCGGTTCGTCCTCGAACGCGGCGGCCACCGCCTGGGCGAGCTCCGGGCTGAGCTCGGCGGAGACCCGCGTGGCGCCGGCGTTGACCGCGGCCCGCACGTCGGCGAGGCGGCGAAAGCGCCCGGCGGCCTTGACCTGGACGCGCGGGCCGACGCTGTCGCGCAGGATGCCGGCCTGCTGCACCGTGCGGCGCGCCGCTGCCTCGCCGGTCGAGGTCACGACGTAATCGGCGCCGGCTCGCTCGGCGAGGCGGCAGGCCCTGCGCAGCAGGTCGTCGGAGACGGGCTCGGACTCGACGATGACGCCCGCCACGGCCAGCGCCGAATGGGCCATGTCGACCACCGCCAGCATGTCGTTGAAGACGACCTCGTCGTCGCCGGAGACGAGGGCACCGCCGTTCAGGACGAAGTCGATCTGGCTCGCGCCCTGCTCGAGCGCCTTGCTCGCCTCGAAGGCCTTCACGGCCAGGATCTGCCCTCCGTGCGGGAAGCCGACAACCGTGCCGAGGCGCATCCGGGAGCGTCCCATTCCCCGCTTGGCGGCCTTGACCATCCAGGGGTTGACGGTCACCGCCGCGCAATCGTGCTCGATTGCCAGGGCCACTGCTGCGTCCAGCTCACCCAGGGACGCATTGGGTCGCGTCAGCCGGTGCTCGAGCCGAGCGGCTCGGCGCCCGATGGCTGTCATCGCGGCGTGGGAACCTCCTTTGGGACCGACCGGGCAGGTCGGCGGGCACGAATCCTCGGACCGCCGATTGTAGCAGCGGCCTATCCGCCGGCCGCCGGTGCCCCCCTGTCTTCGCGTTGCGGGGAGGCACCGCCGGCCTCGGCAAGCAGCCGTCGGGCGAGCGCGAGGAGGAACTCGCGCCGGTTTCGCCCTGGATCGTCCAGGACCGCCTCGAGCAGACCCGTCAGCACGCGTCCGACCTCCGGCCCGGGAGTGATTCCCAGCTCGCGGACCAGGTCGTGCCCATCGACGGCCAGCTGGCCGGGCCCCAGCGGGTCGCCCGCCAGGGCGCGAGCGGCCCGCCCCCGCAGCTCGTCGATACCACCGGTCGCGGGCTCGCTCGCCCCGCTGGCCAGGTTGTCTGCGCGTCGCAGTGCGTAGAGGTCCTCGAGCAGGTCCGCGCCGACCCGGCGCACGAAGCGCCGCACGGCAGCATCGGTCCAGTCGGGCGTGTAGGCGAACATGTGGTGCCGCACCAGGCGGACCACCCGCGCGGTCTCCGCGCGCGACGCCCGCAGGCGTCGCAGCAATCCCTCGGCGATCTCGGCTCCGGCCTTTTCGTGGCCGATGAAGTGGCCGTCGGCCAGGGTGGTGGCCTTTCCCAGATCGTGGACGAGGCCGGCCAGGCGTAGCGTCGGGTCGCCGGCGGGCAGCGCGTCGACGGTGCGCAGCGAGTGGTCGAGGGCATCGCCCGGCAGGGCCTTGGCCTGCGGCACGCCGCGCAGCGCGGCGAGCTCGGGGAGGATGACCGCCAGCAGGCCGAGCTCCTCCATGAGGGCGAAGGCGCGGGACGGCGGGGCGTCGCCGGAGAGGATGCGCCGCAGCTCGTCATGCAGGCGCTCCCCGGAGAGGCCGGCTGCAGCCGCGGCGTGGCGCCTGATCGCGGCCGAGGTGGCCTCGTCGATCCGCAGCCCGAAGCGGGTCGCGAAGCGCACGGCGCGCACCATGCGCAGCGCGTCCTCCGCGATCCGCTCGTCCGGATCGCCCACCGCGCGGAGGAGGCCGCGCTCCAGGTCGCCCGCCCCGTCGTGCGGATCGAGGATGCGGCCGCGGCCGGCGGCCAGGTCGAGGGGCACCCAGGCGATGGCGTTGATCGTGAAGTCGCGCCGTGCGAGGTCCTCGGCCAGCGAGCCGCCCCAGCGCACCGAGTCCGGGCGACGGCGGTCGCGGTACGGCCCCTCCACGCGGTAGGTGGTGACCTCCACCGCCGGGTCGCCATCCCGCTCGGGGAGGACGGTCACCGTCCCGAAGCGGTTCTCCCAGGTCGCGCGCGGAAAGCGCTCGACCACGGCCTCCGGCGGAACCGAGGTGGCCACGTCCCAGTCGGTGGGCCGCTCACCGCGGACCGCGTCGCGCACGCCGCCGCCCACGAGCGCGGCCTCAGCGCCGCCGGCGTGGAGTGACTCGAGGACGTGGCGCACCGCATCGGGCAGTTCGAGGGTGAGCTCGTCACCGTCGCGCGATGCGCCTGTCACGTCCATGGGCGAGAGCCGCCCGGCCTCAGGAGCGCGACGCGGAGGTCGGCTCCAGGAACAGGTACGAGCGCCAGGCGTCGTTGCGCTCGTCGGAGAGGTACGAGCCGAACAGGTAGCGAACGTCGGCCCGCGGGGCTCGTGGCTCGCGGAGCAGCGCCATCCGCGCCTCGGGCAGCGTCTTCGACCCCTTGCGGTGGTTGCAGGTCCGGCAGGCGGCGACGAGGTTTTCCCATTCGTGCCGGCCGCCGCGGTGCTTCGGCACCACGTGGTCGATGGTCAGGTCGCGGCTCGACGCCCCGCAGTACTGGCAGGTGTGCCGATCCCGGGCGAAGACCTCGCGCCGGCTCAGCTTCACGCGCGGCCGCGGCCGTTTCACGTGGTACTGCAGGCGAATGACCGATGGCGCGCGGATCGCCAGCGTCGGCGTGTGGATGACCTGGTGGTTCCGCTCGAGCAGCTCCGCCTTCTCCGAGCCGAGCAGCGTGAAAGCGCGCCTGATGTCGCAGACGTTGAGTGGCTCGTAGTTCTGGTTCAGGACCAGCACCGCTGCGTTGATCATCATGCCTGTGCCTCGCACGGGATCATAGCCGACGCTGCGCGCACGCTCGCCCCGGCGCATGGGCGCAGCCCGACGTCCCTGGACACACGCGCGCCCGCAGGATGTCGCTCCGGAGCACCATCGCGTGGGTCGGCAGGCCCGACCGCCGATATGCGACAGGGATCGAGCAGGGCGCCCCCTGCCCGATTCCACCGCTTCACGAGTACAATCCAGCCGCGATGACCACCATCGAGCGATCAACCTGGGCGACCAAGGTCGGGCTGGCCCGCATGCTGTCGGGCGGCGTGATCATGGACGTCGTCACCGCCGATCATGCCCGCATCGCCGAGGAGGCGGGCGCGGTGGCGGTCATGGCGCTGGAGCGCGTGCCGAGCGACATCCGCAAGTTCGGCGGCGTGGCGCGCATGAGCGACCCGAAGCTCATCGAGGACATCAAGGCCGCGGTCAGCATCCCGGTCATGGCCAAGTGCCGGATCGGGCACATCGCCGAGGCACAGATCCTCCAGCAGCTCGAGGTCGATTTCATCGACGAGTCCGAGGTGCTGACCCCGGCCGACGAGGAGCACCACATCGACAAGCACGCCTTCGCGGTGCCGTTCGTGTGCGGCTGCCGGGACCTGGGCGAGGCATTGCGCCGCATCGGCGAGGGCGCGGCCATGATCCGCACCAAGGGCGAGGCCGGCACCGGCAACATCGTCGAGGCGGTGCGCCACATGCGTGCGGTGATGAAGGGCATTCGCGAGCTGCAGGGCATGCGCCCGGACGAGCTGTTCGCGGCCGCCAAGGAACTGCGCGCGCCGCTCGACGTCGTGCAGCGCACCGCCGAGCTCGGCGAGCTGCCGGTCCCGAACTTCAGTGCCGGCGGCGTGGCCACGCCGGCCGACGCAAGCCTCATGCGCCAGTTGGGCGCGCAGGCGGTGTTCGTGGGCTCCGGCATCTTCAAGAGCGAGCAGCCGGAGCGGGTGGCGAAGGCGATCGTCCTGGCCACCACGCACTACGACAACCCGGAGATCCTGGCCGAGGTCAGTGCCGGGCTCGGCGAGGCGATGCCCGGCCTTGATCTGGCCGACATCCCGGCGGAGGAGCGCCTCGCCGTCCGCGGCTGGTAGGGCTCGCGACATGGCCGACCCGGCGCCCCTCCAGATCGCGCGCCCGGATGAGCTCGACCGCCGCAAGCGGATTGGCATCCTCGCCCTGCAGGGCGCGGTGCGGGAGCACGCCGACGCGGTTCGCGCCGTCGGCGCGGAGCCGGTCCTCGTCCGGCTCCCGGCCGACCTCGACGGCCTCGACGCGCTCATCCTGCCCGGCGGCGAGTCGACCACCATGCGTCGCCTCATCGACCGCTACGGCCTGCGAGAGCCGATCCTGGCCATGGCCGCCGCCGGACGCCCGATGTTCGGCACGTGCGCCGGCATGATCCTCATGGCCCGCCGCGCCAGCGACGGCACCGATCCGGTCCTCCCCCTGCTCGACGTGACGATCGAGCGCAACGCGTACGGCCGGCAGCTCGACTCCCACGAGGCCGATGTCGCCATCCCGTCCCTCGGCGACGAGCCGGTCCACGGCGTCTTCATCCGCGCCCCGGTGGTGGCCGAGGCGGGTGACGAGGTCGAGGTGCTGGCCCGCGACGACGCCGGCCGGCCCATCGCCGTGCGCCAGGGCCGCGTGCTGGCCACCGCGTTCCACCCGGAGCTCACCGATGACCGGCGCCTGCATCGGCTCCTGCTGGAGATGATCGAGCCTTGATCGACGCCGATGGCGCCGTGCGCGCCGCCCGCATCACCGACCGCCAGGCGCTGGCCGACCTGTCGCGCCGCGTCCACATCGACCCGGACGGGTACCGCCGCTCGCTGGGGGTGCCGGCGCCGAGCGCCGAGATGCCGCGCATCAGCCTCTCGACCCTCATCCCGTCGTGGCTGCCGCTTCGCCACCCGTCACTCCACCTCGTGGCCGAGTCGGGCGGGGAGCTGGTGGGGTCGTGCCGCGCCATCGAGGAGCCGCGGCGCCACGACTGGGTCATCACCGAGCTGGACGCCGCCGACGGGCCGATGGCCGCCGAGATCCGCTATGCCCTCCTCAGCGCCCTGGTCGAGGCAGCGGCCGAGCACAACGTGGCGCGCTTCCACGCCGCCTGCTCGGACGTGCCGGACAACCTGGAGCTGTTCGGGCAGATGGGCTTCATGGCCTACGCCCAGGAGGAGATCCACTACCTGCCGCCGGCCGGGCCGGCCGGGCCCGCGTCGTGGCTGCGCCGCGCCCTGCGGCGCGACGGCCACAGCCATCCCGCGCCCTCCGCCCGCGGCCCTCGGGCGGAGCTGCAGCGGGCCGGAGCGCCGGATGCGTGGCACCTCTTCGACCTGTGGACCCACGCCACGCCGCCGGCCATCGCCCGCATCGAGGGCTACCGCGCCGAGGACTGGGAGACTGCGGGCCACGAGGGTGTCGTGCCGCGCACCAGCCTGAACCCGCTCCTCCACTTCTCGGGCGTCGACGCCTGGCTGCTCCCCTGGGAGCAGCGCGTCGGCGGCTTCGCGCAGCACGGGGGCTGCCGCGAGGGGCCGCACTACCTGCGCTTCCTCGTGCGCGACGCAACCGACGGCGCCGAGTTCCTGCGCAGCGTGCTGACGACGATGGGCACCGAGCCGATGGCCGCCGGTATCCTCGCTCCGGTGCGAACATATGAGGCGACCGGCCTGCGGGCCGCGAGTGACGTCGGGTTCGAGCCGATCGGCCGCGTCACGCTCCTGGTACGCGAGGTGCGGTCATCGGTCCGGCAGCCGGCGATGGTGCCGGCCATCCAGTGACGGGGAGGCAGGCGAATCCGTTGAGCACCAGGCTCGAGACCACCGACGACCTTGACGCCCTCATGGCGGCGCTCCCGGACGAGATCGTGGAGCGGCTGCGCACCTTCGCGAACCGGGCCGACCTGCTCGAGGTGGTGATGGACCTCGGGCGGCCGCCCGAGGCGCGCTTCACCCACGGGGAGGAGCGCCTCCTCGACCGCGAGGTGACCGAGGGGGACATCGCGCACGTCATCGACCACATCGGCGCCTTCGGTGACGACAACCGGGCCGGGATCGAGCGGACGCTGCATCGGATCAGCGCCATCCGCAACCGCGCCGGGAAGGTGGTGGGGCTGACCTGCCGCATCGGGCGGGCCGTGTTCGGGACGATCGACATCATCCGCGACATGGTCGAGTCGGGGCAGTCGATCCTCATCCTCGGCCGGCCGGGCGTTGGCAAGACCACCATGCTGCGCGAGGTCGCCCGCGTCCTGGCCGACGACTTCGGCAAGCGGGTCATCGTGGTCGACACCAGCAACGAGATCGCAGGCGACGGCGACATCCCGCACCCCGGCATCGGCGACGCGCGGCGCATGCAGGTCCGCACGCCCACCGAGCAGCACCAGGTGATGATCGAGGCGGTCGAGAACCACATGCCCGAGGTCATCGTCATCGACGAGATCGGGACCGAGCTGGAGGCGGGCGCGGCGCGCACGATCGCCGAGCGCGGCGTCCAGCTGGTGGGCACCGCGCACGGCAACACGCTCGACAACCTCATGCTCAACCCGACCCTGTCGGACCTGGTGGGCGGCATCCAGCCGGTGACGCTCGGCGACGAGGAGGCCCGGCGGCGCGGGACCCAGAAGACCGTTCTCGAGCGCAAGGCGCCGCCCACGTTCGACGTGCTCGTCGAAATCGTGGAGCGCGACCGGGTCATCGTGCACCGGAACGTGGCGGAAACGGTTGATGCCATCCTGCGCGGCCACATGGTGCCGCCCGAGCAGCGCTGGCGCGAGAACGGGCAGCTCCAGGCCGCCACGAAGTACGACTACCAGATCAGCGAGACGGCGGCCGGCAACCCGGCCTTCGCACCCCTCGAGCCGACCGGCGGCTTCGGCGCCTTCTCCCGCGGCCGCGGCGGCGGGGCGGGCAGCTTCGGGGGCAGCGGGCTGCGGCCGCTCCCCGGCCGGACGACACGCGGCGGCCGCACCCTTCCCGGCGAGCGGCTGAGCGGCGAGCGCGTCGACACGCCCGACGCGTGGGATCAGTCTTCCGAGCAAGCCTCGCCATCGGGCGGGGTGGACCGCCAGGTGGGCGCCAGTCGCCCGCCGGCGCCCGGCGGCGGGCGAAACCATCGGCCCATGAGCCTGTTCGCCTTCGGGGTCAGCCGCAAGCGCCTGGAGCAGGCGGTCCGCGAGCTCGGCGTGCCGGTCACCATGGCCCGCGAGATGGACGAGGCGGACGCGGTCGTCACCCTGCGCAACTACTACCGCCGTAAGCCGTCCTCGCTGCGCGACGCGGAGTCGAACGGCATCCCGATCTACGTCCTGAAGACGAACACGATCCTGCAGATGCAGAACATGCTCGCCTCGCTGTTCGACCTGGAGGCCGATCCGTCGGAGGCCGCCCTGCGCGAGACCGCTGAGGCGATCGGGCTGGTCCAGGCCTCCGGCAGGCCGATGGAGCTGCTCCCGCAGAATGCCTACGTCCGGCGCCTGCAGCACCAGATGGCGGAGCGCAACAACCTCATGTCGCGCTCCCGCGGTGCGGAGCCGAACCGGCGCGTGGAGCTGATGCCGGACGAAGGACGCGCCTGGCGGTGACCGGCCGCGGCCGGTTCATCACGCTCGAGGGCTCGGAGGGAAGCGGCAAGACGACCGCCGCGCGCCACCTCGCCGACTGGCTGCGCGGTCGCGGCGAGGAGGTGGTGCTCACCGCGGAGCCCGGCGGCACGCCGCTCGGCGAGGAGGTGCGGCGCCTCGTGCTTCACCTGCGCGACGTTTCCGACGACCTGGACGTCCGCGCCGATGCCCTGCTCTACGCCGCTGCCCGCGCGCAGCACACCGCGCGTCTCATCCTCCCGGCGCTGGAGCGGGGCCAGCACGTGGTCTGCGCCCGCTACCTGGACTCCTCGCTCGCCTACCAGGGCGCCGGCTACGGCAACGACCCGGAGCAGATGCGCTGGCTCCAACGCTTCGCGACGTACGACACCGTGCCGGACCTGACCATCCTCATCGACGTGCCTGTGGAGGTGGGCCTCGGCCGCAAGCGGCGCGGCGAGTGGAACCGCTTCGAGGACACGCTCGCCGTCGAGTTCTTCGAGAAGGTGCGCGCCGCCTACCTCGACCTGGCCGCCGCCGAGCCGGAGCGCTTCCAGGTCATCGACGGCAGCGGGTCGGTCGAGGCCACCGACGGGCTCGTCCGCGCCGCGGTGGAGCCGCTCCTCTTCGGCAGCTGAGGGTTCGCCGCACGGCCCTTGCCCAGTGGGTGGGTACGGACGGGCTGGAACGGCCTGATCCCCACGCGGTCACCCACACCACGGGTACCAGCGGGCCGATCACCGGGCAACGGCACGACCGTACCCGCGCCCCGGGTGGCGGCCGGGGGGTGAGAGCTACGCCGGGACCGCCGCGCCGGCCAGGACGCGCACCGAGCCGACGCCCCCCTGCACCTCGATCTCGGCGCGGTTCTCGGCCGTCGCGTAGCCGGGGGACTCCCAGGCGCGGCCGGCGCGCGGGAAGCGCGTTTCGTCGACCTGGAGGCTGCCGAGCGCCATCGTGCCGTGGACCCGGACGGCCACGCCGTCGGGCACCTCGAACACGAGCGAGGCGGCCCCGCTGTCGGCGCGCACCGAGATGGGGCCGCGGGCCGGCAGCCGCACCCGCGTATCGCTCGCACCGGTCGAGATGCGCAGCGACGAGACCTGCAGCGGCACCAGGTCGAGGAGCGTCTTCGTGGCGCCGGACTCCACCTGGAGGCTGAGCGGAACGTCCTCGGGCAGCCCGATCGCCCACGACGGGGTGCGGTCCCAGAACGGCCACGCGGTCGGCGACTCAGGCTCGATCTCCACCCGTCCCGCCTCCTGCCGCACCTTGCCCTCGACCCCCGCGAACTCGCCGCTGATCGTCGATGGTCGCCCCGGGCGCACCTTCAGCTCGCCGCCGCCGAACCTGATCCGCACCGCCACCGGGCCACTCCCGGCCAGCGGCAGCTCCATGGTCTCCATGCCGATCCTCCGTCCCGGGATGAGCGCGGCGAGCAGGAGCCAGGCGCCCCACGCGATGATCGCCACCGGCCACCAGCGCGCCACGAGCTCGCCCGGCTCCACGCCCAGCGATCCCGTCGTGCTCAGCAGGAGCAGCGCGCCGACGACGAGCAGCCCCACCGGCCAGGCGAGCGCCGCGAACGGGCTCCGCATCCCGCGGAAGCCGACGACCACGCCGACGAGACCGCCGACGCCGGCCAGGATGACGAACATCGGCCAGGCCTCGCCCCAGCTCAGCTCGAGGAGCTGCTGGAGCAGGAAGACGACCCCCAGGCCGATGATCCAGGTGGCGGCCACGATGCCCCCCGGCCGCGCCGCGTGGCGCGTCTGGATGCTCACCGCTTGATCCCTCGAATTCTGAATTGTGTCGTCGAGCATGCGCCGGCGGCGTGCGGTTGTATCGGTCCATCGGTCATGAATCCGTGCCTCCCTTCGGCCCGCGGTGCGGCATAATCGAGGATGCCCACGCCAGACGAGGAGCCGCCCCGATGAAGCTCGTCACCGCGATCGTGCACAACGAGGACGCCGGCACGCTCGTGGACGCCCTCCTCGAACGCGAGTTCCGGGCGACCCGCCTCCATTCCTCGGGCGGCTTCCTCAAGCAGGGCAATGCCACGATCCTGGTCGGGATCGAGGACGACCAGGTCGACGCCGTGCTGGAGCTCATCAGCGCCAACTGCCACGCGCGCCGCCAGTTCGTGAACCCCATGCCCCCGATCATGGAGCCCGGCGAGTTCTACATGCCCTACCCGGTCGAGGTCGAGGTCGGCGGCGCCACCGTCTTCGTGCTCCCGGTCGAGCGCTTCGAGCGCCTCTAGGGCGGGACCGATGCCTCCGCCTCCCTGGCTGGAGGCCCTCGAGCGCCGCGCGCCTGACGTCGTCGCCGTGTGGCGCGCCATCGACGACGGACCGATGGTCTTCCGCCGCGAGCTCCGCCGCCGCGCCGGTCCGGGGACAGCTCCCGCAGTCCTCGCCCAGCAGGATTGCGTGGCCGACGCCCTCGCCGACGCGCTCGCTGGCTGCACCGACGCCATGCTCCGCGCGCCCGGCGGCGAGGAGGACTGGAACGTGGCCCAGGCCTTCGCCCACACCACCGCCGCGCGCCGCTGGCTGGTGCATGCCGGCGCGCTCGCATCCCGCGGGGAGTGGCCAGAGGAGGCACCGGTCGTCAGGCCCGGCATTCCCGGGCCGGCGGCCGCATCGCGCGAGCTTCTCCTCACCTACCTCGACAAGTCGCGCCGCGCGATGGCCGCCTCCGCCGCGGCGATCGCCGGCCACGAGGCCGAGCCTTGCCCGCTGGAGCACCCCCTCGTCGGGCGGCTGCGCTGCGGGGAGTGGCTCCTCTTCGCCGGCGTTCACGACCTCATGCACCTCGAGCAGCTGCACCGGCTCATCGGCGATGGCTGAGGCGGGCCGGCCGGCGCCGCTGATCCTGGTCGTCGACCCGTCCGCCGGCGCCCAGCCGCCATTCGGGACGTATGCGGCGGTCGCGCGCTCGGGTCAGGCGCTGCTCGCAGCGGAGATGTCCCGCCGGCTCGGGGCGCTGGGCGCCGCGGTGGCGCCACTCGTCCCGGTGTCGCCTCCGGCCGGCGAGCCGTTCGGGTGGGGACGCTGGTTCAGCGCGGCGGCGCGCTCAGCGCTGCTCGAGGCCTTCAGCAGGGGAGCCACCCTGGACGCGATCGGGTACGTCGGCGCCGGCGCGCTGGCGCTCGTCGACGACGTTTCGCTGGACGACCTGCTGTCGCCGGTGGCTGGCGAGGTGACCGCCAACAACCGCTACTCGGCCGACGCGTTCGTTGTCGCCGGGAATCGCGAGCGGCTCGAGCGCGCCCTCGCTGCCCTCGAGGCATGCGACACGGACAACGGGGCGGTGCGCGCCCTGGGAGCCGCCGGCTTCGCCTCCCGCGACCTCACCGGGCGGCCATGGTCGCGCTTCGACGTGGACACGCCGATGGATCTCGCGCTGCTCCGGCTGGCGACGCGGCTTCCGCACGCCCGACCCCGTGATGGCGTGGTCGCCGGCTTCCTGGAGATGGCGACGCTCCCCGGCGGCCGGCGTTTGGAGGTGCCGCACCTCGATGCGCTCGGCGCGGTGATCCGCGATCGCGCCGGCGAGCTCGTGGTGGCGGGGCGCGCCCCGGCGGCCGCGCTGGCATATCTCGAGACGGAGACCGCGTGCCGGGTCCGGGCCTTCGTCGAGGAGCGCGGCATGCGCTCGGCTCGCGACGCGCGCCCCCGCTCACTGCTCGCCGCGTGGGTCGAGCGGCTGGGTCCCGGCGACCTGGTCCGCCAGCTGGCCTCGCTCGGGGACGCGGTGATCCTGGACACGCGGGTCATCATGGCGGCGCTGGCCGGCTCCTCCGACGCGGCGGCCTGGCCGCCGGAGGAGGAGCGATTCGCCTCCGACTTCGCGGACCGCGGGCGCGTGAGCACGCCCTGGCTGGCGGAGCTCACGGCGGCGGCGGCGGAGGCATCGGTACCGGTCCTGCTCGGTGGGCATGCCCTCGTCAGCGACGGGCTGCGCATCCTGGTCGAGGCCGCCTGGCTCGGCCATTAGGTGGCCTACCCAGCCCCGATCCAGGCGCCAACTTCAGCCTGGGATAACTAACGGACAGTCAGACCGCCTTCAACGTCCCAGATTCACCGATGCCGACAAATGCGTGCCACCCAGAGCCCGGATTCAGCCTCACCTTCTCCGCGAGTTGCCTGACGCTGAAATCCCTCCGAGCCGGGCAGTACCGGATCCGGAACGTGCCGAACGCCCCTGCTAGACTGGTGAGGCGAGCGGCAGGCACTCTCGCGTGAGCGCGTGCCGAGCGCGGAACGAGACCAACATCACGCCTCCAGGCGCGCGGGCGATCGGCACGACGGCCTTCGGTCCGCGACGCGGCACCACCATCGGGAGATGACTCGGAGCTGACATGGATCAGACCGGCTTGATCTACGTCCTCGGGTTCGGGTTCGCGGCCACGACCTTCGTCTTCGGCACGATCCTGTTCTCCTGGCTGGTGACGCACCGGCGGCGGCGCCCACAGAAGGGCCTGCCGTACGAGAGCGGGATCGACACCATCGGGGACACGTGGAGCCGGTTCGGGCTGGCCTTCTACCTGTACGCCCTGCTCTTCGTGGCCTTCGACGTCGAGATCATCTTCGTCTACCTGTGGGCGATCACCGTCCGCGCGGTGGAGCTGCCGGGGATCATCGCCATTGGCGTGTTCCTTGCGATCCTCATGTTCGGCGAGCTCTACGCCTGGCGGAAGGGAGACCTGCGA